>JAFDED010000119.1 GCA_019310535.1 Deltaproteobacteria bacterium
GTGGAAAACCTCTTGGTCGAGGCACTCGCCACGCTAGAAAATGATGCCAAGCGAGTTTATAATCTCACAGCTTTTGAATGGATTATAAGTGTAACTTTGAAAGCAACTTAGTATCAGTCACCCGATAAGAGGAATTGGTGCCGCAGAAGATCCCCAGAACCAGCACGATGTTATCGGCTATCGTCGAAAGCTCTCTATATAATTGAATTTTTCTTACGCCGTGCACATGGCACGGCAGGCCGACCACTGCCAACCGTTCATTCTTTTTGACATCTTTCAGGGCCGCGTTATTCGGGCAAAGGGAGTATTTCGATTTGGCAGATTCCACTATCTGTTCAGGTGTTCTGGCCAAAAGCGGCTTTGTCCTCCATGGCCTTTGTCCATCCATGACCGTTACAATAGCTCCATCAATCACGCCTTTTTGAAGAGCATGTACAAGAAGCGCTGTCGTCAAACCTCCACTGGCCGAATTTTTGCGGATTTTCACATCCCGGGCGTATCCCTTGAGCAGCTTACTATGAACCCCGAGAAATTCGTTCTCGGCCGATCGAATTTCTCCGAGAAATGTTTACTCCATTTCAAGAAGTGGAATTTCACCACCCGGGCAGACTTGAAAACACACGCCACAGGATGTGCAGGAGTCCTCCAGAACCGGTTCCTCTTGATCATAATCGAAATGAATACAGCCGACGGGACAGACACCAACACAGGTTCCGCAACTGGTGCATAAGCCTTTGTCTATAATGTTTTTTTTGAGATCCGAGAAATTTTTGGAAGCCATATTGTATTCTCCAGAAATATATCCCAATGCTCACCCATGCCTTGATATGACCTCACAGTGACGGCCATGTCCAAAAAAAATTCCCGCCTATCGACACAAGCGGGAGTCCTTAAAAATTAGAGGGAATTTACAGAGGCCGTGCCGGATTATGATGCCCGGAAGATACAATGGCTCAATGCTCCAAATATCTTCGTCTACAACGTTTTTTCCCTAATTCATGTATCGCTCTCAAATTTTTTATCACGCGGGAAGTAAACCCATGTTTTTCCAGGAATTCCGCCGGGCATTCCCTTTTAGAGGTCTCAACCAGGGCTAAAAACTCTTTGGCGTAATCAGATGCAGCACAGGAATCGCCCTGAAATGCAAAATCCCTCGCCTTTAATAATGTTTCTCTGAGATTATCCTTGTTTGCTTCACAGCGAGCCTTTTGCTTTTCATTTTTCCACGCAAGGGTTGACGATATATCCGATCGTTTGCCGGAATCAACGCCACTGCCGCTCTTTCTTTCAGACTTCTGGGCTACCACCTTTCCGGACATTGCAATAGTGAGCGAATCGCGTGAGAGGGACTTTGCAACATCGTGTGTTACGAAAAAACCAATGATTACCGCCAGTATTATGAAAAAATACCGTCTCATGACCACTCCTCCTGACAGTGAAAAGCGTTTCAAAGGAATATGATTACAATGCCTTAAGATCAGACAACCCATATATGCAGAACAGGGAAACCACTACCTGACGTGCTCCGTCGCCCCGCCTGAAAGTAAAGCCCTGGAGCGAAATGTCAATGAAAATGAAAAATAATTTATGGACAGGATAAGAGGGTAAACCAGATTTTCTCAATCCTGTATTCTGCCAAAATCTCTGACTTTTTTATTTCATTGTACCTGAGAATGCATGGTTGTTCTGATGAAAAATGATCGTCGCGAGATTTTTATTATCTTTTAGAATTATCCACTTTGATCAGCAACATAACTTTTTTTTATTATACCAGCATTGTTTGAAAAAGTGTTATTCATTCATTTGAAGTGAAATCGCGAGGGACGTTGTCCAGTCGGGAGTTTTTCAAATGGCCATCATTCATTTCCTTCTTCAATGCAAATTCCTTGACGGCACAATAAAGGACCGGTACGATCAACATGGTGCTGACCGCCAGGAGCATTCCGCCAAAAGAAGGAATAGCCATAGGTATCATAATTTCCGACCCCCGTCCGGTGGATGTGAGAACCGGAAGGAGAGCGATGATTGTGGTGGCGGTGGTCATAAGACAAGGCCTGACGCGGAGCATTCCGGCTTCGATCGTCGCCCGACGGATTTCTTCAACCGTTGTGGCGTTTCGTTTTGAAAACATTCCATCCAAATACGTGGCCATGACCACCCCATCGTCGGAAGCGATTCCGAAAAGCGCTAAAAAGCCCACCCAAATCGCGACACTCAGATTGATGGGATGAACCTGAAACAGTTCTCGCATATTGGTACCGAACACGGAAACATTGAGGAACCAGGACTGGGAATAGAGCCAGATCAGGATCAAACCGCCGGACCAGGCCACAGCGATCCCGAAAAAGACCATTGTCGTTGTCGCAACCGAGTTGAACTGGAGATAGAGGATCACGAAAATGATAAACAGGGCAAGCGGCAGAATAATCATCAACTTTTGTTCAGAACGGACCTGATTTTCATAACTACCCGTAAAGGAGAAGCTGACTCCGCCGGGCAATTGGAACTCACCGTTCTCCACGTGCTCGCGCAGGTAATCCCTGGCCTGGTTGACGACATCCACTTCGGAATACCCCGGTTTCTTATCGAAAAGCACATACCCTACCAGAAAGGTGTTCTCTCCCTTGATGCTCCCCGGACCAACGACGTATTTGATCTCCGCAAGCTCCATGAGCGGGATTTGCGCCCCGCCCGGCGTTGCGACGAGGACTTTGCCCAGGGACTCAATGGTGTCCCTCAACTCTCTCATGTATCTCACCCGGACGGGATACCGCTCTCGTCCCTCGACCGTGACGGTGATCTGTTTGCCGCCAACGGCGAACTCGATCACATCCTGCACTTGTTGCAAACTGATGCCGTACTGGGCGATGGCCTGCCGGTCGATGTGGATTTCAAGATAGGGCTTCCCAATGATCCGGTCTGCGATCACTGTTGAAGCATCGATGGATGGCACTTCCCTGAGATATTTTTCTATTTGAACGGCGACCTTTTGGATGGTCTCTAAATCCGGGCCACTGACTTTGATCCCCAGGGAGGAGCGGATTCCGCTTTGGAGCATGACCATTCGAGCTGAGATGGGCTGGAGTTTCGGAGCAGAGGTGGTGCCGGGGATCTGGGTCGCCTTGATGATCGCATCCCAGATATCATCCGGTTTTTGTATTCCCGTCCACGCCTTCCGCCCGGGGTTCAGGTCGGGGTCCAGGGCAGGACGCCACAGGCGGAAGGCGCGTCCGCGGGGGTCGGGAATCAACCGGTTTTTTTTGTCGCGGGCATAGCGCCCACGGACCAGGTACAGCTTGCCGTCAGGGGCTGGGAGAGGCGTGCCGTCCACACTGCGAAAGAGGTCCATTGCATCGGGAGAGAAGCGAAACAGCAAGGGCTTTCCTTTATGGTCCGTCAGATACTTCGGTACATAGTTGATGACCGTCTCGATCATGGAAACGGGTGCAGGATCAAGAGGGCTTTCGGCGCGACCCAGTTTTCCCACCACCGATTCGACTTCAGGAATGGCTTTGATGGCCATATCTTGTTTCTGCAGGATGTCCAGAACTTCGCCTATGGAAGCATGAGGCATGGTGCTTGGCATGAAAAGGTAGGAGCCTTCATCAAAGGGGGGCATGAATTCCTTGCCAAGACCGGGGAATTTGCGCGCCAAATATGATGCCGGCCTCGTAGTTTTAATAGAATCAGGCAGCGTATCAAAAAACGTATCGAAGCCTAACCAGATCATTCCGCCCAATAGAACCGTAACACACGGGATGGAGAGAAACATGGCTTTGTGATTCAGGCACCAGCTCAATATTCGGGCATAGAAGTACTGGAAAAGCCGAAAGAAGATCAGCATGCCGCCAATGAGTGCGGCTACAAAGATAAAATTGCGAATAAAGCCTTTCTCCGGGCCGAGAGGGAGCCATTGTCTGGCGAGCACCAGGGTCACGCCAATAGCCGTCAGGCCGGTGGTCATCAGAGGCAGCCATTTTTTCAGGCTTGCAGGCATCCACAGGGTAATCAGGTTATACGCACCGATGAACACTATGAACAGGCCAACCCACCAATTGACGGCGAACGCCAGCACGCCCCCCGCATACACCAGGCCCTCATAAAAGATCCACCGGCGCTTCCCGCCGCCTGTCCTGCCGGCGAAAATGGTGTGCGCAAGCGGCGGAATGATGGTAAGCGCCAAAAATACGGAGAAGAAAATCCCATATGTTTTGGTGAACGCCAGAGGCTTGAACAGCTTGCCCTCAGCACCCTCCATGGTGAAAACCGGCAGGAAACTGACAATGGTGGTGGAAACCGCTGTCAACACCGCACCGCCCACCTCCTTTGATGCGCGGAAGACTACCTGAAGACGATCCTCATCGGGGCCTGCAGCGCTCATATGCCTGTAAATGTTTTCCGTGATTATAATCCCCATGTCCACTATAGTGCCGATAGCGATAGCAATGCCTGACAGCGCCACAATGTTGGCGTCCACCCCAAACACTTTCATGGCGAGAAAGCACATCAGGACAGCCAGCGGAAGAATTGACGAGATAAGGAGGGAGCTTCCCAGGTGCGTCATTATGACGATGACAACGATGAGGGTCACCAATATCTCATTGGACAGGGCGAATTGAAGTGTGTCAAGAGTCTGATAAATCAAGCCCGTTCGATCGTAGAAAGGGACGATACGGACCTGGCTTACGGTGCCGTCGGAGAGAGTTTTTCTCGGTAGGCCCGGTGATATCTCTTCGATTTTCTTCTTAACGTTCTGGATAACAGCAAGGGGATTCTCCCCGAATCGAACAACGACAACGCCTCCGACGGCTTCTGCTCCCCCCTTATCCAGAGCCCCTCGTCGGAGTGCCGGGCCAAAGCTCACCCCGGCGATATTGTGCACAAAAATGGGAACGCCGTCATTGACCCTGATTACGGCATTTTCCAGGTCCTTCAGGCTTTTTATGAACCCAATTCCGCGAATGACGTATTCCACTTTGTTGATCTCGATGGTGCGAGCGCCGATGTCTATGTTTGCTCCTCTGACAGCCGCCACCACCTCCTCCAGCTTCACGTTGTAAGCACGCATGAGGTCCGGGTTTACATCGATCTGGTATTCCCGAACAAAACCGCCCACAGAAGCGACCTCACTTACGCCGTCAGCGGAGAGGAGAGCATAGCGTACATACCAATCCTGAATCGTCCGGAGTTCGTGAAGGTCCCACCCTCCCGTGGGATTTCCTTTTTTGTCCCGGCCTTCCAGAGTGTACCAAAAAACCTGGCCCAGGGCCGTGGAATCAGGCCCGAGCCTGGGCTGAACTCCTTCGGGCAAGGCGCCTGCAGGCAAGCTGTTGAGCTTTTCCAGCACACGTGAGCGAGACCAGTAGAAGTCCGCGTCATCTTTGAAAATGACGTAGATCGTGGAGAAACCGAACTGGGAGTTACTGCGGACTGTTTTGACTTTTGGAATGCCCAGAAGCGCCACGGTCAGAGGATAAGATATTTGATCCTCAATATCCTGCGGCGAACGGCCATTCCATTCGGTAAAGACAATTTGCTGGTTCTCGCCGATATCCGGAATGGCGTCCACTGGAACTGGGTTACGGGGAATCCCTCCCAGATTCCAATCAAACGGCGCGACCACGAGGCCCCCGCCGACAGCTAAGAGAATCATCAGACAGACAAGGGCTTTCTTCTCAAGATAAAACCTGATGATCCTGTCGGTAAGGGAGGACGCGGGGAGCCGCTTTGATTTCGGAACCTCGTTCATGCAAGTATCCGTTGGACCCAAGCTTCCAAAGGCCAGGAAAAAACTCTATCGAGGCACAGTATGACCGGTTCTTTTCTTTGCGAGGGGTCGAGCAATACGGTTGCTCACCCGTCTTTATCATCCCGCATGGAATTCGCGCGGTTTTCTGTGGTGTTCATCATGCTCGGTTTGGCGAGAATCTGAACCGCGCTGTCGATCTTGAAATTGCCGTTGACAACGACCAGATCACCCTCGTCAAGGCCCTCACGGACGATGTAATGATCTTTGGCCCGTGGGCCCAACACAACCTCGCGCCCCTCGTAGACCCCTTTTTCTCCCGGAACCGCTATGTAGACAACCGCTCGCTTTCCTGTGATCAGGGGTGCCGATGCAGGTATGACGAGCGGGGTGTTTTCACCGGAGGTCGGTGCGCGCGAGAACCTTCCGTAGGCGGGAAATTCTGCGAAAATCACCGCGCGGACGATCATCTCCGGTTTGAATCTCATCTTCTTGTCAGGGCAGATGACCCCGACTTTGAATGTTCGGGTCTTCGAATCGAACAAGGGATCGATAAACACCACCTTGCCCTTGAAGGTCTCCCCGGGGTAAGCCTCCGTCCGGAATTCTGCCTCCTGGCCCAGCCTGACCCAGGCGAAGTCCGACTCGTAAACATCAAGCCTCACCCAGATATATCGGGGATCGGCAATGGTGAAAATCGGAGTGCCCGTGTTCACATACGTCCCCTGGAAGGCGTTTTGTTCGATGACGTAGCCGGTTCTTGGGGCGGTAACCGTGGCAATGCCTCTGGGCTCGCCGCGCTTCATGAACTCGTCGATATCTTTTTTTGTTAATCCCAGGATATGTAGTTTATGACGCACAGCAGCTACTTTCTGCCGCGCGGTTTTCACCTCGGGCGACTCTTCCCTTGCGGTTTTTGGAGGTTTACGGAGCTGAACCGGTGTATCCCTGGCGGTATATGGCCGCGCTGCATGAAAGGTATAAAAACTGGGAACGAATTTCATAGCCTCGACGAGTTCTTGCTCTGTTTGATAAAGGTCTGGGGAGTAAATGTCGAACAGAGGCTCGCCCCATCTGGCCGTTGCACCCGCACGTTTCACATAGATACGATCAATGACACCGGGCATGGAGGCGGTGACATAGCTGATATGGGCTGGATCATACTCTATTCGTCCGAAGGCTCTGATTTCGGCTGAGACGAGCTTTCTCTCCACGCGTGCAACCTGTATTTCTGACAATTTTATCGCCTCTGGAGATAGTTTCAGCCTTGGCGGGCCTTCATCGCGGCCTGCATCACCGCCTGAAACGGCAATCAGATCCATCCCGCAAATAGGGCATTCGCCGGGGTTCTCCCGTGGGGGTATGCACATCATGCTGCAAACATACAGTGAGCTCTTTGTTGTTTTTAAAGCGGCATCATCCTCTACTGGCCGGTTGAGAGCCAGGGGGGGTTGCGCTTGAGGCCCTCCGCCTCTTATCCAGTAGCCCACCGCAAAGGCTAGGATTACCAGAGCTAACAACGTCGCCCTGGAGCCTTCTGGAAACCGTTTTTCGCTAAAGTTCTTCATCCCTTCGCCCTCCCCTCTCTCATGGGAATTTTCTCTTGACTCCGCAATAAAGAGGTGTCATTAGCTTTCTAATATAAAATCTGTAGATATCATTGGATAGACTGATATGAAGACAAAAATCACATAACAGATTATCGATGCCAGGCAAAGCTTTTTTTGTGCCGAGGGAATTATCATTTTGAGAGATGCTGTGTCTTTGAACCGATTGATCATCCCCACGCCGGCACCCGTGATTCCGGCCCCAAACAGTGATATGTAAAGGGGATAGCCAATATAATGATAGTCCTTTTGCAGCAGGCAGAAGGGGCAATGATGAGTGGGTAATTCATAAAAATACAGAGATATGAACGATATGACCGAAACGAGCGAAAAGAAAAAAAGCCATGTACTCAAGCCAGAAAACAGATTGGCGGCTTTTCCGGTCACATAAAAATGGATTCCCACCCTAAGCGTCAACACCACACTTATAAAAAATACGATCTTTGCAATGTACGTGGGAAAATGGGCAATTTCACCTGCGATTGTTTTGGCATCCTCACTAAATAATGTCCCACAGCATGATGTGATAACATCCGCTTTCAGGTTCATAAAGTATTTCAACTGTACTATCGTTTCCAGCACGAGTAACATTGAAAGGCCAACCAGCAATTCGTACTTTTCCTTAATGAGAGGGTAATCATATGCCCTGTTATCAATGTAGTTCAAAATAAGCCAGATGCCGCATAACACAACGTTGGCCATTTTTAGAAGAAGTGCTGGATACCCATAGGTATTGACATTCAAAGACCCTGCTGCACACATTGCACCGACAAAAAGGGTATGAATACTATCTGCTGTATAGGTAAATAAAAATAATGAAAAAATCTCAAAGCCCATCACGTAAGCGAGGACCATCGAGACCAGATAGGTTTTTCTCTCAAGAGACAACTGCCTTTCGCTTCCGCTCCGGATGTCCCACCAGTTAATGATTTGAATCCCAATCACGGATGCATACACCGCATAAAAGCTCAGAAAGATTGAACCTGAAATCAAAGCGATGATGGAGGGGTTGAGGATCAACGGGTTCTTCTCTCCTTTCTAATCTCTCCATCCCTCAACTCAATCACCCTGTGGACGATATCCGCTTCAAACACAAGGGGGTCATGACTCGCAATGAGGATGGTTTTTCCTTCAGCGTGCAAGACCGAAATGAGGTACATGAAGGACTCTGCAAGCTCCGTATCGAGATGCGCCGTCGGTTCGTCTGCGATGACAATGGCTGGTTCATTGATAAGGGCCCTGGCCATGGCTGTCCTCTGTTGTTCTCCACCGGAGAGATGTTCCACCCTCTGATGGGCCTTGGAAGCGATATTCAATTTCTCCAGAAGGACCATGGCCCTCTCTTTGATTACCCGATATTTTATCCCCATGGGATACGCAGGGATCATCGTATTTTCCAAAACACTCAGGCCTTTTATCAAGTTGAAGCTCTGGAAGATAAATCCAAAAGTCTTTCTCCGTATTTCCGAAAGAAATCTTTCCGGAAGGCTCGTAATTTCCCTGCCCTGAAACATCATTCTGCCCGAAGTGGGTCTGGCCATACAGGCAATGATACTGAGGAGCGTTGTTTTTCCTGACCCGCTTGGTCCTTTCAGGGCCGTAATCTGATTTATATCGAGCGATACACTGAGCCCTCTGAGCGCGGTGAATTCGTTTTGCTTCCCGGCATTGAATGTCTTGGTGATATTGAATAGTTCGATCATTTCATCCCTGCCTCATGACGGCGTCCGGATCCGTTATGGCTGCTCTCCACGTAGGGATTATGGTGATGAGGGCGTAAGGCAACACGGTAAGGAAGAAGAGGGTCGCCAGATGATAGGCATTCACCGATGGATTCAATGTGAATGCGGGGTAAAGGACCGCCCATCCCTTGAGGGCGTGCTCGAAAAGGGGCGCTGAGGCAAAAAAGACATGAACATACGCTGCAATGACCCCAGCGAGAAAGGCTGTGAGAGAGATGGCGGTTCCCTCCCAGAATTTCATGATCAGAATGTCTGACGTATCCCACCCCACCGCTTTCAGAATACCGATCTCCGTTTTTTCCTCAGCGCTCAGGCCCGTGGCTTTATCCCAGGCAAATATGAAAAAGGCAAGCACGGACCCGCTCAAAAGAACAATGATGTAACCACTTCGCCAGCCGAAAAGAGAAGCGTAAGTCCTTAAGATTTCATCCTTAAGAATCGTTCTCGTATCAGGCAATGTACTGTAAATTTTCTCAGCGATGGTTAAACATTCACCCTGGTTTCTGATACTCAAGGCCAAATCGGTGGCGAATTGGTCGGATACATCGAATAATCTCCTGAACATGGCTTCCGATGTGAGGATCAAATCAGAAGAGATAAGATCCGTAGATGCGTCAAAGACTTTCACTATTTTCAATACAATCGGTTCCCCATCGTATGCCCGGAAATAGAGTTCATCCCCCTGAGCAGTTCCCCACGTTTTCGCAACGCCGTTTCCGATCTCTATCTCTTTATCTCCATGCGGGAAATCATCGGGCACCATAACGGTATAATTTGCACGAGCCGCAATGTGATAATAATACCCCCACAGCCTTCCTTTCACGGACGTGACACCGCGGATTTCTTTGATCTTATCAATATAGCTAACGGGGATGAGGTCATGCCTTCCCGCGACCGTCCGCTGAACAATCATTTCAGGGGCGCCTTCTAATATTGCTTCCGCCTCGTTTTTAAGGGCATGACTGAAAAAAATCACGGATGAGAGCAAAAACACGACGAGTGTATAGACCAGGATGAGCGCCGCGTTTTTCCACTTTCTTCTGAGAAGGGAAGAAAGGATAAAATCAATAAAATTTTTTTGTCGTTCAATCCATTTCATGATGCAGTATTCAAAGTAGAGCAAAGTGCCGCCATCGGAAGGCTGTCCATTCTTTCATATCGACAAGCGGGGTAAGCACCGTCCTCTAATTTGATTACATGAAGAGGCGGTCCTCCCGGCCGGGTTGGTGTATAATCCGGCAAGAGGAAATTAAAAGAAAGGAGGACCGCAGCTATGTTATACATTGGAATCGACCTTCA
>JAFDED010000120.1 GCA_019310535.1 Deltaproteobacteria bacterium
TCTTGTAAAATTTGAGTTACTCTTAGCTATTTTTAGGATATCTTGAGTTACTTTCCTGAGAACAGCTATTAATATATAACAATATCAATAGGTTAAGATATTGAACAGGCTCAAATAATATAATGAGTGCCTTTCCCTGATCAGAAAAAAACTTGGCGAACTCAGGAGGCAGCAGAACCATGGGAGATATCATTCGATTGGGAATCAGCTCCTGTTTGCTGGGAGAAAAAGTCCGGCATGACGGAGGTCATAAACTGGATCGTTTCATAACTGATACACTGGGAAAATACGTGGAATTTGTCCCCGTATGCCCGGAGGTGGAATGCGGATTCAGCACCCCCAGGGAATCCTTTCGGCTGGTTGGTGAGCCGGAATCCCCTCGTCTCATCACTTCCCGCACCAAGAAGGATTACACAAATCTCATGCTCCAGTGGGCCAGAAAGCGGGTGAAGGAACTGGAGAAGGAGGGTCTCTGCGGTTTTATCTTCAAGAGCGGATCGCCCAGCAGCGGAATGGAGCGCGTTTTGGTTTACAGCCGAAAGGGGATGCCGGTGCAAAAAGGGGTCGGGATGTTCGCCCGGGTCTTTATGAAGCACTTCCCCTTGCTTCCCGTTGAAGATGAAAGGCGCCTCTATGATCCAAAGCTCCGTGAGAATTTTATCGAATGTATTTTCGTATTCAAAAGATGGCGGGACTTTTTGATACAAAAGCCGAACCGGGGAAAACTTGAGGACTTTCATACCAGGCACGAGATGCTGATCCTCTCCCACAGTCCGAAACACCATCGGATCATGGGAAAAGTAGTTACAGGCAGCGACGATATTCCCTTGAAAAAGCTTTACGCACAATACCAGATTCTACTGATGGAAGCCCTGATGTTGAAGACAACGCCCAAAAAGAATGCTGGCGTACTCCAGCACATATTGGGTTGTTTCAAGAAGCAACTTTCCGCCGATGAAAAACAAGAATTTCTGGAGGTTCTCGGCCTTTATCGCCAGGGGTGCGTCCCCTTGATCGTGCCTGTCACCCTTATGAATCATTATGTGCGCAAATACAGGCAGCCTTACCTCAGAGAGCAGTATTATTTGAATCCTCACCCTGTGGAATTGCTGTTAAGAAACCATGCGTGAAGAACGTCTAAATAAAAGGTTAAAAAAACACCATCATTGCAGCGTAAGGATGCTAAAGCCGGCTGTCTCAATCACCTTTTAGCGATTGGATTAATGAATACAGCAATATAATCATTTGTTGACATTCATTTTTTTTGTGCCATAAAATGACCATGATCCTTTGAATTTAATCCTTAAATGTAATAATGGTCTTGGGGTAAACACGTTTTTCATAGGGAGGGCTTTATGACCGGAACGGCGCACAAGAACCCGTCTTCCCGCGGGGGGAGGATAGGGGGTTATTAGGGGAACGACTCTGACACAAAAGAAAAGGAGGTAAACATGAACGGCAAGAGAACCATTACCTTTTTGGCGGCGCTGGTACTAGTTGTATTTCTGCTAATTAGCACCACTACCGCCCAGGCGCAAAAGGTCGTTAAATGGAAGTGGATGACCCCTCTCATTCGGCCGTCTGTCCAGGTTTCCACTTACTTTGAAATGTGCAAGAGGATCAGCGAGAGGAGCGGCGGCAGGCTCGTGGTTGAGCCATTCGTCTTCGGCGAGCACCCGTATAAAGGCTCGGATATGCTTGGTGCCGTCCGCGACGGCCTGGTTCAGATGGGAAACACGGAGGATGTGTATATTTCGTCAGTAGAGCCCGCCCTGTCGATTATGATGGTCCCCTTCATGTACAAAAGCATTGACCACGCGAAGAAAGTTCTTGAAAAGATGATCCCGGAAGTCCTGGAACCTTTGCTCAACGAGAAATACAATGCCACTCTCGTCACCAACCTTCTTATCACCGGTGAGTGCGTACATGCCAAGAGCCTTCTTGACAGCTTTGAGGCTTTGAAAGGACAGAAGATAAGAGTATGGGGAAAGGAGACCGGCGATACCATTTCCCTTCTGGGCGGTACGCCAGTGACAGTTGCTTACGGTGAGCTGTATACGGCAATTCAAAGAGGAACCATCAACGGTGCCATGACCAGCATGGATGGCGCCTATTCCTCCAAGATTCACGAAGTGGCCAAGTATGTGACCTGGTGGGACTTCGCCTTCCCCTGGGAATTTACCTTTGTGAACCGTGATGCTTTAAAAAAACTCCCCCCCGATGTCCAGAAAATCATCTTCGAGGAAGGCAAAAGATGCAGTAAAATCATCCAGCGGCTTTATGAGACCAGATCCCCGGAAATGCTGGTGGAAGTCATGCAAAAATACGGTGTCACAGCCACAGCGCTTTCGCCGGAAATGCTGAAGCAGATCCAGCAAAAAATTAGGCCGGTCTGGGATGACTGGGCCAAACGCGCCGGTAAATGGGGAGCCAAGGCTTTGAAAGTCTATGATGAGGTTACCACGTCATTAGAATAAGAGAATGCATTTTGGTCCGCAGGGCGATCTCATCGCCTTGCGGCCGATTCATTGCGGCGCGGGATGTGATTATATGCGTGCTGTGCAAGGACAGACATGAAAGAATCAAGGCAAAAAGAAAAAAAAGAATTCAGCGGTGCGGGCATTTTCAGGCCGGAGATCAAGTCGATCACTTTTTTATCCAATTTTAGCCTTTATATCGCCATATGTGCCATTCTAACCATGGTGACACTTGTGGCCCTCAATACCGTTGCCAGAGCACTCCCTTTTATGAGGCCTTTTCAGTTTGTTGAGGAATACTCAGGCTATCTCCTTGTTACCATGGCATTCCTGGGGCTGGCCTATACCCTCAGGACTGAGGGTCATATAAAAATGACGCTGGTGACCGGGAAATTACCACCGAAGTTAAGAGCAGGATGGGAGATCGTCACCACCATATTTGCCATCCTGATAATCAGCGTCCTGTTTTGGCATGCCCTTGGATTTTTGATCACCAGCATCAAAACCTATGAACGGGCACAGACCGTTATGCTGACCCCGCTTTGGATACCCAGGTTGATGCTGGTTCCCGGGTACTTCTTTTTAATGCTGGAGATGTTTGTTCATTTACTTTGGAAAATCAAAGAATTCAAGATGAGATAGCATGGGTGCCGGACACATCCGGACACGCGTGAACTCGAAATATTCCTTGGTTGCTGGCAATACCGCCAAAATCATAAAATCGTGCGCGGGCAAGCTCTCCCACCGTAAATATATCTGGTTATTCAAGTCGTCGGCACCCGCAAGGAGATGAACGTATGGATTCTGCATTCGGTCTGAGTCTTATCATCGTGGGCTTGATCTTTTTTTTCCTGGCGAGCGGTATGTGGATTTCTGTCGGCCTGGCAGGAGTGGGTGTCATCATTATTTATTTTATGATCGGCAGCGGGATGGGGGGCATGATTCGAATGACCCAGTTCAATATCATCAATGAATTTATCCTCGCCGCAATTCCCCTGTTTATCTTTATGGGCAGCATGCTGTACAAGGGAAAAATCGCTGACAAGATTTATACGGGCCTGCAATCCTGGGTTAGCCTTCTTCCTGGAGGCCTTTTACAGACCAATATCCTTTCTTGCGCTGTCTTTGGCGCTTGTTCCGGCTCCAGCCTTGCCGGGGCGGCCACCATGGGGACAATGGCCATCCAGGGGCTGCAGCAGCGCGGATACAACAGGAAAATGATTTATGGCTCCCTCGCGGCCGGAGGAACCTTATCCAGTATGATCCCCCCAAGTATCGCTTTTATTGTCTATGGCGCCTGGGTGGGCGAATCGGTGGGTCAGCTCTTCATAGCCGGCATTATTCCCGGCCTTATACTTGCCTCTCTTTTTATGCTGTATATAGCCATTGCGGCCTTGATTAACCCCCGGGTCGCCCCTGTGATGGAAAGGCCTCCGTTGAGGCGAATGATTGCCGATCTCAAGTCTTTACTGCCGCCAATCTTGCTGATCTTCACCGTGCTCGGATCGATCTATCTCGGATTCGCCACGCCCACAGAATCCGCCGCCGTGGGCTCGGTAATGGCGCTTATCCTGACGGCCATCGATAAAAATCTCAGTTGGAGAGTCATCAAAGAAGCCGGCGAAATGACAGTGAGAACTACCAGCATGGTGATGCTGCTGATTATAGGAGCGCAGATCATATCCATGGGCGTATCCATGCTCAGGCTCCCCACCTTGATCACTGAATGGGTTCTGAGCCTCAATGTGGACAAAATAATGATAGCTTTTTTTATATGCATTCTTTACATTATTCTCGGATGTTTAATCGAAGGCACCTGCGTGCTGCTCTTAACTTTGCCGGTGGTCTATCCCCTGATGATGGCACTCGATTTTGATTCCATCTGGCTGGGAGTGATGATGGCCCTGTTTATCGAGATGGGGCTCATAACGCCTCCGGTAGGGCTGAACCTGTATATTATCCACGGCGTCTCGGGCGAACCTAATATGTCCCATACAGTAAAAGGCGCACTGCCTTTCTTTGTATGCATGTGCGTTCTGATGGTACTTCTCATATTTTACCCTCAGATCGCCACATATCTGCCCGGCAAAATGTACTCTGTACAGTAGGGCCGAATGAAACAGACAATGCCTTTCGGTCCATGCTTTAGCAAGATGATTATATGAATGGAATTGTCATTTGTCCAGATAAACGGCAATGGAAGACCAGACCTATACCATGCCTTGGTGTCTTTGGGGAGAAAATGATTAGGGAAAGGCGGTGATTTGGATACTGGCAATCTTCTTCTGAATAAATTGCTGATGCAGGCTTGTGTTGCGGGTATGAGAAAGCAAGGCAGTTAAAGAGGTAACAAAGATGAGCATTTCAGGTATGAAAGGGAAAGTCCAGACCGTTCTGGGGCCGATCGACGGGCAAGAGATGGGCATCACCTTGCCCCATGAGCACGTCTTTATCGATATGTCCGTATGGTTTATCGAGCCTGAAGGTGCTTCCGGCAAGTATCTTGCCGAGCAGCCGATCAGCCGGGATCATCCGGATATCGGCCGGTTCCGTATATACCCTTATTCCAACAGGGACAATTTGAGGCTCTTGGAAGAGCAGGAGGCCGTGAATGAATTATTAGCATTTAAACATGCCGGAGGCAGGACAATAGTGGACAACACCAACGTCAACCTGGCTCGTGATCCCGATGCCCTGTGCCGCGTATCCCGCGCCACAGGGCTGAACATTATAATGGGTTCGGGGTATTATGTGGGAGAGGCACAGGATCGCGACTTTGATAGTAAGAGTGAAGAGCGGATAGCGGACGAGATCATCAGTGACATAACCATAGGCGTGGGCCTCAGTAAGGTCCGCGTCGGCCTCATCGGCGAGTTGGGCTGCTCTTGGCCGCTCCATGACAGGGAGAGGAAGGTCTTGCGGGCGGCGGCTCGCGCCCAGAAACAAACAGGGATTCCCATCAACATTCACCCGGGTCGCCATGAAGATTCACCCATGCAGATCATCCGGATACTCGGCGATGCCGGGGCCGACCTCCATCGAGTGATCATGTCCCATATGGACCGTACTCCCTTTCCGCTTCAAAAAAGGCTGGAAATGGCTAAAGCAGGTTGCGTTCTCGAGTACGATGTCTTTGGCTGGGAAGGTTACTATCCCACCGAGTTGGCAGTGGCGCATATGCCCAACGATGTCCAGCGTATCAAGGAAATTATTGAGCTCGCTGAGCAGGGGTTTTTGAACCAGGTTCTTATTTCCCACGATATCTGTTATAAAACCCGGCGGTACACCTATGGAGGGCACGGTTATTCCCACATCCTCAGAAATGTTGTCCCTGTGATGCGTTGCTGGAGCATGAGTGAGGAGGACATCAACACCATCATCATTGAAAATCCCAGGAGATTATTTAGTATGGCATAAGATAATGTTTACTGAACAGGATTCAGACTGACACTCATTTGGGCTTCGTTTAAATATTGTAAGGCGATATCAAACTATCCACCTCAGAGGGGTGAGATCACATCTCGCTCGTCAAATATTTCTTACAAAGAGGCGGACATTGTCGAAAGAAACAAATCATCGTATTTTTGCGGAAGTTCTTTTTCCGGAACAGGGGTTATCCAGATGTTTCCGTCAACAAGTAGTAGACACGTATTATCTTACGTGAATCCGACTTCTTTTTCGATCACGGAAAGAGAATTATCAAGAATGCTGACCAGATCATCGATTTGTTCCTCTGTGATAATATAAGGAGGTCCCAGTTGGATCATATCGCCCGATTGTCCCCGGTTGCAACCGCTGGACGCTTGGATTATTAACCCTCGGCTCATCGCTTCATCGTGTAATCTCTGGCTGAACATCAGTTGAGGGTCGATCGTTTCTTTTGTCTCCTGATTTTTTACAAACTCCAGGCCGATCTGGAGACCCTTGCCTCTTATGTCCCCCACGGTGGGATGTTTTCTGAGCTCTTCCAATCTTTTAAAAGCATACTCTCCCATCCCGGCGCAGCGTTCAACCAGCTTATGCTTTTCCAGATATTCCATGTTTTTTAACCCGACAGCACATCCCAGGGGGTTGCCTGCATAGGTGTGCCCGGGTCCGAAATTGCCTGAATTATCTGCTATCGTATCAGCGATGTTAGCGCTGATCATTGCGCCGGCCATGGCATAATACCCTCCGGTAACCCCTTTGCCTATGGCCATGATATCAGGTGTTGCATTAAAATGCTCGAAGGCAAAGAATTTTCCCGTTCTGCCAAAGCCCGTCATCACTTCGTCCAGGATCAAAAGCACATCGTATCTATCGCATATCTCCCTTATTCTCTCAAAATAGTCCACCCTTGGAACCGCTGCGCAAAGGGATGTCCCGGAGATCGGCTCTGCTATGAACGCGGATACTGTTTCAGGCCCTTCGGCCTGGATCACATCTTCTAAAGCCCCGGCGCATTCAAGATTGCAATTTTCAGGTGTTTGCTCAAACCAGCATCGGTAGCAGTAAGCGGGAGGTATATGGTTGAAATCCAAAAGATACGGAATGTAATCTTTTCTTCTATGGTACATTCCCGACCATGAAAGTGCCCCATTGGTTATGCCGTGATACGCATGCCAGCGGGAGAAAACCTTGTACTTGGAAGGGGCGCCATTATCCAGGTGGTATTTTCTGGCCAATTTTACACAGAGCTCTGTTGCTTCTGAGCCGCTGGAGACAAAGAAGGCTTTATCCATTTTACCGCCCGTAGCCTCACAGGTTTTCGCCGCCAGTTCTTCAAGCGGTCTGCTGTTGAAGTCCACCCTGTAGGAGAAGGCGATTTTTTCCGCCTGATCTTTCAGAACCCGGGCTATCTCTTTTATGCCATGCCCTGTATTCACAACTATCGTCCCGCCGGCGCCGTCAATATATCTTTTTCCTTCTTCATCATAGAGATAAATTCCCTCCCCCCTTTCCACATAGGGATACTTCTTGTGCATATCGGTATTTAAAATATGGGTCTTCATCGTTTCTTTCCACATAGCTGATCTCCTTTAATTCTCCATGAAACGAAGCGCTGCATCGGTCACCTATAAATTTGAAACCATCAATGAAGTTGTGAAGCCTTTTTTATGGCATTACACTCTTTTCTTAGGTTCCTGGTTTTTCTCTTTTGTTGCAATGATTTTCTATGCTGCCGAGCTTCATTTAAGCAGAGAACCTGGTTTTTTACTTGCAAAAGTTAGCGCAATATTATTATATAGCTGCATCTCCACCCTTCGAGGGTGTCGATTTAAGTTTTACTATTGACTGCCCTTATATTTTGTCCTATGCTGGAATTGTTAGCACAAGATATCGTATCAGGGGGGCAATCGGCGGTCAATAAAAAAAGTTCGTCTTGAATTTGTAGCGCTTGTTATCAGCAATCAATATGTGGTGCAACAAATTTATTTGTAAATCGTGGTATTGAAAGAATCGGTCATTCGCTTCCGACATTGACAATGTTGACAATGGCGAAGCTGGGTATCAGGCCAAATCGATCAATGACGCGATACCCTGATTACCAGAGGAGGAACCCATGAAGCAGATGAAGGACAGCATCATCCCCCCTATCACCACGCCGATAGTGGACGGTGAAATAAGCCAGCGACACCTGAAATCCAACATCGAAAAGTGGAACAAGACCCGGCTGGGCGGTTATCTGGTGCTCGGTTCCACCGGTGAGGCGCCCTTGCTGAGTTATGAGGAAAAGATTCGCGTTATCGCTGCGGCCAGAGAGGCCACGCCGCCGGGCAAGGTCCTGGTGGCGGGCACAGGGGAGGAATCAACCCGCAAGACCATCGAGCTGACCAGGAAAGCGGCTGAACTCGGTGCAGAGGTCGCGCTGGTGGGAAATCCTCATTACTTCAAGGCCCAATTGACCATGGATTGCCTCTACGACCACTACGTCGCCCTGGCCGACGCCTCCCCCATCCCTGTGATACCTTACAACTCGCCCGGTTTCACAGGCATCAACATGACCCCTGATCTCATCGGGCGACTGTCCCGGCATCCCAACGTTGTGGGGGTCAAAGACGGCACGGGTAACGTGGTCCAGCTTGCCGGATTCCGGCGCCTGGGTGGACCGGATTTCCTCATCTTCTCGGGCAACGCCCCCTCATTCCTGGCAGCCCTTTTCGTGGGCATCTCCGGCGGCATGATGCCTATCACCAACCTTTACCCTGACCTCTGGGTCGATCTGCTGGAGCACTACCGCACGGGCGCGCTGGAGGACGCCCGCCGTCTCGAAGCCCGACTCCTGCCCATGACTGCAACGGTCATGAAGTACGGTGTGGGCGGGATGAAGGTCGGCCTAGACATTCTTGGATTTTATGGCGGTTCGCCGTTGATGCCTCTCAAGGCCCCACAGCCCGAAGCCGTGGAGGAGATCAGGACCGCAATGGAAAAAGTAGCGGCGTGAGCCAGGCGGTGAGACGGACTGGATCGGCTCCGTGCCGGCACCTTTAACGAAAAGCTTGACATAAAAATAAAAGGGGCTGATGTTCTATATTAAAGCATATAAATAACAGGAGGTACTGGAATGAGCGACGATTTGAAGGATAGGATTTTTGAAGTGATACAAAACGCCAAAAAGAAATATTTGCTCAGCGAACTTGCCAGAAAATTTCCCGAGGATGATAAAAGGGCTGTCAAGAAAGCCGTCCAGGAAATGATCGCCGACGGCAGACTGGAATACTGGTCCAGCGGAAGCACTACTTATATATCCCTTCCATGGTCCAAAGATGCCCACGCATGAGACGGAGGACTATTCAGTTTTCCGGTTAATATTCCTTCCTCCACCATGCAGGAAAGGCTCCAAGCGGCAGTGAGAGCGGTCGATATGGCATGCTGATGTGCACGATGGTTAATGTGATGTCCTGCGCTTAGCCCTCCACAATAAAATGATTCTCGAGAAACACTGTGAGAAAAATCGGTATGGCTAAAAAAGCACCGTCACCGTACCGCCTGCGCTCAGGGATATAATATTCTCCCGTTTCCGTTTGGCGGAGAATGATGGAATAACGGAGCTTACCCTCACTCCGGCATTGCCCGGGCGAGGATCTGGATGGGGTGGAGAACGTCGATATCTTTTGCGCGGCGGGGCAAATTGCCCGCAATCTGAATGATGCAGCCGGGGCACCCCGTGGCAACGGTCTGGGCGCCGCTCTCCAGGATGTGATCGATCTTTGGCCCCACGATCTTTTCCGAGGTTTCCGGAAAATAAAGCTGGAATGACCCGCCCCCTCCACAGCAGGAATCGCCCTCTTTCATCTCCACCCATTCCAGGCCGGGGATCTGTTCCAGCACTCGCCGGGGCGCATCCCGGACCCCCTGACCATGTAAAAGGTGGCACGGGTGGTGGTATGTTGTCCTCACGGGAACGGCTGCCAGCGACGCGACGCCCGGTCCCGCCTCTGCAATGAATTCCATAACATCCCGGGTCTTTTCGGCCAGGACACTGGCCCCTTTCACGTCTCCGTGCAGTTTTTCCATCATCTCCGGGTACTCCCGCCGCAGGGCCGAGCCGCACGTGGCACAGCAGGTAATGACCGCCTCTATCCCCGGCTGCAACAGCGTACTGATGTTGTGTTCGATGTTGCCGCGGCTTACCCGGTGCTCTCCGGTGAGAAACATGGGGGCTCCGCAGCACGAGGGATCCCGCGGCAGGATGACCTCGAAACCGCTGCCGGTGAGCACGTGTATGACCGCTCTTCCGATATCGTCGAGCACGAAGCTTGTGGCGCATCCAGGAAAGAAGGCCACCCTGCCGCGATGCTCGCTTCTGGGGGGTATCACTTCCGGGTACTGGAGATGCAGCGGCCGGCCCATAGGTGGAATGGCCCGAAGAGGCAGTGTCCCCGCGCGCCACTCAGCGGGGAGCCGACGGA
>JAFDED010000121.1 GCA_019310535.1 Deltaproteobacteria bacterium
CAGGGGCGGATACTCCAGAGCGCGCCGCTCGGCCCCCTCACCCTCCATTGCGCCTCCCACCAGGGGGCGGGCTCCCAAGATTTACGGTTCCCGGCAGAGGAGAAGCGGCCCGTCAAAGTTTTAGGGCCAAAGTAAAGGAATGCTCAAAAACAGCTCCTCTTCTCCCGTGACCGGGGAAAAGAAATCTGGTGTGTCACAAATATGTACGTGATTTCTCGAACATCAAAAGGGACATCTCTGAACTTTCTCTGGGAACCGATCCCCTTGGCCGAATGCCTTCGCTCCTCCGGAATCTTTTTGTCTCTTGCCAAAATACTGCCATTTCAAAGGACAAGATATTTTTTCACAGGATACTTTTTTCTTTACAAAGCCTGTGAATGATAGTAAATTTTATAACTTGAGATATCGGTCCATGTAATATTCACGTCCTGAACACGCCATAGTTTCTCATTTCATTATAATTTCTGGATGCCCTGAAAGGGCAGTACCTGTGATAGTGAGCAATGATTGATTTGATGAAACCGGATTGCTTGCAGCACTTATTTTTGTTGATTATTCAACAAGCGAAGAGGGGCAGGAGCCTGAGATGGGTTTGATACTATCAATGGCGGCCATTTGCCGCGGCCTGGCCGGATACATGTGTGAAAAGCGGCCGGATTGGCTGAGAGATTACGTGGAATATGTCTCATGACTATGCATGGGCTGTGTCCAAAATACCATTTAATTATTGCCCCCTCGCCCCCGCTTGCGAGAACTTAGGGGCGCATCGCGATGCGCCCTTACAAAACTAAAAAATCATGAACAGCGTTGCATAAGGTCCGCCATGGTGATCGGGGAAAACCAGATTTTGCCTTGTAATTTCGGAGGACTACCGTCTTTTTTGTCGCAATGGGATAAAGCCGCCGCGGTCATTCTTCCGGTCCCCTATGACCTTACAACAAGCTACAGAGCTGGGACTCGACACGGGCCGACGGCGATCCTTCAGGCCTCAGCCCAGTTGGAATGGTACGATGAGGAACTGGAGTCGGAGATATGCCGCGTGGGTATCCATACGCTTCCTCTTATGGAACCCACGGCCAGCGGAGCGCACCGCATGATCGCCCGTGTCAGGAACGCCGCCGAAATCCTTCTAGAAGCCGGGAAGTTTCCCGTGCTTCTTGGAGGCGAGCACAGCCTGAGCCTGGGCGTGGTGGAGGCGTTAGGCGATCGTTTTCCCGGGGTCTCGGTGCTTTTCCTGGACGCCCACAGCGACTTGAGGGACGCATACCAACAGAGCAAATACAGCCATGCATGTGTGGGCCGGCGCATTGCGGAGCGGTGGCCGCTGGTTCAGGTGGGCATTCGCAGCCTTTCACTGGAAGAGGCGAACTATCTCAAAAACTCTGAGATTACGGTGGTCATGGCCAGGGATATGGAAACATCGTGGTCGGGGCTGGACACAACCCTGACCAATCTTACGGATATCGTTTACATCAGCGTTGACCTGGACGTTCTGGATCCCTCCATTATGCCCGCCGTCGGAACGCCGGAACCCGGAGGACTGGGATGGTATCAGGTATTGAACATTCTTCGGCACGTGTGCGCCAGACATCGGGTGGTAGGTTTTGATGTTATGGAGCTATGCCCCATTTCAGGTAACGTGGCTCCCGATTTCCTGGCCGCCAAGCTGGCATATAGGTTGTTAGGATATTCTTTGAGACAAGGAGGTATATGGGAGAATTGAAAAACCTCAAGACTAAAACACTCGTCGACGTCCCGGGCAATGGGCGGAAATCCCGTCTTGGCCTCAACGAGGGTTCTGTGCTTTTCAGTCGAATGCTGGTGCCGAAAAGGGTCTTTTTCACCAAGGGGATAGGCTCCCACCGGGACGAACTGCGATCCTTTGAGCTGGCGCTGCGCGACGCAGGGATTGAGAAGTGCAACCTGGTTAACGTGTCGAGCATTCTGCCACCGGGGTGCAGAATCATTCCCAGGAAAAAGGGGTGGGAAGCCTTGGTGCCGGGCCAGATCGTCTTCTGCGTCATGAGCCGATGCTCCAGCAATGAACCGCGGCGGCTGATCGCATCCTCTATCGGATGTGCCGTTCCCACGGACAATTCCTGTTACGGCTACCTGAGCGAGCACCACTCTTACGGGCAAACGGGAAGGACGGCCGGAGACTATGCAGAGGACATGGCAGCGGCCATGCTGGCATCCACTCTGGGGATCGAGTTCGACGAAGATCAGAACTGGGATGAAAAAAAGGAAGTATTCCGCATCTCCGACAAGATCGTGCGCACCACCAACATTACGCAATCCGGAATTGTGGAGAACGGAAAATACACTTCCGTCATGACCGCCGCTGTGTTTCTCTTTGACTGACTGGTCTTCAGCCCCTCGCGGTACAGCCCGGGCTGGCTGGCCGGTGGGGATTGCCAGATCATAGAGAGAGTCAGGCGACGATTTTGGGGTATCCCGGTTAAGAGAGAAGTGCTGCTGACATCGAGGACAGCAGCATGAGAGGGGAGTTGTGCGTCCTTCTGCACGAAGAGCCCATGTACAACTTCTCGCCTCTGTTGTTCTTGAAGAAGTACGGGTATACGCCAAAACAGCCGCCCAGGTTTTCTTTCTCCTTGAAAATTCCGTAAAGTGGGTTTCCGGTGGTATCATCGCTGAAAAGGATTAAACAAGACGGCTCGGTGCCAAGCCACAGATGGGGGGAGGTCCAGAAAGAGCATATGTCCCTGTTTGCTGGATTGCTTGCATCCCTGGCGATGAGTACGTAAGCGATGAACTTTTCCACCAAAACACAAAGGGCGAAGCCATATCATATTCAATAACAAATTCCTTAGAAAAAAATACTTGACATTCTCCGGAAATGGGATTACATAAAAATAAATATCCCTTTGGATTAGTTCTGGGACGGAACGTTCAAATTGGATTAGTTCTGGGACGGAACGTTCAAATCGGAATCCATGATGATGAATAAGAACTATTATTTTTGGTACTTTTTTACCAGCGTCTGCCCACTGGCAGACGGCGGGTAAGGTACCGTCGTAGCTAGCCAAAGGCCGTGGGCAGACGGTCAAGTCGCCCACGGCTTTTACTGTTTTTAGACATCTGAAATAAAGGCCGTGGGAGGAACCTCTCACGGCCTTTTTACTTGCCTCTCATTCCTGGAACCCGGGCTTCCATGGATGGGGGGAGACATTGTTTCCCTGCGCCGGAGGGAGAAAAACCATGGTTATAGTGATGAAAGCAAAAGCAAAGGAAGAAGAGGTGGAGGCAGTGATCCGGAGAGTCCAGGAGTTGGGCTACCAGCCTCATACCATCCGGGGTGTGGAGCGGGTGATCATCGGGGCTGTGGGGGACGAACGGCATAGGGCAAGAATCCAGGCGCTGGATTCCATGCCGGGCGTGGACAGCGTGGTTCCCATCCTGAAGCCTTACAAGCTTGCCAGCCGCGAGTTCAAGGCCGAAGACACGGTGGTTCACTTCAACAACGGGCTCGAGGTGGGAGGAAGGCGGTTCGTGGTGATGGCCGGGCCGTGCTCCGTGGAGAGCATGGATCAACTGCGGGAGACCGCCCGGGCCGTCAAGGAAGGGGGCGCATCGGTGCTTCGCGGAGGCGCCTTCAAGCCGCGGACATCTCCCTACAGCTTCCAGGGTCTTGAAAAGCAAGGCCTGGAGATGCTGGCGGAAGTCCGGAAAGAAACGGACCTGCCCGTGGTCACCGAGGTACTGAATATCCGCGACCTGAACCTGGTGGCCCAGTATACGGACATCATCCAGATCGGCGCCCGCAACGTCCAGAACTTTCCCTTGCTGCGCGAAGTCGGCGAAACCCGCAAGCCGGTCCTCTTGAAGCGCGGCATGATGGTGACCGTTGAAGAACTCCTCATGGCGGCCGAATACATCCTGACGGGCGGTAACCATGACGTGATCCTGTGCGAGCGCGGCATCCGGACCTTTGAAACGGCCACCCGGAACACCCTGGATATAAGCGCCATACCTGTCATAAAAGAAAAGTCGCATCTTCCCGTGCTGGTGGACCCCAGCCATTCGTGCGGCTACTGGCAATATGTCCATGCTCTCTCGCTGGCGGCTCTGGCGGTAGGGGCCGACGGCCTACTTGTGGAGGTCCACTCCAGACCCCAGGATGCCCTGTGCGACGGCGGCCAGTCTCTCAAGCCCCAAAAGTTCCACAGGCTCATGGACGCGCTTCGGCGCTTTGCACCGGCGGCGGAAAGAGATGTTTGATCCCATCAATGCACCGATCATCCCGGGAACATAATAAAATGAAAAATCAGCAACTTACAATGCAAATCTTTAAGACATTGATCGTTTTGCAATACTGATTGATAATTTTGCAGTGATTATCCTGCTCATGGTAAGCGGGGAGGAGAGAGATTATGATTATCGTCATGAAAACAAAAGCAAAGGAGGAACAGGTGGAGGGCGTGATAAAGAAAATCCAGGAATTGGGCTACAGGCCCCATGTCTCCCGGGGAGTGGAGCGGGTGATCATCGGGGCTGTGGGGGACGAACGGCATAGGACCAGACTCCAGGCGCTGGATTCCATGCCGGGCGTAGACAGCGTGATTCCCATCCTGAAGCCCTACAAGCTGGCCAGCCGCGATTTCAAGGCCGAAAACACGCTGGTTCCCATTGACGACGGGCCTGTTGTGGGGGGAAAGCAGTTCGTGGTGATGGCCGGTCCGTGTTCCGTGGAGAGCATGGATCAACTGCGGGAGACCGCCCGTGCCGTCAAGGAAGCCGGCGCATCGGTGCTTCGCGGAGGCGCCTTCAAGCCGCGGACGTCTCCATACAGCTTCCAGGGCCTTGAAAAGGAAGGCCTGGAGATGCTGGCGGAAGTCAGGAAGGAGACGGGACTGCCCGTGGTTACCGAGATCATGACTATCGGGGACCTGGACCTGGTATGCCAGTATGCGGACATCCTCCAGATCGGCGCCCGCAACGTTCAGAATTATCCGCTGCTGAGAAAAGTGGGTACGACCCGGAAGCCGGTCCTCTTGAAGCGCGGCATGATGGTGACTGTCGAAGAACTCCTCATGGCGGCCGAATACATCCTTATGGGCGGGAACCAGAACGTGATCCTGTGCGAGCGCGGCATCAGGACCTTTGAGACGGCCACCCGGAACACACTTGACATAAGCGCCATACCTGTCATAAAAGAAAAGTCGCACCTTCCCGTGCTCGCGGACCCCAGCCATTCGTGCGGCTACTGGCAATATGTCCATGCTCTCTCGCTGGCAGCCCTGGCGGCAGGGGCCGACGGCCTCCTTGTGGAGGTCCACTCCAGACCCCAGGAAGCCCTGTGCGACGGCGGCCAGTCTCTCAAGCCCGAAAAGTTCCACAGGCTCATGGACGCACTCAGAAACCTGGCGCCGGCGGTGGGAAGAGACCTTTCACCACAGGTACGAGGTTCAAATGCCCGGGCAATTGCATGAACATACCCCCGTCAGGGGAGACAAATGCGCCATCTGGACGGATCGGCTGGCAGTTCGGTTCAAAAACAGGAGGCCCATCGGCATCCACGTGGGGCACCATGTCCTGGGTGAGCTGGGGAGCCTTTTGCGGGACGCCGGCGCGGGAGCCTCCCGGATAGGCGCGGTGACAAATACTGTGGTGGCGCATCATTATCTCCCCCCTGTTATAAAGGGGCTTGAAAGGGCGGGATACACCGCTTGCCCGATTATCATCCCCGACGGCGAAGCGGAAAAGAACCTGGAACGGGTTGGCTGGCTATGCGGGGAGTGGCTCGGCGCCGGGCTGGACCGATCCTCCATGGTGGTGGCGCTGGGCGGGGGCGTCATAGGCGACCTGGCGGGCTTTGCGGCGGCCACTTACCTGCGCGGCATCGGTTTTGTTCAGGTACCCACCACCCTGCTGGCCATGGTGGATGCTGCCATCGGCGGCAAGACCGCCGTCAACCATCCCATGGCCAAGAACATCATCGGCGCCTTCCACCAGCCGCTGCTGGTCCTGGAAGACCTGGCGACACTGGAAACCCTGCCGGAGAGGCAATGGCGCGACGGCCTCGCAGAGGTTGTGAAAACAGCAATTATTCTTGATGCAGACCTTTTTCTCTACCTGGAACAGAACGCGGAAGACATTCTCCGGCGCCGGCCCGAGTCCGTGAGGCATATTGTGGTAACATGCGCCGGCCACAAGGCCCGCATCGTTGCGGAAGACGAAACAGAGAGCGGACTGCGTGCCCTCCTGAACTACGGCCACACCCTGGGCCATTGCATCGAGGCGCTGACCGGGTATGAAGAATGGAGCCACGGCGAGGCTGTCTCAGCGGGGATGGCGGCGGCGGCGCGGCTGGCCCGGCTTCTGGGCCTGTGCGGGAAAGAGGAGGCGGAACGCCAGCGGGCCCTGCTGGAATCCTTCGGGCTTCCCACGCGCCTGCCGCGTCTTGACCCGGAGGCATTAATGCGGACGCTCTACCACGACAAAAAAACCCGGGACGGAAAATTACGATTCGTACTCAGCCCTGCCATCGGCCAGGCCCGCATGTTGGAAGGGGTTGAAGAGGACCTCATCCGCAAGGTGCTTGCCGGGCAATGATGGAGGCGGCGCGAGTTTTTTTCATCCAGGGGAAACCGCGCCCGGACCGGAGTTCGGTTATCTCCGGATAGAGGCCATGCCGCGCCGCCTTGCAGAAACCGGCGGGCCTATCGTCGTCCATCTCTACGGTGAACACCTGCCAATCCTCAATACCAGGCAACGAATTTTCTTGGATTGCAAATTCCCCCTCTTACCCGAGATGCTGTCGAAAATCGCAGGAATTTAACCATATTGACCGGGCAACTCGTTGATTTTACAAGGGCCGAATTCATGCGAACCTCATTTGTCGACACCCTCCATGAGGGGAGAGGGTCTGGGTGAAGGAGTATTTTGTAGGGACACAGCGCGCTGTGCCCTTACGTTAGAGCCCCTCACCCTGGCCCTCTCCCCCGCAAGCGGGGGCGAGGGGATAGTAATTCAATGGTATTTTGGACACAGCCCATGTCATCGTCATGAGACATTTTCTAGCTAATTGTCATTCAGGGGCTGCACCCGCGGAGCATGAAAATCATTTTATCTACATATTGACATGCTTTCTATCAGCCCCCAATATGTAGTGCAAAAGATTTATTTTATACGTAAACTAAATTCTCATATCTTGCGCGGTGCAAATTGAGTCCGATCAGTGCGGTCTTGACGAAATCAGATAGAAAAGGCAGAATATTAAATCAAAGACAGTATTGAATAAAGGGGCATTGATGGACAACGTTGCACTTATCGGCTGCCCGAGCTATGAAGAGCGGGCTGTCAGGCGATGTGTAGAAGAAGCGGTGGAGGCGGCGGGGGGGCTTTCGAGCGTCATCCGGCCTGGCTCCGCGGTATTGCTCAAGGTCAACCTGCTGCGCGCGGCGCCGCCCGAGGAGGCCATCACCACCCATCCCGCAGTGGTCGCCGCCGTCGCGGGGATGGTGCGGGACCTGGGCGGGAGGGCCATCATCGCCGACAGTCCGGGATCGGGTTATCGGTACAACCAGCGCGTCATGGACGGCGTTTACCTGAAATGCGGGATGAAAGAGGCGGCCCAAAAGACCGATGCCGAACTCAACAGGGACATGGGGGTGAAATCCGTCTCCCATCCAACCGGCATGTTGATCAAGCACCTGGATGTTATACGTCCCGTCCTGGAGGCCGACGTCATCATCAACATTCCCAAGGCCAAGACGCATAGCTACATGTATTTCACCGGCGCCGTTAAGAACCTTTTCGGGATCATACCGGGACTTGCCAAGCCGGGGTATCATTCCAAACTTAACGATACGGAGAGGTTCGCACGGATGCTGGTGGACCTGGTGGCGCTGACCCCTCCCGCCATCAACATCATGGATGCTGTGGTGGGCATGGAAGGGGATGGCCCATCCTCGGGCAGTCCGCGCTCCATGGGCCTGATCATGGCCAGCACCAGCGCGGCCGCCCTTGACGTGGGCCTCTGCAGGGTGATGGGGCGGGACCCTCTCGCCTTTCCCACGGTGCGGGCGACGATGGAGCGCGGATGGCTCCCCCCCGGCCCGGACGGGATAAAGTGGAAGGGAATGGATCCGCAAGAAGTTGTTGTCAAAGATTTTCAGATGCCCGCCACCATGCTCTCAGAGGACGGATTCTCACGCCTCAGTATCCTGCACCGTATGACACGGCCCTTTTTTCGCAGCATGTTCACCGTGCGTCCTGCCGTCATCGAGGAGCGCTGCATCGGTTGCGGGGCATGCCAGCGGAGCTGCCCGGTGGAAGCCGTGAAGGTGGACGGCCGATCCATCGCGCGCATCGACGACCGCCTGTGCATCCGATGTTACTGCTGCCACGAGATGTGCCCGGAGCGGGCCATCGAGTTAAAGCGCTCCCTGTTGAACCGGATCTTTCTGAAATAGAAACAATTTTTCTTCATTCATGCCAGCGTTCGCAATGTCTCAATTATCCGTCGGTCATCCCGGTTCCGGGGGAGGGTGAGGCGGGCGCTCACCGCAGCGACAAAGTCCTCCAATGAAAGAGAGAGTCGATGGCCTTTGAACGTTACGATCATCCGGTCGCCTTGCAATGCAAGATCCGGCGGGGTCTCCCTCTCCTGCACCGCAAACGCAGAAAACTGAACTCTCCAACGGATTCTGGGCTCTTTTTGATCGGAAGGAACCTCCGCGCCCATATCATCGGCGTGAGTGGCATATTCCGAGGTGATATGCCAGATCTGTGCATGCAGTGGATAGGGTCCGATGGAGGTTTTGATTTGAGCGTCGAGTCCCAGGCCCTCCCAGGCTTGACGCACCCCGGCCTGTCTGGCCCGCCACTGTTTCAGAACCTCCTCATTGGACAGGTGGGCCCGTTTTCGAATGTGCCGATCGTTAAAGTCATCCAGGTCGGAAAAAACCGCCGACAGTGATTCCAGATCGTCATTCAGACAGGCTTCGTTATACTCCTCAACACAATCGAGATGAGCCACCATATCACGCACGGACCAGCCTTGGCAGCGTGTGGGCGACAGCCATTCCTCCGGGCGAAGACCGGTAAAAAATGCATTCAGCCGGGCGATCTCGCCATCCAAAACCGAAAATGGATCCGCTTCGGGTAAACCAAACGTTTGCCGTTTCATGCATGTCCCTCCCGCATGCTCTCTTCCATGTCCAACAGCCATGCCTCTTCGGCTCGGATTAGTTCACTGCAGAGTGCGCAGAGAACGAAGTAAATAACAGGGTAGGCTGTGCCCGCCATAAGTAACAAGGCGGGCACAGCCTACCCTACCTCCTTTCTTCCAGCGCGGCCACCCTGTCTCCCAGAGGAGGATGGGAAGCATTGAACCAGACATAGATGGGATGGGGGGCCAAATTCGCAAGATTATCCGCTGCCAGGCGCTTCAATGCCCTGGCCAGAGGCCCGAAATCATGCAACAGACGGACGGCATATTCGTCTGCTGCGCGTTCCCACCGCCTGGTGAGTGCCATATAGAGCGGTTTGAAAAAGAAACCAGCCTTCTGTAAAAATATGCCGATGAGTAACAATCCCACATGGGCCCTGGGGCCATCGAAACCGAATGTGGCGTAGAGAAGCGGCCAGCCCATCAAACGATACGTGAGATAGAAGATCACGAGCATGGAGACCCCGAAGACTATCAGTTGCTTGATGAGGTGCCTTCCTCTGAAGTGCCCCGCTTCATGGGCCAGGATCGCGAGGATCTCATCATGGGGGTGCCGCTGGATCAAGGTATCGAAGAGAACTACCCGCTTGGCCTTTCCGATCCCGGTAAAATACGCATTGGTGTGGCGGCTTCTCCGGCCGGCGTCCATCTGGAATATTTCCTTGACCCGCAGTCCCGCTCCTTGCAGCAAATTTTTCACCTTCTCGGCCAGATCGTCGTCCTGCAGCGGCTCAAATCGGTTGAAAAGCGGCGCAATCACAATGGGGTAGAGGACCATGAGCACAATCTGAAGCCCGGAGACAATGATTGCCCCCCATAACCACCACGTATTGGGAAAACCCCGGATGGCCCACAGGATTGGAACCAGAACCACACTCATAAGGCAGGCGGAGAGCAAACTTGCTTTGAGATGATCGGTGAGCCAGAGCCTGTAATTGGATCGGTTGAAACCGTATTTCTCTTCGATTACAAAGGTATGATAATAATCGAACGGGAGTTCCAGGATGTAGAATATAACCCCGAGGACCCCAAAAAAGAGGAGCCCGGCCCACACGTCATGGAGTCTCCATGCCGCGAGGCGGGCATCCACAGAGAACAGGAATCCACCCAGGAGCGAACCGAGGAGAATGAGTTCAGAAGTGACCCCATTAATCACGGCCA
>JAFDED010000047.1 GCA_019310535.1 Deltaproteobacteria bacterium
TGTAACCAATGTAACCCAAAATACCCAAATGTAACTAACTTGTCACCAAATGTAACCAACTTTTTCGAAAAAAGACACCGGGACAACACGCTTTTTCACATAGCCAACTGCCTGTTAAAGGGCGGTATGCCTGCATCTGAGGCCGAAGAGGTCTTGAATTTTCCGGCGAAAAATTGTTCGCCGGCATACCTCGAGAAAGACGTTCTTATAAAGATAGCAAGTGCTAAAGAAAGAATTAGTAAGAAAGAAATATAGCGAGCGAGGTGCGGGGGTGGGCAGAACCACGTCAAAGTTGCCAATAATTTTTTGTAATCATGAGAGAAGAAGATTTAATGGAACTTCTTATTTCAACCGGTATAGAGATCAGGTGAATGAGCCATGGCGTCGAGAACAGAAACAAGCATTTGCTCAGGATACTTCGTTGCGTTGAAGTGAGGCCGATCTACCGTAGTGAGAGAGTGCTCTGGGACGGCCTCATGCGCAAACACCATTACCTCGGGCTTCGTTCTCTGGTTTGATAGTCTCTACGTTAAATCAACCCTCATTGATGGGGACTTTGACGTTACCGTGGACGGGTTTTCTTGAGACTTCTTGCCTCATCATCCGAACAAATGCTATAGTATTTAACGACTTAGATAATGCTCTGCATTACTCCGCTTACGGATGGAAATCTCTCCAAAGGCAGTTTTCCATTGCTGCAAGGAGGGAGTGGATGGATATAAAAGAATGGTGGAAGGAGATGCCGCGGCTGCCGGGCGTCTACCTCATGAAAAACCGCCAGGGAACCATCATCTACGTGGGTAAAGCCAAGAATTTGCGCGCACGCGTGGGTTCTTATTTCTCTCGCCCCGGGGATGCGCGTTACATGGTGCGCTTTTTGCTCTCCAGGGTGAACGACATCGATTTTATTGTAACGGACACGGAAAAGGAGGCCTTGATTCTGGAGAACACATTGATAAAAAAGCACCGTCCCCGTTACAACGTGATGCTCCGGGACGATAAAACTTACTTCAGCCTGCGGCTGGACACAAGCCATCCTTTTCCACGATTGACCTTTGTCCGGAAGGTCAAAAGAGATGGAGCTCGCTACTTTGGGCCATATTCCTCCGCGGCCGCGGTCCGGGAAACGCACCGGCTCATTCATAAGTTGTTCCCTCTGCGTCTGTGCGGGGACAAGATATTTAAAAACAGGCGCCGTCCCTGTATTTACTGCCAGATGCGGCGGTGTCCAAGCCCTTGTGTGGGCCGGATCACCCAGGAAGAATATGCCGGATTTGTGAATCAGGCTGTCATGTTCCTCCAAGGACACACGGGAGAGCTATTGGATGAGCTTGAGACGAGGATGCGCCAGGAAGCTGAGGCCATGCGCTTCGAAGACGCCGCTTTGTTAAGGGATCGCATCCAGGCTGTGCGCCGTACCGTGGAGAAGCAGAAGGTGGTCTCCCACAAGATCGAGGACATGGACATTTTCGCTCTGCACCGGAAGGGTTATCTCGTGGTGGCGGTTCTTCTGAGTATACGGGGTGGGAAACTTATGGACAGCCGGAGTTTTGAGTTCCAGGACGTTGCCCAGGAGGACGAAGAGCTCTTGTCCTCGTTGTTGGGCCAGTATTACGGGGCGGATCGCTTCATCCCCCCGGAGGTGTTGATCCCGCTGTCCTTAGAGGAAGGGGATTTGCTCCAGGAGCTTCTCAGCGAGTGGCGCGGCAAGAAAGTGATTCTGCGCACTCCCCGCAGGGGAGACAAAAAGAAACTCCTTGAAATGGCGGCCACAAACGCCAGGGAAGTATTCCGGCTGCTGGAAAACCATGAGGAAACCACCGACCAAGCTCTCCAGGAATTGCGAGCCAAACTGCACCTGCGGCGGCGCCCTGAGCGGATGGAGTGTTTCGACATCTCCACTCTCATGGGAGGATTGGCTGTGGGGTCCATGGCCGTTTTCCAGGATGGGAAACCCGCTTCCAAAGAATATCGACATTACAAGATCAAATCCATAGAAGGAATGGACGATTTCGGCATGATGCGGGAAGTGCTGGTCCGCCGGCTGACCCATAAACCCGAAAGATCACCCTTACCGGACCTCATAATCCTGGATGGCGGCAAAGGGCAGCTAAATGTTGCCCTGAATGTTTTGAACCAGATGGGATTGAGAGAAATCGATGCTATGGGCATCGCCAAGGCACGCCCCGGGCGGGCGGGGAAAGAGGAGGACCGCATCTTTATTCCGGGGAGAAAAAATCCGGTGCGGTTTGCCCGAAACTCAAGGGGACTTCATCTTCTCCAGCGGATTCGAGACGAAGCGCACCGATTTGCACTTGAGTACCACCACAAGCTTCAGCGCAAGACGAGGCTCCGCTCCCTTCTGGATGAAATCCCGGGAATAGGCCCCACCCGGCGCAAGGCTCTCTTTAAGCACCTGGGAAGCCTTCAGCATATCCAAGAGGCCACGGAGGAGGAACTGGCCGCGGTGCCCGGCATGAACCGTCAAGCGGCACGAAACATAGTGTCCTTTTTCCGGGAAAGGATGGGGAGACCGGCCAATCAGCCGAAAGAAATTATTTGAAGAAACTATTGCAAAATTAGCACTGTAATAAAGATGGAAACGAAGAACGGTACATTTAAAATGCTGATTGCTGATTTTTCATTTTGCAATGACAAATCTGCATTGTTACTTGAAGAACGTCCTCACGGGTATCACGATGATTCCCGAGGGGTCCTGAGTAAAGCCCTCACGTGTGGGGTCATCATCGTACCCAACGCTGAAACCATTCGGCAATGACACACGCTTCTCCAAAATTACCTTCCGGATGCGGCAGTCCCTCCCAATGTGAACCTCATCCAGCAGGATGCTTTCCTCGATCCGCGCACCCGGTTCCACCGTGACACCGGGCGAGAACACCGAGCGCACAATGCTTCCACCCTGGATAACGCAGCCGTTGCTGATTATTGATTGGTAAATCCCTTCATTCCCGGATGAGCTGTCACATAATATCTTCGCAGGTGGATATGCCTGGTCATACGTAATAATCGGCCATCCTCGGTCAAAGAGCTCAAATGGGCAGTCAGGGGAAAGCAGGTCCATGTGAGCTTCCCAGTAAGCCTGGATGGTACCAACATCCCGCCAATACAACGGCTGATTGGTGGATGGGTCTTTAAAACTGTAGGCATAAACCCTGTCCTTCCGGCGAACCATTCTGGGGATAATGTTCTTACCGAAATCATGGGCACTTTTTCCATCCTTGGCATCTTCGATAAGCCGCTTCACCAGGATCTCGGTATTGAACACATACACCCCCATGGAACCCAGAATTCGGTCTGGATTACCGGGGAGGGGGATGGCCCTGGATGCCGGGGGTTTTTCCTGAAAGCCCTTAATGACCCAGTCTTCGTCAACAACGATGACCCCAAAATGGGGGGATTCGCTCTTATCCATCTCAATGGCTGAGACCGTCAGATCTGCGCCCTTCTCCAGGTGGAATTGAACGAGCTTCCTGTAATCCATCTTATAAACGTGATCCCCCGACAGGATCACCACCAATTCGGGCCTGTCCATATCCAGGGTATAGATGTTCTGGAAGACGGCATCTGCGGTCCCCCTGTACCATTCCTCAAATATACGTTGTTGGGCGGTTAAAATTTGAATATATTCTCCTGCCTTACTGTTGAGAATATTCCATCCCATCTGGATATGTCGGTCCAGCGAGAGGCTTTTATACTGGGTGAGGACGTAGATTTGGCGGAGGTTAGAATTGATGCAGTTGCTCAGTGTAAAATCGATAATGCGATACAGGGCGGCAAAGGGGACAGCGGGTTTGGCCCTGTCCCGGGTCAGCGGATATAAACGCTCTCCCTTCCCTCCAGCCAGCACCATGGTGGTGATTTTCATGTTTTTCTCCCCTGATGTGGATCTGAAGTCAATATCGCGGGCAAGCAACTATAAGGATACATCTTCTAGGGTTTGATGGAGTCCAAGATAGAAAGGCTTTGCTGAGCTAATTTCCCCAGTTCGCTGGATGGCGCCAGGCGAATCACTTCCTTGAATTCCTCGATGGCCCGATCGGTCAATTTCAGACTGACATAGGTCCTGGCAAGCCAGTAATGGGCATCAACGTATTCCGGGTAGATTTCGACAGCCCGCTGAAATTCCTTGCGGGCCTCCTCCAGCTTTCCCATCTCCAGCCATACTAACCCGAGGTTATGGTGTGAGACAGGCATGGTATCGTTCAGCTTGATGGATTTCTGGTAGTTCTGAATAGCTTTGTCGAACATGCCCTTTCTGAAATATGCGTAACCGAGGTTGTTGTATGCAAGGTCAGGCGAACGATACAAAACATCCCGGGTGATGATACCGAATTGCTCAATAGCCTTGTCCCATTTCTGCATGGCCAGATAGGTGGCGCCCAAGTTATTTCGAGCCTCCGAATAATCCGGGTCCAGCTCTATGGCTTTTTTCAGATGTTGTTCCGACTTCTCGTATTTCTGTTTGAGCTGGTAGGCCAGACCCAGCCCGTTGTGTATCCGCGGATCCTCGGGGTTAATCTCAACAGCCTTCAACAGTTCTTTCAGTGCCCCTGTGGAATTTTTCATTTGCAAGTACTTGAGCCCCCGATCCAGGTAAGGACGCGAGTCTCTTTTCAATTCCTCAGGGGTCCTGGCGCAACCCGCCAACAATACCGTCAGGATGGCGGCCACCTGGAGCCACATCATCCAGCCTCTCGATTTTTTATGATGATTGGGGATTATTTTCACCTGGTTCATGGCTTTTCAGGAACTCCTGTTTCTTCCGATAATGGAGGATATACCATACCATCCGCCCAAACAGGGCCAATGGCCTTACCGCCGAATCGAGCCGGTCAGATCATCAAAGTGCGTTAGTTGGCGGAACTCTCGAAATCGCTGTTCAATCTCCTGATACGTTAGATTGCTCAGCCGTTGAACGCTGAAATTTTCGCAATTGAATGAGGCCATGACGCTGCCGAATATGATCGCCTGCCGGATGCTGGCCTCTGTTGTGTTATGGGTGTTTTCAAGGTATCCCATGAATCCGCCGGCGAAGCTATCGCCTGCCCCGGTGGGATCGAATACCTTATCCATTATATAAGCCGGCGCCGAAAATATCGACTCGGAAGTGAACAGTAAGGCGCCATAGCTCCCCCGCTTAATGACCAATGCCCAGGGACCCCATGAGAGGAGCGCTCGGGCGGCGTGAAGAAGGTGGTATTCCTGCGTAAGTTGGCGCGCTTCCGCTTCATTGATTATCAAGACATTAACATGACGAAGTGTCTCGCGCAACGCCTCGGCCTTCCCCTCAATCCAGAAGTTCATGGTATCCAGGGCCACTAATTCCGGATCATTAACCTGTTTCAGGACATCCAGTTGAAGTTCCGGGTCAATATTAGCCAGGAACACATAAGGAGAATCCTTGTAATTATCAGGAATATGCGGACGGAAGCTCTCGAAAACGTTAAGGCAGGTGGAATGGGTCCGGGCTTCGTTCAGATCGTACCCGTACTCGCCCACCCAGCGAAATGTCTTGCCCGGCATCCGCTGAAGCCCGGTAAGATCTATATTTCGCCCTTTCATCAATTCCACGTGTTCGTCGGGAAAGTCCTCACCCACCACCGCAACAAGATTAATATCACTGAAGTAGGAAGCTGCTGTAGAAAAATAGGATGCCGAGCCACCCAGCACATCTATGACCTGCCCGAAAGGGGTCTTAACCGTGTCAAGTGCCACCGAACCCACTACCAGGATACTCAATAATCCACCTCCACTCAACCCGCACAGAAAACAATATGGTCACGATTTTTGGTCGAGACAACAGGATGAATCGGATTTTATTACTTATGCCCTGTATGCCCCTATCGTGTCCATCCTGTTATCCTGTCAAGGTTCAAACTCTTCGTTATGGATTGTCATCGGCCTAAACCGCCCTGGAGTTGGCCGCATGCCGCCCGTATGTCCGATCCCCTGCTCTTTCTTATAATAGCTGTGATATGCCGTTCAAGCAGTTCGTTCTGGAAATTCAATACAGTATATTCGTCAGGCCTGGAAAATGGTATCTCAGGGGCTTCATTCAGAGGTATGAGGTTGACTTTGACCCGAATACCGCGCAAGAGGGAAACCAACCGCCTGGCATCCGCTGGTGTGTCATTGACATCAGCGATCATTACATACTCAATGGTGATCCTGCGCCCGGGGGGGAGAGGGTATGCGCGAAGAGCTGCAAGAAGTTCCCCCAGGGGGTAACGGCGATTAACCGGCATGAGGCGGTTGCGTACCTCGTCTGTTGCGGCATTGAGGGAGACAGCCAGGGATGCGGAAGGTTTGGCCGCCAGCTTCCGGATACCGGGGATGAGGCCCACTGTGGAGACCGTCACATGCTTTCTGGAAATCCCTAAAGCTTGTGGAGATATTAGGACTTCCAGAGCCCTCAATGTATGATGAATGTTCGCCAGTGGTTCCCCCATACCCATCAACACGACGTTTGTAATATTCTCCGCAGGGCATGCCTCTTTCAGCGCCAGAAGTTGCCCCACAATTTCCCCCGAACTGAGGTTGCGCAGCAATCCTCTGCGGCCTGTGAGACAGAAACGGCACCCCTGTGCACACCCAACCTGTGTGGAGATGCAGCAGGTGATGTGATTCCTCTCGGGGATCAGCACACTTTCGACCTGCAGGCCGTCCACCAGTTGCAGGAGAAATTTCCGCGTCCCATCCCGAGAGGTATCTACCGCGGCGATCTCTGGAATCGAAATATCCAGTTGAAGGCTGAGCCTCTTTCGTAAATCCCTGGAGATGTCCGTCATCCCCTCGAAATCGCGGACACCTCTGCGATAAACCCATCGCAAAATCTGTCCGCACCGGTACGGCTGGAGTCCCATTTTCTCCAAAAACAGCGCTATATCCTCTGGAGACATATCCAACAGGTTCCTCTTTCTCGCTGTAAGGAACCTGCGGATTGCCCGCACGTTTTCGCCGGGAACCGTGAAACCGGCCATATTTTCGGGAATCACTTTCAAGCGGGACAGACGCCTTTCTTACTCCTTGCCGCCGATGATTTCCATTTCGCTGAAAAAATAGCGGACTTCGAACAAAGCAGTCTCAGGAGCATCGGAACCATGTACGACATTTTTTTCTATACTGGAGCCCCACTTTGCCCGAATCGTCCCCGGTGCGGCTTTCCCGGGGTCTGTAAGGCCCATCATCTCCCGCCAGCGGGCAATGGCCTCAGCCCCCTCCAACACCATGACCACGCAAGGACCTGAGGACATAAAAGTCGTTACGCTGTCAAAAAAATGCTTGCCCCGGTGTACTGCGTAAAATCCTTCTGCTTCGGCCTTGGTCATCCGGATCATCTTCATGGCCGTGATGCGCAAATCGCTCTGTTCAATGAATCGGACCACCTCGCCCATGCATTTTTTACCCACTGCATCAGGTTTAATTATTGCCAGTGTCTGCTGTGTCATACTCGGCTCCATACAGATTCAATAAAATCAGAAAACCAATCTTTTGACAGGAAAACGGTAAGCCAAATAGCGCGGCGCCTGAAAGATAATAAAAGTGTACGCCCGGCAGGATTCGAACCTGCGGCCTTCGGCTCCGGAGGCCGACGCTCTATCCAACTGAGCTACGGGCGCATCGAGATTAAAGTAGGCTATCTCAAGGAAAATGTCAAGATGTACCCCGACCTTTTGGGGGTGGGAAAACAACCTTATCTTATTGACTTACTTGACTCTACGCGATAGTGGTGATAATATATTTAAAAGTTTTATTCGAAAAGGGTGGACTATGTGGTGTGGTTCCCGTATAAATCGTTTATTTTCACAAAACAATGTAATCTTGCCCGCTTTAAGCCTCTGGATAAACGGATGATGTTCCCCGCGCCTTACGGTGAAATAGAAAGCGATTATCAAGGGTCATGCCGGTGAGACTCATGGGTTTGCCTCGGTAAATGGCAGGAAAGCGTTACACATCTCTCGACTCGTTGTGCTTTGAGAAGTTTCAATAACATACAGCAGTATCAATGCCCGCATATGGATTTGTCTGCCGGGACGCAGGGATGCTGCGTCAACATTTTGTTCCCTCCGTGTGGTGGAATCAAGGCGGAAAACAGAAGAAATCATCAATGCAATTATCAATGCAAAACGTATTCGAAAAATTGTTATGTTTTGCTCCGTTATGTCGTTTCCCCATTGATGAGTGAATCAGAACCCGGTCTGGCTCGGAGAAATCCAGTGAATTTTCCCGGCCGCAGCCACAAGAACCTATTGAACAAAGGAGGGAGAGATGTCAACATTTGTGACGCTTGTCAAGTATTCTCCGGAAGGGGTAAAGGGGATCAGCGCGGAACGAACCAAAAAGGCGGAGGCGCTGCTGAAAGCCGAGAAAGGCAAGCTGGTCAGTGCGTACGGGCTTCTGGGGCGCTGGGATGCCATCCTGATCTGCGAACTTCCCAATGAAAAGGCCGCGTTGAAAGTGGCCATGCAACTATCCAAGCTCATCGGCGCCACCACGGAGACAATGGTCGGCCTGCCCCTGGCTGAGTTCGATCAGCTCGCCAAAGGGGGAAGACAAAGCAAAAAGAAATGATCACAGGCCCTCTCCCGCTGGATGGCTCTCGATATTGGATGAAGCTTCCATGCCGTGTGCCTCTGGAGAGGGTCCTGCGGGCAGAGGGGATTAATTCATACAATCGTTGCGCTTCCGGCAGAAAGCCCACATACATCTTTATCCGCCCTTCATGCAGGGCCTTACCCTCCATTGATTGATGCGGCCATAATCATTACCCATTGAGGAATATTTATGAAATCGAAACGAAGATACGCCGCTACAAAAAAGCCGTCACGGCTTCCAAAGAAGATGGGAACACCTCCAGGTCCCAAAGGAATTTTACGGTTCTTAAAACATATCAATAGGCCGGTTTCCTGGCAAGACATCAAGGATCACTTCCACGCGGCCTCGAACGGAGGCTCTATGCTCCAGGATGTCCTGGAGCAGATGGTCCGGGACGGCCGGGTGGTCAAAACGTCGCGCGAACAGTTCGGCTTGCCCGATCAGATGCACTTGATAGTAGGAGAGCTCCGCTGCAGGCCAGACGGCCACGGTGTGGTGATATCAGAGACCGGCGTGCGCAGGGAAGTTTTTATCAAGCCCCTCAACCTGCGCGAAGCCATGCACGGCGACCGCGTGATTGTCCGGATAGAAAATCCCAAGCGGCAAGAGGGGACCATAATCCGAATTCTTGAACGTCGGACACGTGTCGTGGTAGGCACCTTTGTGAAAGGGCGCCGCTCTCATGTGATCCCCGAGGACCCCCGCTACCTTTTCGAGCTGGATATACCTTCCGGCAAAACCATGAAGGCGCTCACCGGACAGATTGTAGTTGCTGAGATCACCCGTTACCCCGAACGCCACTCCCCGCCCGAGGGAATGGTAAAGCAGATACTGGGAATTCCCGGGGACCCCGGCGTTGACGCCCGGATTGTCGCATTAAAGTACGGTATTCCATTCGATTTTCCAGAGGAAGTCAAAAAAGAGGCCGCTGAACTCCCATCGCGCGTCAAACGTCATGAACGTCAAAACCGCAAAGACCTGAGGAAAATTCCCACGTTCACTGTGGACGGTGAAAACGCCCGGGATTTTGACGATGCCGTTTCATTACTCGAGGGGGAAGATGGTTGCATAACCCTCTATGTGTCCATTGCCGATGTGGGCCATTACGTCAAACCGGGTTCAATCCTTGATGCAGAGGCTTTCAGGCGAGGAAGCAGCATCTACTTTCCCGAAAGTGTTCTCCCCATGCTCCCCGTTCAACTTAGCAATGGAATTTGCAGCCTGAATCCAGGAGTTGATCGCCTGGCTATCACCGCAGCGCTCACATATGATCCGGCGGGCAACCTGCTGGACTACAAATTCTTCCCCAGTGTGATTCACAGCCACCGACGGCTGACGTATACCGCCGTGCGGAAAATCCTGGTGGATCGGGATGAAAGCGTGCGAAAACGTAACCGCAGGCTTGTGCCCACGCTGGAAGCCATGTACTCCCTCTATAGATTACTGGAGCGCAAAAGAGTGGAGCGTGGCGGTCTGGAATTCGATTTTCCCGAACCTCAGGTGATCCTGGACCTGAGAGGAGGGGTGGAAGGGATCATCAAGGCCGAGCGCAATATGGCTCACATGATGATCGAGGAATTCATGGTGGCGGCCAATGCCGCTGCGGCTCAGTTTCTCATAAGACACAGGCGAAATTCTCTTTTTCGTGTTCATCCCAGGCCCGATCCCAGGTCGGCTTCTGAGATCAGGCGCCTGATCCGGAATCTAGGTAATGACGTGCCGGCGGGACGTTCCAACGACTCCCGCACATTTCTACAGTTCCTCAAAACTGTACAAGGAAAGCCAGAGGAGCGCCTGGTCAATTTATTGTGTCTCCGATCCCTGAGGCAGGCCCATTATTCTGCTCAGAACGTTGGACATTTCGGCCTTGCCTTTCCCTCATATGTCCACTTTACATGCCCCATTCGACGATATCCGGACCTCATGACACATCGCGCGATCCGGGAGATCCTGGGCATGGATCCCATTTCTGATGTAACGGTCCCTCTGGAAAAAGCAGCCCTGCTCCTCTCGGCGCAAGAACGGAAAGCCATGGAGGCACAACGAGAAATTGTGGACCGCTACAGAGTGAGATTCATGGCCGATCACTTGGGGCAGGAATTCGACGGCATTATAAGCAATGTTACGGCCTTCGGTCTTTTTGTTGAACTGGACGATGTTTTTGTGGACGGCCTCATCCATATTTCAACACTGCAGGATGATTACTACCAATTCCATGAAAAGGGACTGGCGCTGGAAGGAAAAAGGACGCACCGGTTCTTTCGCATTGGAGATCGTGTGCGAGTCAGACTGGAGCGTGTGGACATCGAGCGGCGTCTGATTGATTTTCAGCTGCTCAAACATGTTCCCGCACGGGACACAGATCAAGACAAGAGTTTTCAAGCATCCGATACACGCAGGACAATCCATTCGCTATAAGGAACGGAAACAGTGAATCAAATCAAGCAAATCTATCGGACAATCATGAATGACCACTTTCCTGAAGAGATCAGCATTATTTTCGGAGATCAACGCCTGGTCTATCGAAAACGTACCTGGAAGCTCCCTGACGAAAAGACAGGGGAGATAATCGAGAAAGGGCTACGTTACGGCGAGAACCCGGGCCAGGAGGCGGCCCTTTACGAACTGACGGAGGGGAACCTGACGCTGGGCGATTGTCGATTCATCGAGCCCGGCCTGGGCATTGTCAGCGCCATAGATGAAAACGCCATGATCCAGGCAGGCAAGCACCCCGGTAAAATCAACATTACCGACCTCGACAATGCGCTGAATATTTTGAAATTTTTGACCCATCGCCCCGCGGTGGCTATTATGAAGCACAACAACCCCTGCGGGGTGGCATACGGGGCGACCATTTCAGAGGCCTATGATCGGGCTAACATGGCCGACAGGATCGCTGCCTTTGGAGGGTGCGCCGTCTTCAATCGGCCCTTGGATCGGACCACAGCGGAGATGGTGGCGCAGAATTACCTGGAGGTCGCGGCAGCCCCCGACTTCGAAGAATCAACCTTAGAGATACTCCGAAAGCGCAAGAACCTGCGAATCATTCGGGTGGGGCGGATGGAACGCCTGGAAGAATATGCAAAGAAGCAATTTATCGACATAAAGTCGCTGATGGATGGGGGGCTCATTGTGCAGCAGTCCCCCCTGTGCAGGATGATGTCCCGAGAGGATTTCCACCCGGCGGTGGCGTCTTATCAAGGCCGCGAGGTTCGCATCCAGAGAACGCCCACGGATCGGGAATACGAGGACATGCTCTTTGGCTGGCACGTGGAGCAGGGTGTAACCTCAAATTCCGTGATATACGTCAAGGACGGCTGCACGGTCGGCATAGGCACCGGGGAGCAAGACCGGGTGGGCGTGGCCGAGATCGCCATCTTCAAAGCCTACACCAAGTATGCCGACGCCCTTTGTTTCAGGCGCCACGGAATAAGTTACAAAGAACTGGAATTAGAAATCACTCAAGGCAGGCGCCCGCCCGAATTAAAAGAACAAATCGACGAGCAAACCCGTAAGGATCGCGCAGGATTGCCGGGATCTGCGATGGTCTCCGACGCTTTTTTCCCGTTCCGGGATGGGGTGGACGTGGCAATTCGCCAGGGAATTACCGCCATCGTGCAGCCGGGTGGCTCGGAGCGCGATTACGAATCTATTCAGGCTTGCAATGAGGCCGACCCGCCGGTAACAATGGTGTTCACCGGTGAGCGGGCCTTCAAGCACTAAACTACCCCGGTGGGATCATCCCCCCACAGGGAAAATTCACTCAGGAGGAATGTCATGGAAATAATGGTCGATGCGGACAAGTGCATTGCGTGCCAGTCGTGCGTGGAACTCTGCCCAGATTTGTTCGAGTGCCCTGAGGATGTGGCTATAGTCAAGGCGAACCCCGTCCCGACCGAACTCGAGGACTGTGCAAAGGAATCAGTGGATATCTGCCCCACCGAGGCCATTATTATCACCTCGGAATGATGTGCATGATCGTCCCGGCCGTAACATCTTGCGGTCGGGACGTCAATGGCACAGCCGTCCTAAGAAAGAAATTTTGACGGGATCATAGGATAAATAAGATATTCATGCCTTTTTTATCCTGTGATCCCATCAAAACTTCTTCCTTTCAGATCATCGGAATCTTTTTGGGTTCCGGCCCCCATAAAATCCCTTAACCCGGAGAAAGAATGAGTCCCTGGCGATACTTCGGTTGGGTAGTGGTAGCCGTCTCTCTGTTCAACCTCATCATCAACATGGGCACCCGAAATTCATTTTCCGTGTTCCTGGTGGCCATAAGCGGGGAGTTTTCCTGGAGCCGGTCGGGAATCGCCGGAGTGTATTCACTCTCTTCATTGCTGTTCGGTTTGCTGGCTCCTTTCATGGGACGGCTGCTTGATAGATTCGACGCCAGGCGGATGGTTCCCATCAGCGCCGCCATATTTGCGGTTGGTCTGTTTCTCAGCAGCATGGCATCTGATCTCTGGCACTTTTACCTGACATTCGGCATCATCTCAGGTATCGGCGCCTGCGGGACATGGATCGTGCCCCACACCCTCATGATCTCCCGCTGGTTTCAGCGCCGTCGGGGGTTGGCCATGTCCATCGCGTACATGGGAACCGGGCTCGGGATATTTGCGGTGGTTCCCATTACCCAGTACCTTATCGATATCTTGGGATGGCGGAAGGCGTTCATGTGCCAGGGATTGGGGGTTCTCCTGCTCATGGCGCCGCTGTCGTACCTGGTTTTTCGCCGTGTCCCTCCCCAGACCTCTCCTTCCAGTACGGTTCCACCCGCAAACGAGGCTGTGGATGCCCCTGCGTATTCTGAAAAGCACAGAAACATGGAACAAGGTGAAATCTGGACACTCCGCCTGGCCCGGCGCACCGTATTCTTCTGGGCCATTTTCTTCATTTACATTTTCACATCTGTGGGGATTATAGGTGTGGTCATCCACCTGGCCGCCTACCTGGTGAGCCTGGGGTATTCCAAGATGACCGCGGCGATGGCGCTGAGCATCATGGGTCTGATAAGCGCGCCGGGGCGCATCCTTTTCGGATTGTTGACGGACCGGATCAGCGGCCGTTTTGCGCTGATCCTCAGTTATACATGCAATGCCGTGGGGATACTTGCCTTGCTGGGCCTCTACTACGTACGCCTCCCCATAATACTCTATTTCTTTGTGTTCATCTTCGGGATAGCCTTCGGCGCACGCACGTCCGTGGTCGGGCCCATGGTGGCCAACGCATTTCAGGGGCCCAACTTCGGCTTAATTTTCGGGTTCATCACCATCGGCATGGGCCTTGGCGCCACCATCGGCCCCTGGCTTATGGGATATTTATACGATATCACTGGAGATTACCGGGCTTCCATCATGGTCGGGCTGGTCTCGGTATTCATGGGCATAATCTGCGCTTGTTTCACGGGACCGAAGAATCTCGTCAGGTCCCGATCGAAGCCTTTTCCGGATTCGCAAGCGGGGTGAGTAGATGGTTCGGGGTGGCACGAACCGAGGGGTGCCTTAATAATGGCGGACGACTCACAGGACTTGTCGTCCGCGTCTCAAAGCGACAAGGTGAATAACACAGCACTTTGGAAATGTTACACCGCGTGTGGCCCTGATAAGTTTTCGGCGACTACCCGCCGTCCCTCTCCAGGTATCTCTTCAAATATTTCGCCGTATAGGAAGCCTCGGGCTGTGCCAGGATATCCCAGGGGCTGCCGGTAGCCACCACTCTGCCGCCTGAGTCACCTCCCTCCGGGCCGAGGTCGATGATGTAATCGGCCGCCTTGATCACTTCCGGGTTGTGTTCGATAACGACTACCGTATTTCCGCGGTCCACCAACTCCTGAAGGACGTTCACCAGCTTGGCGATGTCTACGATGTGCAGCCCGGTGGTGGGCTCGTCCAGGATATAAAAGGTTCGGCCGCGGGAAGGCCGCGCCAGCTCCGTGGCCAGCTTGACGCGCTGCGCCTCCCCCCCGGACAGTGTGGGGCTGGGCTGGCCAAGGGTGAGGTACCCCAGGCCGATGTCATTGAGGATGCGCAGGGGCCTGAAAACGGAGGGCACCGCCACCAGGAACTCGGCCGCCTCCTCCACGGTCATCTCCAGAACCTGCGATATGTTCTTGCCACCATAGGTTATAGCCAGGGTCTCATCATTGAATCGCTTTCCGTCGCACGCATCGCATGCCACGTACACGTCGGGCAGAAAGCTCATTTTCACCTTTACCCGGCCCTGTCCCTCGCATTTCCGGCACCGCCCTCCCCGAACGTTGAAGGAAAATCGCCCGGGGCCGTATCCCCGCAGGCGGGCCCCGGGAGTCCTGGCAAAGAGGCGGCGGATATCGTCCAGAAAACCCACGTACGAAGCCGGGACAGACCGGGGGGTCCGACCGATGGGGGAATGGTCCACCTCCAGAACGCGCTCAACAGCCTCCCACCCCAGGATATCCTTATGGGCGCCGGCTCGCTGCCTGGATTTGAGCAGCCGGTTGCGCAGCCCCTTGAAGATAACATCCCGCAGCAGTGTGCTCTTTCCCGATCCCGCCACACCGGTGATGCACGTAAGAGTGCCCAGGGGTATATCCACATCGATGTCCTTCAGGTTATTCTCCCGTGCTCCCTTCACGCGGAGACGCAGCCCATCCCGCACACTTCGTCCCCGGCTGGTGACGACCCGGCGGGATGAGTCAGCCAGCGCCTTACCGGTGGGGGATCGGGGGTGGCCCATGATCTCCGCGGGTGAGCCCTCGGCCACGAGGCGGCCGCCGTCGCGCCCGGCCGCCGGTCCCAGGTCGATGACGTGGTTGGCCCTCAGGATGGTCTCCTCATCGTGCTCCACCACGACGACGCTGTTGCCGCGATCCCGTAAGTCCATAAGGACGCGCAGCAGCATCTCGTGGTCCCTGGGGTGAAGGCCGATGGTCGGCTCATCCAGGATATAGCAGACTCCCCGCAGGTTCGAGCCCAACTGCGCGGCAAGGCGCACACGCTGCGACTCCCCGCCGGACAGGGTATCCCCCCCGCGGCCGAGGGTCAGGTAACCCAGGCCCGTCTTCTCCAGGAATCCCAGCCTGAAAACGATCTCCCCCAGTAATTCCGATGCGATCAGCGCATCCCTTCCCTGAAGGTGAAGACCTGCGTAATATGTATGGGCATCGGATACGCTCTGCATGGTGGCTTCCCAGATATTCTTTCCGTCCACCCGCACGGCCAGCGCCCGCTGATTGAGCCTTTTCCCGCTGCATCCAGGACAAACCGCCTCTCCCATGAAGGGCGCCAGTTGATCGGCCAGCCCCCATTCCTCCATGACTTCCATCGCCTTTCGGAGCATGGGAAGGATTCCCTCGAATTCCCTCATTGGATCCCCGTTAAGCAGGCGGTTCTTTTCCGCACGGCTCAGATCCGCGGGCGTTCTGTTCGTGTCGATACCCAGCCGATTCTCCACTTCGCGAATAATACGCGCCTTCATGCCGCGGGGCAGTGTTTTCACTTCCAGCACCGCCAGTCCACCGGACCTGAGAGGGAGATCGCCCCTCTGCAACACCAGTTCCTCGTCGAAGTCGTGCAAAACCCCGATCCCCTCGCATTCCGGGCACGCCCCCCGGCGGCTGTTGAAGGAGAACAAGCCGGGGTCCGGCTCCTCCAGGCCGACGCCGCAATGGGAACAGTATCGCCGCTGGCTGAAAACTTCCTCCGTTCCTTCAGGCCCGCAGATAATCACCGTGCCCTCGCCCTCCTCTAATGCCTTCATCAGCTCCTGGCGAAAGGCCGCCCCTGTATTGACCCGGCGATGAGCCACTTCCAGGTCGATGTTATGCTCCGCATACCTGCTGAGACGGGGCAGCGGGTCCAGCGGGACCATGAGCCCATCGATGCGCGCCCGGACATATCCGCGTTTTGCGGCCCTTTCCAGCACGTCTCTATGGAACCCTTTACGCCCTCTGATCAGCGGAGCGAAAACGCTCACCTCCTTGCCGCGGTGCTTCTCCAGCACATCGGCAAGAATCTGATCCCTGCTTCTGGGGGAGATCCCGCGGCCGCATTGAGGGCAGTGCTGAATGCCGATCCTGGCATAGAGCAGCCGCAAATAGCTGTATATCTCCGTCATGGTGGCCACGGTGGATCGTCTGCCGGCCCGGCTCATCATTTGCTCGATGGCCACTGTGGGCGGGATGCCCGTTACCAGGTCCACGTCTGCCCGGTCGGCGATGCGGATAAACTGCCGCACATACGTGGATAAGCATTCAAGATACCGGCGGCGCCCCTCCGCAAAGAGGATGTCAAAGGCCAGCGTGGATTTTCCCGATCCGCTGGGCCCTGTCACCACCACTAATTGATTACGGGGAACGCGCACCGTCAGGTCTTTCAGGTTGTGCTCCCGGGCGCCGGCAACAAGGATATCCCCGTTCATATCGACGCCGAAGCGTTCCGTTGCTTGATGCAATCCCACTGCCTGCGAGGTTTCCAGCCGGTTGGCGGTCCGCAGGTATTCTCTGAGGAACCGGGCGGTGTGCGATTCCGCACACCGTGCAACCTCCTCCGGCGTTCCGGAGACGACGACCCTGCCGCCTTCATCTCCGCCCTCAGGCCCCATATCGATGACGTAATCCGCGCATTTGACCAGGTCCATGTTGTGCTCGATGACCAACACAGTATTTCCTTGTTCCACGAGCGTGTGTAAGGCGGAAACCAGCCGGGCGATATCGTCCGGGTGAAGCCCTGTGGTAGGTTCGTCGAAAAGGTACAAATTATTGCATGACTTTGTGGGCCCGAGGTAGCGGGCCAGTTTCATTCGCTGGCATTCTCCGCCGGAGAGGGTGCTTATGGGCTGTCCCAGCCTCAGGTACTCCAGGCCCACCATCACCAGGGGCTCCAGGGAGCTTCTCACCTCGGGATGGCCGGAGAATACCGCCTCTGCCTCTCTTACGGTCATTTCCAGAACATCGGCTATGCTGTGACCATTGTGGAGCACCTCCAGCACCTCAGGTCGAAATCTGCGGCCGCCGCACTCGGGGCAGGTGATGAGCAGATCGGAGAGAAACTGCATCTCCACCACTTCAAATCCATCGCCCTTACAGGCGGGGCACCGCCCCTGCCCGGAGTTGAAGGAAAAAGCTCCCGCGCTCAACCCTCTCTGCCTGGCCATGGTCTCTGAAGCGAAAATCCGGCGGATGGGGTCAAAAGCCTTGATAAAAGTCACCGGAACGGATCGGGGGGAACGTGTGAGGGGTTCCTGATCCACCATGATCACCTCGCCAAGGGTTTCCGCCCCTTCCAGAGCACCATACGCTCCCGGTCGCTCGGTGGGCAGACCACGCTCCCGCAGCAACCCGCGATAGATAACCTCCTCCACCAGCGTGCTCTTGCCCGATCCCGACACACCCGTGAGGCACACCAGTAATCCCAGGGGAATATCCACATCTATACTCTTGAGGTTATGCTGTGCTGCGGCCCGGACATGCAGCCATCTTTTCCGGCCCGGGAGACGGCGCGGGTGGGGGATTGGGATCGAAGCAGCCCCGGAGAGGTAGCGACCCGTCACGGAGGCAGGCTCCTGCCCAATCTGTCCGGGAGCTCCTGAATAGACCACATAGCCCCCCCGCTCCCCGGGCCCCGGCCCCAGGTCCACCACCGTATCGCTGGAGGCGATAATCTCGGGGTCGTGCTCCACCAGTACCACGGTGTTTCCCGAATCACGAAGGCGCCGCAGGAAGCCCACCAGCCGGGCGTTGTCGCGCGGGTGCAGCCCTATGCTGGGCTCATCCAGAACATACAGGGTGTTGACCAGAGAGGCGCCGAGGGCGGTGGTCAGGCTGACCCGCTCCAACTCGCCCCCGCTGAGGGTCCGGGATGCGCGATCCAGGGTCAGGTAGTCAAGTCCCACTTCCGCAAGATACCTAAGTCGATTCCCGATCTCTCGGGTAAGCATCACAGCCGCAGGGTCGCGGGAAATTTCCGATTCCAGCCCCTGGATATACTCCAGCGCTTTTCCCACGTTCAAGGAGTAAAATTGCGCAACGTTGAGCCCCCGGATTCGGTAAAGAAGGCATTCTTCCACAAAGCGCGCCCCCTGACAGAGGGGACAGGTAAGGTAGGTTCTATAGCGCGAAAGGAAAACGCGCACATGCATCCGATAAGTCCTGGACTCCAGCCACTGGAAGAATCCCCGAACACCGTAAAATTCATCATCCCCTTCCAGAATGACCTGCCGGTGCTCCTCGGACAGCTCCCGAAAGGGAATATCCGTGGGAATGCCCCTGCGGCGGCAGTGATCCAACATCTCTTCGTGTGCCATCCGTGCCACATTCCCGGACCACCAGGGGCGGATGGCGCCCCGGGCCAGGGACTTTGACGGGTCCGGCACCACCAGATCCATGTCCACGTCGATAATGCGGCCGAAACCATTGCACTGACGGCAGGCTCCCAGAGGGCTGTTGAATGAGAACAGATTGGGCGTTGGATCGCTGTACTGCATGTCGCAGTACGGGCAATGCAGATGGGAGCTGAAGCGGAGCGCCTCCCGGTTGGGGATGTGGATCAACAGGTGGCCGCCGCGTCGGAATGCCTCTTCCACAGAATCCATGATCCTCTTTCGGTCAGAAAGTTTGAAAATAAACCGATCGGCCACAACCTGCATCTCTTTCCCATCCGCGGGTTGATAATCCTCCAGGGGGATGATGCGGCCTTGTTCAAATACCCGGAAGTAACCCTGCCCCATAAGCTCCCGGCGAATCTCATCGAATGGGAGGGTTTCAAACCCGCCCCTGCTTTCCGCAATCCGCGGAAAGGTCAGAACCATGGCAGTTCCTTCAGCGGTGCCCAGCAAGGATTTCCAGACATCACGGGAAGAGTGGCGCTCTACCGGCCTCCCGCATCCGCGGCAATGGAGCACTCCGATGCGGGCCATGAGAAGCTTCATATAATCGGTGATCTGCGTCATGGTGCCCACAGTGGAGCGGGCCGTGCGCACCGAGCTTCTCCGGTCAATGGCCACCGCCGGGAGAATACCCTCGATGCGATCGACCAGAGGGCGATCCATCCTGTCCATGAACTGCCGTGTATAAGCGGAAAATGTCTCGACGTAGCGTCTCTGGCCTTCGGCGTACAGGACATCGTGGACAAGGCTTGACTTGCCTGACCCGCTGACCCCTGTCACCGTAGTGATGCGTCCCACGGGTATGGCCACATCGATGTTTTTCAAATTGTGCTGACGGGCGCCTATCACACGAATAACACCGTTACTGGTACTCATTTTGAGTTCCGCTCCACAGCAATAAAAAGTATGGCTTCATTATCAGACCTGCCAGGCAGTCCGGCAGGGGCGATACCGCGTGCTGCCCGCTAAAACTTCAGGGGTGTGCCCACTATTCATAACCGTTAGCCCCTATGGTCCCGTGTCATTTCGGGCGGGGATAAATCCCGCTCCTGCGATACCTGATATGAAATGTGCAGATTCCAGTCAAAAGCCCGGTGGACTGCGACGGCTTGAAAGATCCCGGTGGGCACAGCCCGCCCTGCATTAACCTTATCGATTGAAGCGCATATGAACCCAGTCGGCGAAAAAGGCGTACTCCACGGGGAACACACAGACCCGGTCCCCCGGCGCCACCGCCGCGCCCGGGGGGACGGCCCGGTTGTTCACCATGACCACCTGGACCATGGCCATGGGGACGCCCGTGGTTTTCAGCAGATCCTCCACGGGCCGGTCCTCGGGCCATTCCACCCGAAAAGGGGCGTCGGTTCCATCGGGCGCGTACTCGCGCAGCGAGCCGGTGAACTTAACAATAACATGGCTCATTATTTCCTCTCCTCCAAGCGTGCTTAAGCCCTGTAGTATCTCAAACATGGATAGTACCATCAGCCAGGAGAACATGAAAGAATATATTTACTCCTGGATGCCTTGGTAATGAGGAAAAAAGAAAGCCGCGCCAGTAATAAAGAAACAAATTCCATTGCAATAAGCAATTCCTCTCTCCTTGAGGGGTGAAGCCAGGTGGGGGGTGAAAAACCCGCAACCCGCAACATTTATTTACTTGACTATAAATCACTTATTATGCGATAAAAGCATCTTTTATTTGACCCACGCCGTATAACGTGTACAATATATTTCTATAAACCATGGAAAACCGTAATCATAAACACACCGGTTCACGTAGGATCTGCGTGGTCGGGCCGACCTATCCGTTCCGGGGAGGGATCGCGCACTACACCACCCTGATGTGCCGGCATCTTCAACGCCGCCATGATGTTCGGGTGATCTCTTTCAACCGGCTCTATCCTTCCCTGATTTTTCCGGGCCGGACTCAGATGGACGAGAGCAGTCGGCCTTTAACAATAGAGGCCGAACCGCTCATCGATTCCCTGAACCCGTGGACCTGGTGGCGGGCCTACCGGGCGGTCAAGGCCTTCAATCCCCACGTGCTGGTCTTCCAGTGGTGGAACCCGTTTTTCGGACCTCCATACGCGCTCATAGGGCATCTCTCGAGGAGATTGAAGGGCATGGCCTGCACGTTCATCTGCCACAACGTGATCCCTCACGAACACGGGCCGCTTGACAAAATCTTGAGCCGTGCGGCCCTGGGAGCGGGCACCCATTTCATCGTCCACTCCCATCAGGATCAGGAACTGCTCCTCGGGCTTTTCCCCCGCGCCGCGGTCCGGGTGACCCCTCACCCCACCTATTCGGTCTTCGGCCAAAACCGGGTGCAGAAAGAGGAAGCCCGCAAAACATTGGGCATCAGCGGGCCCACCATTTTATTCTTCGGCTACATACGGGCATACAAGGGATTGAAATACCTGCTGGAGGCCGCTCCCCACGTGCTCAGGGAAATGCAGTGCACCTTTTTGATCGTGGGCGAGTTTTATGAGGATAAAGAAACATACCTCCGGCAGATTCAGAATCTGGGCATAGGGAGTTTTGTTCGGGTGGTGGACCGCTATGTGCCCAATGAGGAAGTAAACCTCTATTTTTCCGCCGCTGACGTGGTGGTGCTTCCCTATGTATCCGCGTCCCAGAGCGGCATCGTGCAGATGGCCTTCGGCATGGAGCGCCCCGTGATCACCACCCGTGTGGGCGGCATTCCCGAAGTGGTCAGCCACGGCGGAACGGGCTACATCGTGCCGCCCGGGGACGGCCCCGCCCTGGCCCGTGCCGTCCTGCGTTTCTTCCGGGAAGGGCAGTCCGTTGACTGGGCGGGCAACATCAGGAAAGAACAGGAGCGGTTTTCATGGGACGCGCTGGCCGCTGTGCTGGAGGAACTGATAGAAGAGTTTACCACAGAGGACGCAGAACAAACAAAGAAAACATAATAGAATTATCCGCTTTGATCAGCAACATAGTGATCAACGATATTACAGTCAAATTGCCGCCGATAATAGATGAAGAATGTTGTTGGGGTGGCCCGGACTACAAGTCGTCCGGGTCGCGAAGCGACAAGAGGCTTTGCCCGCCTTGAATCACAGCGTTCGGTCCAATGGTCAGGCAATAAGAATTTAATAAATATCAAGCAGTCAACATGACTATTTCGCATGAAGTCTCTGTGAGCGTTGTGATCCCAAGTTACAATCCGGGCCGGACGATCCTGCCCTGCATCGAGTCCGTGCGCTCTCAGGGAATCGAGGGAAGAGTTGAAATCATCGTGGCGGACAGCTCTACGGACGACACACCGCAGATACTTGAACACATGCCGGATGTGCAGATCATCCACCGGGCGGATCGGCTGTTCCCCGGCGCGGCGCGCAACCTGGGCGCAAAGCACGCGAGGGGACGGATGGTGGCCTTTATCGATGCGGACTGCACCGCATCCCCCGGATGGCTGGGGACACTGCTAGAGTCCCACGCTGCAGGCAACCAGGCCGTGGGGGGGGCCATCGCTAACGGCACACCGGAATCCATGGTGGGGAGCGCCGAGTATTTCCTGGAATTCGGCGAATTCTCCCCGGCCCGCCCCGCGGGACCAATGCGCTTTGCGCCCACCTGCAACTTTTCAATGGATCTCGGGATATTCCGCCGATCCGGCGGGTTTCCCGACCTGCGCGCCAGCGAGGACGTGTTGTTTGGGCTGAGACTAATGGAGATGGGGGTTGCGGTTCGATTCGAGCCTCAGGCCATGGTCTTTCATCGATGCCGTTCAGCTCCCGGCCCTTTTCTCCGCAATCAGGTGAACCTGGGCCGGGGGGCGGCCGCGGCCCGCCGGATGGCTCCCCTGCCCGGCGCTTTTGTGGCGCGGATGCCTGTCCTCATCCCCTTGCTTCCGCTGCTGCGGTTTTACCGCATGTTCAAGCGGCTTATCCGGCACGAGCCGCGAAGCCTCATCCCGTTCCTGCGGGTGTTTCCCCTGCTGTGGATGGGATTGGGAGCATGGAGTTGGGGATTTTTCCGGGAAAGTTGTAAGCGCAGGCTTTAATCCCATTTTATGGCAAGGGCGGAGATAAACCCCGCCCCTAAGAAGAAAACATGCGTATATGCTACATTGCCGGCGGGCTTCACTATACTCCTTCTGCAGGCCCCTCCAGCCACGTGATCTCCCTGGTGGAGGCCATGGCCCGAAAGGGGGCGATGGAGGTGTCGCTGGCGTTCCATGGATACCGGGAAATACCGCATCTACCGGTCAAATGTCTGGATCTCTATGACAATGAAGGGTCTGCTCCGGCACCACGGGCGTCGTCGAGGCCGGATGATATAGCGGTCAACGGAATAAATCCGCGATCGTATCTTCGCTACGCGCGGCGCTGCAGGGCCTTTGTTCGCCGGCATGCGGAGCGCTTCGATGCGGTGGTGGAACGTATGTGGCGCGCGGGCGGTCTGGTGGGCGCCGGCTTGCAATCCCGGGGGGCGGTCTATGTGCTGGAGGAGAACGGCCCGCCGGGCCGGCCCCGGCGCAATCTCAGCCGTACGGCGGGCGTGGGCCGCCCTGTGCGCTGGGTGTTCCATCTTCTTTCACTATTATATGCCAGGCGGGCATATTCCCGCCCCCATTGCATCGTGGTCCAGACCGAAGAACTCAAAAAGCTCCTTCACCGCCGGTTTTCTGTTGATCCCCTGCGCGTCCGCGTGATCCCCAACGGTGTGAACATGCGTCTCTTCCGCCCCACGGATCAAGGCCGATGCCGCCGGGAACTGGGACTTGACGGAGACGCCTTGATGCTTCTTTTCGTGGGGTCGCTGGATGCGTATCATGATCTGATTCCATGCATGGAAGCAATGGCAGGAGTGAATAACCCGCGGATACACCTTCATGTGGTGGGAACCGGGGTCTGCCGCGATGCAGCGGAGCGGGCAGCCATGCGGCTCGTCCCCGGGCGCTGCACATTCCACGGCCCGGTGCCGCACAGCCGGGTCCCTCTCTGGATCAACGCCGCAGACATTTGCATCGCCCCGTATGGAGAGCAGGCGTTCGAGAAACGTCGCTTTTATTTTTCTCCATTAAAGATCCTCGAATACATGGCATGCGGCAAGCCCGTCATCTCCCAGCCCCACGGGGAAATCGCCCGGCTGGTGGGGCACGAATATCTGATCTTCAATACCATGGAGGCCTGGAGGGAGCGCCTGGCTTCCCTGCCTGGGAAAGAAGCGCTTGCCGCCATGGGAAGGATCAACTCCGAGCGCGCCCTGCCCTATAGCTGGGATGCCGCGGCTGACAGGTACCTGGAGATCATCCAGGAGGCGCTGCCGTGAGACCGTCCGCCTCATCTGCTCTCCGGGTTGCACACTTCCCGCCTCAAGCGCCTGAAAATCCTTATATCCAGCTCCTTTGCGACGCACTGAGAGAACGGGGCGTTTCCATCGTCACTCCGCCCGGGAGACCCTCTATCCTCTGGCTGCTGCGGATGCACCGTAGCGTGGACGTTCTTCACTTTCACTGGCCGGAAGTCCATTACCAGCGGCGGAGTCGGCTGCTCACCCTCCTGAAACTCGGACATTTTGCGGCTTTTTTGTTGACGGCCGTGGGACTGGGCTGTACCGTGGTGTGGACCGCCCACAACGTCGAGCCACACGAATCAACAGTCCTGCTGGACCGATGGGTTCTGCGGTTTATGGTCAGGGTGGCCTCTATTGTTGCTCACTGCCAGTGGGCCGCTGACGAGGTCCGCAGGCGGTGGGGCGCCCGAGGTGAAATACTTGTGGTTCCCCATGGCCACTACATCGGCCGCTACCCTGACAGGGTGAGCCGGGAAGAAGCCAGAAGACGGCTCGGTCTCCCCATGGATGCGCGGGTATTCCTCCATTTCGGCGCTCTTCGGGAATATAAGGGCGTGGAAAATCTATTAACAGCATTTCAAAAACTGGGGGGCGACCATTTGCGCCTTCTCATCGCGGGGCAATTGCGGGACGCGGCACTGGGAGAAAGGATATGCAAAGCGGCCCGGCAAGATTCCAGGATTGTCTTTTACCCCGGATTTGTGGCCGAAGAAAGCGTGCAGCTTTACTTCCGGGCGGCGGATATGGTGGTGCTGTCCTACGCGCGCGTAACCACGTCGGGGAGTCTGATCCTGGCCCTTTCCTTTGGGCGCGGGGTGATCGCCCCTTCCATGGGCTGCCTCCCTGAAATAATTGACACCTCCACGGGCATTCTTTATAATCCAATGGATGAAGACGGGCTGCTGGAAGCCTTGCGACGGTCACTGGGGATGGACCGATCCGTTGCAGGAATGAAGGCCCGAGAAGCTGCGGAAAGACTGAGCTGGAACGGGGTGGCCGAACAGCACGCTGCATTTTACCGCAAAATCTGCGGCACCCGTGTAGAAAGATGACATGGACGTATGAGCGGGTTGCGGGTTACGAGTTATGAATTGCGGTTTACAGTCAGCACGTTGCGAGCCATGAACTATAGCCATGAAGAGATGTTACAAGCTGCAAATTGTGAATGAGGATGAAGAATTATAAAGATTTGGAAATTTACAACTTGTCTTATAATCCGACTATCAAAATTCAAAATATGTCATTACGATTACCAAAGCACGAAATGTATTATATAGAATTATCCACTTTGATCAGCAACATATTGATCAAAGAATGGAAATAACACTCGCAACCCGAAACGCTCAAACTTAGATAACAATTTTAACAAATAGGAAAAAAAGATCATGAAGGTTGCCCTTGTGGCGCCGCCCTGGAGGGGAGGGAACGATTACCCGCCCCTGGGTCTGGCCTACCTTGCCTCATCCCTTGAGAATGCGGGATATCGGCAGGTTCGCATCTTTGATTTGAACCTGCCCGGGGAAAACGTGCGCGATGTCGCCGCATTTAATCCCGAACTGGTGGGCATCACCTCCATGACGCACGTGCATTCCGAGGCACTGGAGACAGCCCGGAAAATACGCTCCCTGTGCGGGGCGCGGATTGTCATGGGAGGGCCTCACCCCACGCTGTTTCCCGGGGAGGTGGCCTCCCGGGACCCGGTGGATTTTGTGATATCGGGAGAAGGCGAAATCGCCCTTGTCGCCCTGGTGCAGGCCTTATCGAGCGGGACAGACATCAAGGAGGTGCCGGGACTGACGTTCCGCGACGGCCCACGGGTTGTTGCCGCCGCCGATCCAGCCCCCATCCCCGAGCTTGACGCCCTTCCCTTCCCTTCCCGGCACCTTCTGAAGACAGGCGACTACCCCCTTCGCACGCCGGAAGGAGAACCCATATTCACCGTGCTGAGCAGCCGGGGATGCCCCTATAACTGCGCTTACTGCTTCAAGGGTCTCTTCGGCCACCGCTACCGGCACCGCAGCCCGGAGAACATATTGGCTGAGATCAGGCATTTGAAGGAGACTTACGACGCCCGTCATTTTTATTTCATTGACGACGTCTTCATGCTCCAGGCTGAACGGATACAGCGGATATGTGAGCTCATCCTGGAGCACGAACTGGATATCCGGTGGCAGTGTCTGGCCAGGGTGGACAGGGCCACCCCGGAGATTCTGCGCGTCATGCATGCCGCGGGGTGCCGCCGCATTCATTACGGCATCGAATCCGGCGTGCAGGAAATACTTGACGGTATCTCTAAAGGGATCACCCCGGAGAAGGTGCGCGATGCTGTCCGCTGGAGTCAAACGGCCGGCATCAGATGCAAGGGGTATTTCATGACTGGCCTTCCCGGAGACACCCTTGAAACGCTGGAACAAACACTCCGGTTCGCCAGGTCGCTGAATTTGGACAAGGCCATGTTCAGCATCACCACGCCATTTCCGGGAACCCGCCTCTGGGACCGGGTTCGGGAGCGCTTTGGGGAAGAGATGGCGAGTCAAGGTCTGCATGATGCCTATTACTTTTGCAGCAACGGCGGCAAGCCCCCTTTATTCTTCAACCTGTCCAATGTGGACGATGCAACGCTGGTAAACTGGACGCGAAGAGCCAATCGCATCATGATGCTGGACCGCAACCGCCGCCGATACAGAAGGCGCTTCGGCGCACTGGGAGGAGCGGTCATTTTTCATATTTCGCGCATCGATGCCCTGCGGCATCTTGGTGAGCGCGCCCATCATTTCCTGCGCAGGGCTTGGGCATGAGAGTTTTTCCAGCGGGGTAAGGTGAAGAGTAAGGGAGAAAAGCTCAGGAAATATGTGAGAGGAAAAAGGTTAAAGGGGAAAGGTTAAAGGAAAATGAAAAAGGAGAAATGGAGGGGAGAGAGGCATAGAAGGCATATTCAGGTTTCCTTTCTTCTCTTTCCTTTTTCCTTGGTCCTTTTTCCTCTGATGAAGTGCCTGTCAAGGGTTACCCTGCTGTTGCTGCTGATCCTTTTCGGCGGGTGCACGGACGTCACAGGCCCTGAGCAGCCTGCCTCTGACCGACTGGTGGTGGGGATGGAGCAGGAACCGGCCACCCTGGACCCGAGATTCGCCGTGGACGTGGCGTCGTCCCGGGCCATTCAGCTCCTTTTCAACGGATTGGTCAAAAAGGATCCGTCATCCAACCTTGTCCCCGACCTGGCCGAAAGCTGGGAGACTCCCGATCCAAAGACCTACCGGTTCCGCCTGCGCAAAGGCGTCAAGTTCCACGATGGAAAAGAACTGACCGCCGCTGACGTGAAATATACCTTTGACTCTATACGAGACCCCGTCATCCGCTCTCCCCTGGCCGGGAGTTATAAGATCATCAAGGCGATCGAGACCCCGGGGCCTTACACCGTCTCGTTCCACCTGCGGAAGCAGTTTGCGCCCTTTTTGATCAATATGACCGTGGGCATCGTGCCCATGCACGCGGCGAAAGCTGCCGGGAAAGGTTTTTCCGCGCATCCTGTGGGCACGGGTCCTTTTTCCTTGAAAAAATGGACCAGGGATGAAGAACTGCAACTCCAGGCTTTTGACGGATATTTCGATGGAAGGCCTCACATGGACGAGGTGATCTTCCGCATTATCCCGGACGACACGGTTCGCTATCTGGAACTGAAAAAAGGCAGCCTCGACTTTGTCCAGAACAACCTGCCCCCTGACGTGGTGGCGGGCATTGAGCGGGAGGAAAGCCTGAAAGTTCTCAAAAGCCCGGGCACCAATTACGAATACATCGGCTTTAACCTTCAGGACGACTACTGCCGGCTCCGCGAAGTGCGGCTGGCCGTGGCTCACTCCCTCAACATCCCCCTTATGATCCGGCACCTTCTCAAGGGACTGGGCACGGAGGCCACGGGCATTCTTTATCCCGGCCACTGGGGTTATAATCCGGATGTCCCGCGATATGAGTACAACCCCGACCTTGCCCGGAAGCTGCTGGACAGAGCAGGGTTTCCCCCGGATGAGAACGGGTATCGCTTCACGCTGGAGTACAAGACCACCCAGGCTGACCTCAGCCGGCGCAAGGGCGAGGTGATTCAGGAACAATTGGCCTCCGTGGGTATCCGAGTGAAGCTGTCCAGCTATGAGTGGTCGGCCTTTTTTGCGGATATCCGGAGGGGAAACTTTCAATTGTATTCTCTCCAGTGGGTGGGCGTAACCGAGCCCGACATCTATTACTATCTGTTCCATTCTCGCAGCATCCCTCCGGAAGGGGCCAACAGGGGGCATTATATCAACCCCGCCCTTGATGAACTCATCGAGGCGGGAAGGTTTACTCTGGACTTGGAAGAGCGGAAGGCTATCTACGGAAATATCCAGAGGATAGTCGCCCATGATCTTCCTTATATCAGCCTGTGGTACAATGTAAATGTGGTGGTTATGAAAAAGAACCTTGAAGGCTATGTTATGTATCCAGCCGGCGATTTCAGCGCGCTCAAGGATGTGCGGTGGAAAAAATCGTGAGGATTCTGCGGATGTGCGGCTAAATGTCGAATGCCCGCTTACCCCGGCCCTTATCCAATTGGATGGAGGGGTCATTATCAGGAATTCCTTTCCCCCTGAGGAAAGAGGTCAGGTAAGGGGTGAAAGAGAAAGCCCCAGAGGTTTCTGATGCGAGCATACCTGATCAAGCGCATCCTCCTGGCAATACCCACGATTCTGGGAGTGGCCACGCTTGTCTTTTTTCTGCAGGCCTTAGTACCGGGGGATGTTGTGGACTTCATGCTGGGCGAACGGGCCATACCGGCGGACCGGGAGGCTCTCCGGCGTGAGATGGGGCTGGACCGACCTCTGACAGAACAATACTTTCGCTTTCTACTGGGGGACCTGCGGTATTCGTACATCCAGCACCGTCCCGTCCTTGAGATGGTGATAGAGCGGTACCCGGCCACGCTGGAGTTGGCCATGGGCGGCATGCTGGTGGCGGTGGTGGTGGCTTTCCCTCTGGGGATCGCCTCCGCTGTCCGTCGCAATACCACAGTGGATCACGTCTCCCGGCTGGGAGCCCTGTTGGGCCTTTCCATGCCGAATTTCTGGATAGGGCCCATGCTGATCATTTTTTTCTCCATATACCTGGATATCCTTCCAGTGTCGGGGCGGGGCGGGCTGTCTCATCTGGTGCTGCCCTCAGTGACCCTGGGCACTGCCATGGCGGCGATCCTGACCAGGATGATCCGCTCCAGCCTGCTGGAGGTCATGGGAGAAGAATACATCATAACGGCCCGTTCGAAAGGTTTACGGGAGTCGGTTCTGTTGTTCAAGCATGCCCTGCGCAACGCGCTTGTCCCGGTGGTGACTATCATGGGACTCCAGTTGGGCAGGTTGTTGGGGGGGTCTGTGATCACTGAGACAATCTTCTCCTGGCCCGGGGTGGGACGATTGATGATCACAGCCATCACCACGAGGGATATTCCATTGCTGCAAGGGTGTGTCTACGTTCTCATTGATCCGCGCATTCGTCTGCGATGAGAAATCGACTCTTTGTGCATCGTTTTTTCCGGAACGGCATGGTTCTGGGGGGCGCCTTGACATTGGCATTGCTGTTCACGTGTGCGGCATTGGCGCCCATGCTGGCCCCTTATGATCCCCTTTCGCAGAACCTTGAGCAGGAATTACGCGGCCCTTCGTTTCATAACCCCATGGGCCGCGACAAACTGGGCCGCGACGTGATGAGCCGAATCGTATACGGCTCGAGAGTCTCCCTGAAAGTAGGGTTGATCACCGTGGCCATCTCTCTGATGGCGGGTACCTTGCTGGGTGCGACAGCCGGGTACTTTGGAGGTCTCTGGGATCAGGGGCTCATGCGGATCATTGATATACTGATGGCGTTCCCCGGAATTCTGCTTGCCATGGCCATGATGGCAATATTGGGACAGAGCCTGAACAATGTCATCCTGGCGCTCTGCCTGGTGAGCTGGGTGAGCTACGCCCGTCTGGCGCGAGGACAGGTGCTGACCATCAGGGAGCGGGAATACATCATCGCGGCACGGGCACTGGGAGCATCAAGCCCGCGCATCGTTTGCCTTCACATCCTGCCCAATATCCTGACGCCACTTGTGGTGGAGTCCACATTCGGTATGGGGGCCGCCATCGTTGGGGAGGCGGGGCTCAGTTTTTTGGGATTGGGTGTACAGCCTCCCACACCCAGTTGGGGATCAATGCTTTACGAGGGGCGGCAGTTTCTCATCCAGGCCCCGTATCTGACCGTGTTCCCGGGCCTGGCCATAATGACCGTGGTGCTTGGAATCAACTTTTTTGGCGACGGGCTGCGCGACGCGCTGGACCCAAAACTCATGGGAAGGAAGACGTGAAGACAAGACTTTGCATAGTGGGATTCCTGTTTATTTGCTTGAGCATTTCCGCGGCCCGGGCTGAATGGAAGGACCGGATAAAAGAACTGGCGATGGAGGGGACAGTGTATGCCGTCAGCCGGGAAAGTGGGGTGCTCTTCGAGCATCAAGCAGACAAACCACTGATTCCGGCCTCTGTTATCAAGCTGATCACTGCATCGGCTGCCTTTGAAAAGCTGGGACTCGAGTACCGGTTCCGCACAGACTTTTTCGTGGATCAAATGGGCAACCTTTACATCAAGGGATATGGAGACCCCATGCTTATCTCGGAGGAATGGAAGGCCATTGCCCGATCACTTGAACGGTATGGCCTGAAGTCGGTCAGATATATCTTTGTGGATAATTCATTTTTTTCACCCAAAATTGAGATTCCCGGCGGCAACGATGACCCCGATCCTTACAACGCCCCTGTGAGCGCGCTTGCTGCCAATTTTAACACCATACGTGTTCACGTCCGCCCCGATGGGACAGTGACGTCGAAGGAACGGCAAACTCCCATGACTGACTTCGCCAGAGAGGCTGCCCTGCGGTTAAAGATTCGAGGCACCGCCCGCGTCAACCTGGGTCAAAATGGCATACCATACGAACTGTATCCCGGACACCTCCTTCGTGCATTCTTAGAGCGCATCGGCATCCCGGTTGAGGGAAAGATCCGACACGGGGACGTTCCTTCCGGCTCCACCCTCCTCTACCGGCATCCTTGTCGGGATTCTTTGGAGGAAGTTGTCCGCAAGATGCTCAAATATTCCAGCAACTTCATGGCAAACCAGATTTTTTTGACCCTTGGCGCCAAGGCCTTTGGCCAACCCGCTACCATGGAAAAGGGGCAACGTGCCGTCTCAGAGTTCCTGGCCGAATCCCTGGACGTGAAGAACGCAAAGGTAATGGAGGGATCGGGCCTTTCCAGAATGAATCGGGTGACAGCACGGCAGATGGATCGGGTGTTGAAATATTTCTGGCCCCACCGCAGACTGCTGCCGAAACGGAACGGCATGCGTGTCAAAACCGGAACCCTGTCGGATGTTAAAGCGTCAGCAGGATATTTTACATCACACAACAACGGTCCTGTGAGGCTCGTGGTCATAATCAACAACTGCCCGCGCCACAGCACCAAACATCGGATCATCAACCTGCTGAAAAAAGGGCTCTGAAATCCTTGTGAAACCCTGCTTGAGGGATTCAAATAAAGAAGGTTTACCGCGGAGACCACAGAGAAAAAATTTTATATATTTCTACTTTCTTTGCGTGCTCTGCGGTGAACCATTCCATTCATCGTGTGGGAGTATGAACTGTGCGCATAATCAGGCTGCAAAGCCCTAATTATGATAGTCGGGCGGGCCAACAAGTCGATGCCATAGTCATCCACCACATCAGTTTGCCCGCCGGAAGGTTCGGCACCGGATACGTGGCCGATCTGTTCCTGAACCGGCTGGATCAGGACCTGCACCCCTCTTTCCGGGACCTTGCGGGATTGCGTGTCTCGTCCCATTATTTTATTGATAGACAGGGAGAGGTAATCAATTTTGTGGATACCTCGGAAGCGGCCTGGCACGCAGGCGACAGTTCGCTGGAGGGGCGCGAAGATGTGAACCTTTTTTCCATTGGAATTGAGCTGGAAGGCGATGCCGTTCACCCTTTCACCGCCGCACAATACAATGCTCTTGTCAAGCTGTGCATAGAGTTGATGCACCGCTATCCCTCCATAGTCCCCCGGCGGATCGTTGGGCATCGGGACGTGGCCCCCGGCCGAAAATACGATCCCGGCCCTGCATTCGACTGGGAGCAGTTAGGCAAAAAACTTCGTGAAAAGCGTCTCCAAAACACGTCCCTGGAGGATAGGGTCGGCCAGATGCTCATGGTCGGGCCCGGATATCCGGGTAACCCCGGGAGTTTCCGCAAGGAAATCGAATCCTTGGGTCTGGGGTTTGCAATCCTTTTCCAACGGGACGCACCCGGAGCACAAGAGGCGGCTTTGCTCTGCCGGGAACTTACGGCGCCAATGTCCGGCCTTCCCCCCCTTATGGTGGCGGTGGATCAGGAAGGGGGTCGGGTGATGCGCATCAGGCAGGGGCTAACTCCTCTCCCATCTCCCGCACGATTAGGCATGCTGGGTGAGCGGGAAACAGTGACGCGGGTGGCGAGCATTGCCTCCCGCGAACTGGCGGCACTGGGGATATTCCTGAACCTTGCGCCAGTGGCTGATCTGGCAGGGCAACCCCCATGTCCCGCCATCGGAGATCGCAGCTTTGGCGCCGAACCGGAGTTGGTGGGTAACCACGCCGGGATTTGGGTATCCGAATCGCAGGCAGCGGGCGTTGCCAGCTGCCTGAAGCATTTTCCGGGGCACGGTTCGGCATCCGGCGATTCCCACCTATGCCTGCCGCGAGCGGACAAATCACTGGAGTGCTTGCTTGCGCAGGATATTCATCCGTTCAAGCGTGCTTTGTCATCATCGCCCGCGGCTGTCATGACCGCCCACGTGGTATACCCTGCTCTGGACCCCGATGTTCCCGCCACCTTCTCCAGGCCCATCATCACGGGTTTGCTGCGGGAACAATTGGGATTCGGGGGGCTGGTCATAACGGACGACTTGGAGATGGCAGCGGTTTCAAACGGCTGGGAACTTGAAGAAGCAGCCGTACGCGCTATAGAAGCAGGGGCGGACGTGCTGCTTGTGGGCCGACATCTTGGGAAAACAAATCCGGCCCTGGTGCACAGGGGTGTGATGAAAGCCCTGGATTCCGGCCGCCTGACACCGGAGCGGGTGGACGCCAGCGTGCTGCGCATTATGGCTGTGAAGGATCGATATGCCGGTCCCCCTATTCCCGGAATCCTACGCAGGCAGGAAGATCTGGCACTGGTGGATGAAGTTAATAAAATAAATCAATAGGATTATCCTATCAGGTCGGCAAATAAAACTTCAATTGCTGGATTTTTATTAAATTCTTATTGCTTAACCATTGGACCGAACGCTGTGATTCAATACCGGTCAAACCTTAACGGCATTCAGGTTCCATGACGGTCGGCCCGGACAAGGTATTGTCCGGGCTGCGCGGCAGCAAGAGGCAATACATGGCTCGTTTAATGGTTCCCGGGCGCAGGGTGCACCGGGCAAAACCTCTTGCCGATTCGGCGATCCGGACGACAAGTCGTCCGGGCCACCCCAACAACATCCTTCATCTATTATTGGCGGCAATTTGACTGTAATATCACTGATCAATATATTGCTGATCAAAGTGGATAATTCTATAAATCAATGTAAAATCAGCAATGAGCAATGCAAAATTAGCAAGTTAATAAAGGTGGAAATGAAGAGAACAAATAATTTTACAATGCTAATTATTCATTTGGCATTTTGCCATGAAAATTTTTTTGCCAGAAGTGGAATGATCGCTTATACCTTGAACATTGAGGATGCCGGACAGTCATGAGCGCCGTTATCACAGGGCTCGAAAGCGTGATTCAAAACCCGCCCGGGTGTCTGAAGGCCAAGCGCATCGGTCTTCTGTCCAACCCCGCGTCAGTGGATACCCGGTATCGCCATGCCTCCCAATTGATCAGCGAGGCTTTTCCAGGGCAGTTGCGCGCCCTTTTCGGCCCACAGCACGGCATCCGGGGAGAGAAACAGGATAACATGGTGGAATCCGGGAACGAATGGGAGCCGGCCCTGGACATACCCGTGTTCAGCCTTTACGGGGCCGTGCGATCTCCCACACCGGAGATGCTTCGGGAAATCGAAGTGCTCGTTGTGGACATCCAGGATGTCGGGACCCGTGTATATACGTTCATCCAGAGCCTGGCACTTTGCATGGAAGCGTGCGTTCAATCAGGAATCACCATAGTGGTTTTGGATCGGCCCAACCCCCTGGGAGGAGTGGCCGTGGAGGGGCCGTTGCTCAGGCAAGAGTTTCGTTCATTCGTTGGACTATGCCCCTTACCCCTGCGGCACGGGTTAACCGTGGGCGAACTGGCGCGGCTTTACGCAGACCTGTGGATTCAGGGGTGTGCTGTGGAGGTGATCCCCATGGAAGGGTGGCGGAGGGATATGATGTTTACCCACACGGGGCTTCCGTGGGTCATGACGTCCCCCAACATGCCCACCATGGATACTGCACTTGTCTATCCCGGGCAGGTAATCCTGGAAGGGACCAACCTCTCGGAGGGGCGGGGCACTACCCGTCCCTTCGAGATATTCGGAGCCCCATTCATCCAGCCGCACAAACTTGCCGCCGCTCTGAAAGTCCATAAAATTCCTGGTATTGTCTTTCGTGAAGCATACTTCGAGCCGGCTTTCCACAAATGGACCGGGCAACTCTGCGGCGGCCTTCAGTTACATGTAGCGGACGCCTCTTTATTTCGCCCTCTGTTCACCACTGTGGCGATTCTTCGGGAAGTAATGGATATGTACCCCGGTCAATTCGCATGGCGGCCGCCGCCCTATGAATACGAATACGAAAAGCTTCCGGTGGATATCATACTGGGCGGGGACGAGCTCAGGCTGATGCTGGCCGCGGGAGCATCGGCACAAGAAATCGAAAGCTCCTGGCAAAAGGAGCAGGAGGAATTTAAACGATTCAAACAGGCATATCACCTGTATCAATGAAACCTGAAGGAGAGCCAGCCGGCCGATTACTTGGGCGGTTGAAGCGGCGCGATCCTCGAATAGCGGAGACACTGTCCGGGGTATACCCCGGGAGCGATGAGTTCTCCCTGGCCCGAGAATATGAGCGCTACCAGAAGGCACTCCAGTGCTTTGTGTCGGCGTACGGCCCTGATTCGGAGGTGGCCGTATTCCGTGCCCCGGGGCGACTGAACATTCTGGAGTATCTGGACATGGCCCGCGGCCCTCATCTTTCCGCTGCCCTGGACCGCGATCTGCTGCTGGTGGCTTCCTGCTGCGAGGGAGATGAACTGGAGGTGGTCCACTGCAACCCTCTTGAATTTCCACCCCTGAGGCTTCGGCCCGTGGAAGAGCTTCGCCGATTGCGGGGCGAGGCATGCGCGAAAACATGGGCGGAGGCCGTCCGGTCGCATCCACATGCCGGACGGGATCGGGGCGATTACGCCAATTATCTGCTTGCCCCTCTGCTGCGCATCATGTGGGAGGAGGGAACGCTCCCGACCACGGGTATGCGATGGGCCCTGGGGCCGTCAGCACTCCCCATGCGAGCGGGACTGAGTTCCTCTTCGGCTCTGGTCGTCCTCGGTTATCTGGCCTTCCGGTGGTGTAATCACCACCGGCAAAGCAATGATCTGCTCGAAACGGCGCGTATGCTCGGAGAAGCCGAGTGGTACGTGGGGACGCGTGGGGGAGCCAACGATCACATGACCATATTGCTCAACCCTTCCGGCGGTGTGGTGATTAATCACCACGAAGCCTCTCCGCCATGGGCTGAGCCTCTCCCGTTCCCTGACGGAATTGAAATCCTGGTCATTCACACCCTGTGGGAGGCGGACAAGGCAATGGGGGCCATGGGTGAATTCAACACCCGCAGAGGGGAGATGGACCTTGCCGCAACCCTGGTGTGCAAGTACCATCCCGAACTTTCCGACCGGTTCATCCACCTGGGGAGTCTGAGCCCGGATTTCCTGGGTGTGACGAAGGAAGAAGTTGAACAGGTGGTGGAAAGCTTGCCCGAGTACATGAGCGTGGAGGAGGCGGGGGCAATCCTGGGGGTGGATGCAGGTGAGATATTGCGCCGTTTTCCCGCTGTCCCCAACGCTCCATACAGGCTGCGGAGTCGTGCCGGGTTCTTTCAAAAGGAACTCGAACTGGGGGGGCGCATCAAGGAAATTCTCCTGCGCTCCCGTGAAGTAAAAGCCGGCTCTCCTGAGCACGAAGAGCTTCTTTCAACGTTCGGCTGCGCCATAAATGAGATCCAGCAGCTCCTGCGCGAAGATATGGAAGTCAGTTGCATGGGAATCGACGATCTGGCAATCCTGCTGGGCGGCATCAGGGGGGTCCTGGGAGCAAAACTGACAGGCGCCGGCTTCGGAGGGTGTGTGGCAGCTTTTTGCCGAGAAGGGCAGGCGGAGAATGTGGCAGAGGTGGTAAAGCAGCGCTATTTCGTTCCCGGGCGGTTCGACTTATACCGCCGACGAATCACCGAGATACCGAACTCTGCTGTTAGGCAAGCCCTCATCAAGCGCATGGAGGAAGGCCTTTCCCACCCGGAACGTGCCATCCTGGACGTCCGGATTGCCAGCGGGGCAGGACGCATGGATTTTTAGAACGTGAGAGCGTTGCGATTTGCAGGGTGGGAATTGCGAGTTAAAATGAACCTCAAACCCGCAACACGCAACCCGTAACCCGTAACAGACAACTATCATGCTTTATTATTTCCTGGGCATCTGTGGAGTGGCCATGGCCCCTGCGGCTGTAATGATAAAGAAAAAGGGGCATAAGGTGCTGGGCTCGGACCACAACGCATACCCGCCTGCCAGCGAATGGCTCCAACAGGAGGGCGTGGAGGTCCGGGAAGGGTATCGGGCTGAAAACATTCCCGAAACCGTAGATCGAGTGGTCATCGGCAACGCCCTTTCCAGGGGCAATCCGGAGGTGGAAGCGGTTCTGAACAGGAGACTTCATTATATTTCCCTTCCGGAACTCCTCAGGGAGGAGATGATTCGGGGCCGGTTGTCCAGCGTGATCACGGGTACCCACGGTAAGACCACCACCACATCTCTGCTTGCCTGGATGTTGGAATGCGCGGGTCGCCGTCCGGGCTTCTTCGTGGGAGGCATTCCCCATAATTTCGGTTTTGGCTGTCAGCATGGAGAGGGGAACACGGTAGTCCTGGAAGGCGACGAGTACGACACGGCCTTTTTCGACAAAAGGCCCAAGTTTTTGCACTACCTGCCCGACTTGGTGATCTTGAATAATATAGAGTTCGATCATGCGGACATTTACAACTGCCTGGACGAGATAGTGCTTGCTTTCCGCGGGTTATTGAGGCTCGTTCCCTCGAGTGGGCTGCTGGTCGCCAACTCAGAGGATCCTATTGTCATGGGACTGGTTGCGGAAGCCTCATGCCCTGTGGTGACCTTCGGGGAAGGCCCGGGGGCGCAGTGGCGTTTCACAGACATGGTATCAGACACTCAAGGCACATACTTTCGTATCCGGCGGGAAGGCCGAGACCTGGGGAAATTCCGCATATCCCTCTGGGGTCGGCACAACGTCATGAACGCCATGGCCGCGGCCGCGGCCGCTCACTGGCTGGACCTCACGCCAGCGGAGACCCACAGGGGGATGGAAACCTTTCGGGGCATAAAACGGCGCATGGAGCTAAAAGGTGTTGTGGGCGGCATACGAGTTTATGATGATTTTGCCCACCATCCCGGAGCCGTCCGGGCCACACTTGGCGCTGTTCGCGGGAGCCATCCCACGGGGAACATATGGGCAGTGTTCGAGCCACGGTCCAATACCACCCGGCGGAATATTTTCCGACATGGACTGGCGCAGGCTCTGGCCTTGGCCGACGGCGTTGTGTTAGGGAGCGTTTATAGGCCGGAGGTCATCCCCCCAGCAGAGCGTCTTGACCCTAAAGCTCTGGTGCAGGAGATCTCGGCACGCAATGGCTGCCCGGCGGCCTACAAATCAAACGCGGAAGAAATCATAGAGTATCTTGTCCCCCGTCTGAAAAAGGGTGATATAGTAGTGATCATGAGCAACGGTTCTTTCGATGGACTTCCCACAAAACTCATTGAATCGCTGGAGCGATCATGCCCGGCTATAAAGCGTTGATCCTCGCGGCTGGCCTGGGCCGTCGTCTCCGGCCGATTACACATCGCAGGCCGAAAGCGCTTATGCCTGTCTGCAACGTTCCGTGCGTGGACCTCCTGGCAATGCACTTGAAAGCCGCGGGTGTCAGGTCTCTGGCCATTAACGTCTACCATCTGCCCAATCTCATCGAACGGCATGTGGACGGGGGCAGACATTACGGCATGCCGGTGCGCATCAGCCGCGAAGAGCACATTCTGGGGATCGGCGGGGCCATAGGAAAGCTGAGAGACTTCTGGGACGACGCCCCTTTTCTGGTGGTCAACGGAGACCTGGTGGAGACCCTGGATTTGCCCGCTGCTTTGAAACATCACCAGGAAAGGGGAAATATTGCCACCATGATTCTGCATGATCACCCCAGGTTCAATAACGTGTGGGTGGACGCGTTTGATCGAGTGATCGGCGTGGGCGAGATGATGGCCTCTGAATCCCTGAAGCCTGTCCAGCGGCTGGCCTTTACCGGGGTTCATGTCATTTCGCCCGAGATTCTGAGGTTTCTACCGCGAAACGGATACAGCGATATCCTCGAAGTATACCTGAATCTGGCGGCAAAAGGAGCTGTAATTGGCGGGTTCATGGCAAAAGGCCACTACTGGCGCGACCTGGGGACGGTGGAAGATTACCGGGACGTGCATGCTGACTTGTACAGAGGGACGGCGCCGCCGGAACTCATCCTCCAAGAATGCTCGTGGCCCTTTGTCCATCCGGAGGCCCGCGTGGATCAGAAGGCCGAGCTCCGCGGATGGAGCTGCGTGGGCGCTGAAAGCATTGTAGGCCCGGGCTGCACGCTGGAGAACACCCTTGTGCTGGGCAACGCCGTCATCGAGCCCGGCCTGAGCATGCGGGAAGCCGTAGTGGCCGACGGAGCCATAGTGCGCGAATCAGCGGTCGGGGGTGTCATTATATGAATTTCGAAATTCGAAATAAACGCCAATGCCCAAAGCACAAAATCCAAAATTAGAGGATCAAGCGGGGATGACGCCGGCACATCCTAATCCAGAGCTATTGGCCTTGCTGGAGAAGATCCCGGGCGCACGGGGCATACCCGTTGAACAGTGGACTCCCCTGGCCGGAGACGGCTCGGATCGCCTCATCTGGCGGGCGGGCAAGCACGGCGATTCTGTGATTGTCGTGCATAACCAGAATCCGCCGCAAAACGCGCTGGGCATCACGGAGAACGATTCTTTCCTGTACATTCGCCGCCACCTGGAGAATTGCGGAGTGCCCGTTCCCAGGCTGCTGGGCGCAGGAGAAGGGGGCAGGTGGATGATCCTGGAATATCTTGGTGACACACTGCTGCAGGACGAAGTTCGCCTGCGCGGCGGCAACCGCACAGCCCTGCGCGAACTATACGCTGTGGTACTGGATTATTTACCGCGCATCCAGGTCGCTGGCGGGCAAGGATTTGACCATTCAAAAGTGCATAACGTTCCCTACACCGCGGGCTTTGCCAGGGAATGGGAGTCGGGCTACTTTTTGCGCGAATTCGTCCAAGGCCACCAGGGTCTCAGAGTATTCGATCCCGGACTTGACAGGGAGTTAGACATGATGGCAGAGGAGGCGGCCCCCTCAGTAGAACCATACTTTCTTTACCGGGACTTTCAATCGCGAAACATTATGTGGCAGGACGGAAAACCCCGCTTTATCGACTTTCAGGGTGGACGCACGGGGCCTCTGGCATACGACCTTGCCTCCATTGTGCTAGATCCCTATGTGAATCTTTCGGAAGCGCTCCGGGAGGAGTTGGTGGAGCTGTATCTGGAACGGCTGTCGGGCTGGATCTCCATGGAATTCCGGTCCTTCCGCAGGCGGTTCCCACTGGTGGCCGCGCATCGCATCATGCAGTCATTGGGTGCTTATGGCTACCTTGCCCGCGTGAAAGGGAGAATGCATTTTCTTCAATACATTCCAGCGGCTCTCTCGATTCTCGGTCGCATTTCGCAAAGCCCTGAACTCAGGGCTTTCGGGAGATTTCGGGCGCTGGTGGATCGGCTTCAGGAGACGAATCCTTCGGAGACTACCCCATGCAGCTTTTGATCCGCCCGCCCGCCTTGCGACCCGGCGACACCGTGAGCATAGTGGCTCCCGCATCCCACCTGCCCCACAAAAAACGCGGGCTACTTGACGCGGGCATTCGTCGGCTTGAATCCCACGGCCTTCGGGTGATTTATGACCGGGCCATTCTCGACGAACACCTCTACCTTGCCGGCAGAGATGAAGTGAGAGCGCGGGTCCTCCTGGATGCATTCCGCAACCCGGAAGTGCGGGCGATTATTGGGACGAGAGGCGGGTACGGCTCACAGAGAATTCTACCCTTGCTGGATGAAGACCTCATACGTGCACACCCAAAGATATTTATTGGTTCCAGCGATCTGACCGCTATTTTGATCTTCATGCGGACCCGTTGTTCACTTGTCACATTTTACGGACCCATGGTAGCATCCAAGCAGTTTAACGGCGAAAATGCACGGGCTTTACTGGATACCGTGCAAGGGCTAAAAACACCTGTTCTGACGGGAGAACCACTGAAACCAGGGCATGCCCGCGGGTCCCTGGTAGGTGGTTGTTTGACCGGTCTGGTCCATAGCCTCGGGACGCCTTACGAGGTTAATCTGGATGGGGCCATCTTACTAGCTGAGGATGTCAACGAGGCGCCGTATCGGATCGATCGCATGCTTACCCACCTGCGCAACGCCGGTAAACTCCAGGGAATCCGGGGCGCGGTCTTTGGCCACATGCCCGGATGCGACCTTGAAGGCGCACAGGAAGGTCTTCTGCGTCGCGTCATCCTGGACGCCTTCAAGACGACCGACATTCCTATCCTTTTCGGTGTATCCGCGGGCCACGGTCCGCTGAATATCACGATACCCCTGGGGGTCGATGCCGCGCTCGACTGCACCGCTGGAAGACTGGAGCTGGATGAGCCGGGGGTGTCATAAGCGATGGCATTGGGCAGAATGGATACGATTCATTAGCAGCTTTACCATTGCCCGCTCGATATGTTTTTTTGGCTGTCTGAACGACACGCGGGGCAATGGGTAGCATAATTTCCCCTGAAATTTTACAAGTCTACGGTTTCACAGAATCCAACCGGCAAACCAGTCCCCTGGGGATGAGATATTCGGGAGGGTTGAACATGAGGATATCAGATGTATTTCGGTTTTATGCGTGGTTCTTCCTTGGCTGGTTGGTGCTCACCGTGGCCGGGCTAAACGGATCATCTGCGTTTGGAGCCGCCTCTTCTGCAGTACGAGAACCCACTGCATTAGCGGTGCAGCCGGCCCAAACAATGAACCGGTCCGATCTGGAAGAGCTCTTGAAGACACTTGAGGACCCCACACAGAGGGAGCGGTTGATAACTCAAATCCGAGCACTCCTCGAAATCCAGGATCAAAGAATTACGACAGCGGTCGAGCCCCCCGGCACTCCTTCGAGCACCGAGACCTGGATATCCAGTGAGTACGAACAACTCTCCCACTGGGCCTCGGAGCTTTCCGGACAATTGCTGGAACATCTTAAGGCGTTTCCGGGGCTTGCCTTCCAGTTGAAAACCTACTTTGCGAACAGGGAAAACCTGGTGTCCCTGGGAAAAGCGGGACTCCTCATCTTTCTCATATTACTCTTGGCTTTATGGTTGCGGGCTCGACTGCTTCGTCGATTGAAAAGTATTATCGGCCGCATACGTTTCACAGAGGAACCCACCTGGTCGGACAAAGCACGCCATCTTGCCGCAGAATGGGGGATAGAGGTTATCTATCTTTTGGTTTTATTGATCATTATCCTTTCTGTATCAGGCCTGATAGGGTGGGAAAGCAAATTCGTACTGTTGCTGATTTTTTTGCTGGGAACGTCTTCCCTGTACTGGCTTGCGCTTTCCTTTATCAGGAAGCTGGCCTCTCCAATGGATCCACTTTATCGCTTGCTGCCCTGCGGTGACCAACTGGCACAGTATTTCGTCATCTGGGCGCGCCGGCTCCTGCTGTATGGAATCTTCGCGTATGCGCCACTCTGGATCATGGAATGGGCAGGATGGAAAGAGGACGTGCTTCGGCCTCTCCACATTGTCTATCGATTTGGTTGGATTGCCCTGATTTGGCTTCTGCTGTTCCAGTGGAAAGATCGAGTCGCCCGGATAATCCCCCGTGTGAAAGAGGGCAGAACTCCTTACACAAACCTTATGGTGAAAAACCTCAATTGGGTCCTGGGCAAAATTTATCCGATGGCTGTGCTTTTCCTGGTGATCATTCTCTCTATCGAAGCCATGGGATATGCCGATAAAGCCTCTTTTTTATTGTGGCGAACCGGTGTTAGCCTGCTGATCGTAGGGTTCGGAGTGGGGATATGGGTCATTTTTTCCTTTCTTCTTGGAAGACTGTTTGCCATAGGAGACCGGATCAAGACCAGATTCCCGGGACTGGATGTTATGGCCAATCGATATATCAATTTTTTACATTTCTCCATCAAAGCTGTATTGACATTTTTCGTCGTGGTGCTGGTCTTGCAGGTATGGGGGTTCGAACTGCTTGCTGTGATAACCAAAGGGATGACTGCCAAACTGCTCGGACGGCTTTTGGTGGTGGCCCTTACGGTGGCAATATCTTTTTTCATTATCCAGGTTACCCAAATTATTGTGGCCCGGCTGCTGGCCGATAGGACGGACGATCAAGGTCAAGTGATAAGCATGGGGCGGAGGGGCAAGACATTTATACCTCTTCTCAACAACCTCGTCCGTTACATCACGTTTTTCATCGCCGGCGTGATTATCCTCGAGCAACTGGGTGTCAACACCGGCCCCGTTCTTGCGGGTGCCGGAATAGTAGGTCTGGCCGTGGGCTTTGGGGCTCAGACCCTGGTCAAAGATATCCTGACAGGATGCTTTATTATTTTAGAAGACAGCATATCCGTGGGCGATGTGGTGGTCGTCAAGGGCACGGGTGGACTTGTGGAAGCAGTCAACCTGCGAACCATCAAGCTCCGGGACCTTGCGGGAAACGTCCATGTGATCCCCAACAGTCAAATAGAAATGATCACCAACATGACCAAGGAATACTCTCGCTACGTGCTGGACGTGGGGGTAGCCTACCGGGAGGACGTGGACGAGGTCATACAGGTGCTTAAAGAGATCGATGAGGAACTTCGCAGAGACCCCGCATACGAGCAGGACATCCTCCAACCATTGGAGATACTGGGCGTGGAGGAATTTGGGTCGTCTCAAGTGACCATCAGAACACGAATCACCACAAAGCCGATAAAACAATGGAACGTTGGCAGGGAAATGCGAAGAAGGATTAAGAAACGCTTCGACGAACTGGGAATCGAGATTCCCTTCCCACATATGACCCTATACATCGGCGACCCAAAGCACGAGCCGCCCCAGCCGCTTACAATCAGGCTCCAGGGTGACACGAAAGGGACGACAGACAAAGGAGACCTTGTCGGAGAAAATCAATCATAATGATGAAGAGATGAAAAATTGTTTTGTTTTGAGAAAGAATGATAGTGACGCATAATTTTCATAAAGGGCACAAAACCGTACAACCTAAAAATGACAAATGAGAATAGTCAAATTGCCGCCAATAATAGATGAAGGATGTTGTTGGGGTGGCCCGGACGACTTGTCGTCCGGGTTTGCAATCCCCGCTGGACGGTGTCCGGCTTGTACAGAGAGAGTTTTCAGTCGGGCAAAGGCATACCCATACTGGATATGCCTTATTACCGGGAAACAGGGAAGCCGTAAAGGGTCCGGCTTCCCTGGTCAGGTCTTAATATGGTTTTGGAAGGTTTTTCCCTGTTAAACCGGGAAAATCGGGGCCGTAGCGGTAGGCACGGAATACTGCCTTTCGATCAGGGTTGATAAATTCCCACACGATCTCACCTTTTTTGGTAACCTCGAATATCCTGCCCGTTCCACCCTCGCAAATCAGGGTGTTCCCATTGGGGAGCCTTTGAGCGCCTGAGATGTACGGAGAGTTAAATTTCCATTTGGGAGGAATGGGAAATTTCCAACCCTTTTCTTTATGTTCATATCTCCAGACAACTCTTTTGGTCTTGGGTGCGATCTCAAGAATCCTGGAGTGGGCCATTCCCCAGTACATGTTTGCGGCTTTGGTGTTTGCCAGGTTCATCCCATTGTCAAAGACCAATATGTTGCCTTCTCCGGGAAGCCCTTTTTGGATCATTTGAAAATCGTGTTGTGCCCCGAGTCTGCCCCATTCACCCTCGATACACCCGCCATAACGCCACTGTACTTTTCCAGTTGATTTTTCAAATATGATACAGGCAAAAGGCTGGCGGAGCGATACCATGATGGATTCGGTTCCTGTGATGGGGTTGTCGGCCGGGAGATATTTCACCGAATTAGCGTGGAGCCACTCAATACGGTCGTCCAGCGGGCAGATGGGATATTCCTCCGGATTCAGGTGATCACTGCCTCGCCAGGACCACACAATTTTACCCTTTGGATCCACTTCGGCGATAATCTCTTCGAAGATCGTCCCATCCGGAAATTCGGAGCCCGGCAGCCCGCCCTTGACCAGCTTCCTTTTTTCCTTTGGCACGGGATCCCATAAAAGGAGCAGATAGTTGCCATTGGGAAGTTTATCAGTATCATGGTGGGCGTTGTGTTGGTAGAATTTGACAACAGTCTTGCCGTTCCAGTCCACCTCCATAACCGCGCCGCCCTTGCCGCTCATGTGATATTTGCCCTTTCCATAGCCAGTAGTGGTTCGACCGGCATACAGCAGATTGCCGCTTTCCAGGAGGCGTCCATAAAGGCCTGGTGGATAGGGCATTTTCCATGAATGGACGGTTTTTCCTCTCATATCCATGAAGTGCACAGTGCCATCCCCGGCCAGACTGCACCAAATCGTAAAGCCGTTGTAACATTTTTCCGGTATAAACTTTGTTACGCCCGTCGGCCATTCAGTGACAGACTTTCCTGGTCCGGCTGGAGTAACGGCGCTTGGCTCAGGCTTGCTCGGAACGGTCTTGCAAGCGGTCCAAAAAAAGGCGACAAAAATAAGAAAAAATACAAGGATTACGTGTTGTTTCTTTTTCATCGATATCTCCTTATTCTAGCCGTACGAAACATTGAGGAATTACAATTTGATTTTTCCACCCTTCTCCCATCTCTTGCATATCTTAACTAATTGATTGTACTTTTTTGTGGTTTGCTCTTTTGCGCAAAGGTTTTTTTCAGTATGCCACCATTCCGCCAGCCGGACGGGCGGCAACGTTGTCAAACCAGGCTTTTCCTTTTCCTATAATTGTACACCGGATGCTGACGAAATATGCTTCGGCAGGGGTCTCTTCCTCCGTGAGGCCCTTTTTCCACTCCTCAGTGCCCGTAACCTCGGGCAGCTTGATTATTGGTTCTGCAATTTCTTCTCCATTTTGATCTAAAAAGACGAACACAACCTGGGCCTTGCCGGCAAGATTCTCACATTTCACCACACCGGAGAACCGGTAATCCTCCTCGGGGTCCACATCCACTACCAGTTCCCAGTAGGCTCCCTGACTGTTTTCTTTTGTAAGCTCAATCAGTCCGCTGTGTGTGGGGGTTACCGACTGGGTGTCATCCCATTTGAAAAGAGCATCTCCCACCCTCTTCCAATACTTGGGTTTACCATCCTCTCCCATCTCGAAGTGTCCATTGGTCATTTCCGGAAGGCTTTCAAATTCAGCAGCTTTTAGTAAAGCTCCATGAAATGACAAGATCGTGAGTACAATAATGACCTTTATTATCAACCGTTTTTTCGTCATCTGATGATCCCTCCTTTGTCGCGCCCGCAATAATTCATATTTTTTTAGTCTCTTCTTCGTTACTCTAATAACATACTGTCTATAGTTCGAAACCTTAATCCGGGTCTTCAGCGTATAATATGAAATTTTACATTTCGATCACCTCACATCCAACCTTCCTCCGAACCTCCTGCGACACTGTCCTTTGCAATAGAGGAAATAATTTCCGTGGTTCTTTCGGCACAACGACGAGACCGTAACCTTTTCTCGCCTCTGTGATGACAGCTTCGGCCGGATTTTCCGTCTCAATGGATATTAAATCCAATTGCAATCCCTGGGCTTTGGCTTTATCCATCAATTTGGCTGCTTGCATTCGCCCCTTCTCGAGTACTTCCTGTCTAATGTAAAGCAAAAAATCCGATTTTGCCCGCCCGCTGGCAATAATATCATTATGCCCGTAATGGTACAGTTCGGAATTGAGGATCTGAAGCGCTACAATCTTTTTGGAGGTTGACTCAGCACGGCGTAAAGCTTCTTCCTCTGCATTCCGATAATCACCCATACCGAATACCAGGAGGATTCTATCTTTCATATTCAATAAAAACCCATCCACTGAAGAAGCCAGAGCAAAAAAACCGTTCCCACTCCCAGAGTGATGGCGATGTAATCCTGGGCCCGAGCCCGCAGCATCTTGACCAGTGTTTCCGCCTCTACTTTTTTTCTATCTTCATCTAAATCTTTTTTGCCTTCCAGACCTTCCTTCATTTACACTTCCCCTTTATTCAAATATTCCCATCCTAATCAGAATCAGGATGACAACCAAACAAAGTCCTAATTTTAGGATTCCGGCAGTATATCCCACTATCATCCCTTTAATCCCGGCTTTTTTCACATCTCCCAATTTGGTCTGGAGCCCGAGACCGACGAACGACAAGGTAAAAAACCAGATCATAACTTGTTCCATTGCATAGACTGCCGGTTTTGGAAATAAGTGAAGACAATTTGCTGCCCAAACAACAATAAAACCAAAGACATAAATGGGAAATTTTTCCTTGATCACCTGCCATACTTTGATATCCGTACCCATAACCTCCCGAGTCAGGACAAAGAAACATATAAATAAGGCACCAGCAGGTATCAAGACCACCCTTCCGATATTAACAAAGCCCGACACTTTACCGGCTTCGAATCCATACATAAACCCTGTGGCAATTACCTGGGCCGAATTGGGCACTCCTGTGGCGCTCAGCACGCCGAAGGAATACTGCGACATCTCCAGCAATCGAGCAACAAGGGGGAGGCCGATAAGGCAAAACAGGCCGAAAGAGACCGTTGCGGCGATGGCATAAGTCACCTCCTCGCTTTTTGCGCGCACCATTGGAGCAGTTGCCACCGTGGCGGCGACACCGCACATGGAAAAACCCGCCGCCAGAACGCCGGTAAGAGATTGCTCAACCTTGAAGAGGCGCCCTAAAGAAATCACAACAATTGCTGATCCAAAAACAAAAACAACCATTATTATAATGGTCTCACCACCGATTTTAAGCATATCCCGCAGCAAGTATTGCGACCCCAGCATGATGATCGCTGCATGCAGGAAAACGGAGGTGTAAGTTAAGCCGGTTTCCCACCTTTTAGGAACACCAATAACATTTCTGATCAGAATACCAATGGCCAGGCCGATCACCACGTAGTTGAAATGCAAAAGATCAGTGAAAAGCCCCTTTCCATAAATCGGAGGCAAGACTGCATCTATATACTTAAGAAGGTGATGTATGGTTATGGGCCAGGGAACACCTGGAAGTTGACAAAAAACTGCAATGACAATGAGCGCCAAAAGTCCCGGCCAGCTTTCATGGAAACTGGGCAATAAACTCAACAGCGGAATTTTTTGCGGGCTCATATCAATTGATGCTGAAGCCTTTTTTCTTGCCATACGTTGACTCTCCTTGTTGTGAATGTTGTGGCCACTCTGATTCTTATTTTTATTTCAATCTCCAAATCTCCCTGTAGGCTAATCGTTTAAGTACAGTTCTGCGCAAAAAACTCTCTACCGTTCCATTGACACCAACCATCACATCGAGGTTGTTTCTGGGATATTCCGCAAGGTTGGGTGTTTTCATTCCTGTTCGATCCTCGATGTGCCAGGCGTTAATCGCTTCCCCATCGAAATCATCGATGACGATCTTGAAATATCCTTCCGGCCCAATAAAGGTGTTGTTCTCCCCATCCAGGACGATGGGGTCCCGGTTATCGAGTATGAACTCGTTGAGCATATAGCAATGGCCGCACACATCCGGCCGCATTATAAAGCGCGGATCTTTTTGCCACGGCGTGTCGCGTTTCAGTTTCAGGACACCCGTTGAAATATAAAGGGGCACTTTTCCGTCCGGAAAATCGGTCGGCAGATCCAGCTCAACATGGATGTCATCATATTGCAACATGACCTTTTGCTGTGAGGGGCTGTACTGAGGAAGTGTGTCGTAAAGCTCCTTTGTTAAAGGACCCAGAATTTTTTCAGTGGCAACCTTTTCCTGTGCATCCAAAAGTAACAGTTTGACTTTTTTATTTATGGTATCCACTTCTGCGACTTTGAGCCGATAGTCTCCTACAGCGGTATCTTCCCCTTCTCTCAAGACAACTTTTTTTGACCTATTATAGGACATGGTAAATGAGTCCATACCTGGTGTTCCCATCTCTGCAACGTCAACGAAATCCGGACTTACCCATCTCGGAATTAAATAGGTCGCACCCTCGGCGAACATGTCGGGCAGAAAATAGTTGTAATCCTGAGGTGAAATCCCTTCTTCGAGTAAGGGCCGTTCAGACAAATCCGCATAACTATGAAATCCCGGAGCCACGATGAGGTTTGCTCCCCAAGTGTTGCCCGAGTATTTAGTCACGCGGAGTATGGCCGTGGGGCGACCCCACAAGATTGAAGATCTAATGTACCTGAATGCCTTGCTGCCATCGCCCAGGGGAACATCCTGCCAGAACAGCAGATTTCCATCCCCCATGGGCATTTCCTTCCATAAATCAATCTTAAAATTCTTCTTTACAACGAGGTAACTTTGGGTACTCAGAAGATACGCTTTGCGTCCCAAGATATAAAAAGACTCGCCGGCAAGGGGGCGTATATTCCTGTTGTTACGGGTAGTATAATAAAGGCCTGCGGGGGGAATAACTATTTTTCGCTTCCTATAATCCACGTAGCTTCCGCGGATAACGAGAGCTTCAGCGGCGACGAGTCTTTCTTTTTTCCTGTTACGGACAAACTTGCGTTTAAACCCTTTCATTTTGGGCACAAATGCGCAGTCAGGATCCGGTGCAAACCATTTGGCCGATGGAATAACCGGTGGATAAGAGGTAAACCGTGATCTTACCACCGGAACACCATAGGATGGATCAGCCAGGCGCTGAAGAAATGTGTCCTCCATCACCGAGACAACAAGTTCACTCATGCCGATAAAAAAGTCCATGTTTTCCTTACCCTCTTTCCAAAGGATAAGATTATCGGTGCGCCGGAAGAAAGAATCACGTACATAGCAGTTTTTCACAACTTCATTATCGATTTTGCCCAGAACCACGTTAAAGTATTTTCTGTCCCAGACTTCAGAAATTTTTACAGGACCGGCATGAGTAGAATTTTCTTTACTGAGAACGAAGGGTTCGCGGTTTTCCAACACAACGCGTTTCAGCATTCCTGTCATAAGATCAGGTTCCAGCCGTACGATATATCGGTCGTCCCTTGGCCAGGGCTCGCCATCTTTGAGCTTGATAAGGTCATCATAGACCATAAAGGCAATGGTTCCCTCTTTCCATCCATAAGGGACGCCATTGGCCCATGGCGTGAAATCTGAGCCTTTGAACCAGGACGGATCCACAACCAGTTCAATATGCAGATCCAGGTCGAAACGGGTAAGACACATCTTGTCCTGTTCCGCGATTTTGTATTCCTGCTGGGTTGAGGGTTTCAGAAGTTTTGAAGCCAGTACCTTTTTGCCCGTCCAATCGCGGACTTCCACAAGTACTCCGTCCTCTTTTCTAAAGGCATAAATCCTTTTATTCCAAAACCACCTGTAGCTTTCTTGTTGAATATCTAGAACCCAAGGTCTGTCCATGGAAAAAACGGCTTCTGTGATGGCAGGATATTCAATACGGGAAAACAGAGCGTCTTTGTGAGTGATCTCTTTGGCGGTTAATCTTGTGGCTCCAAAGATGTAAGAATTAGAAATGAAAAATTCTTTTTGCTGAGGATTGATTCCGCCCTGGACGTTCAAGCTCTTTGCCTCCGAAGGCTCGGGGAAGGATGTCGATATAGGCCATTCCATGGGCCATCCCCCGGAAGGAGCTATAAGAGCGAATTCCCCATAGGGTTTGCCGTAGTGGTCCGTGGCATAATCAAACCATATCCGATAGCCTGAAGGATCAATAAGAGCTTTTTCCCTTGTTTTTATTTTGACGTCAGTTTTGACAACTTTAGCGCTGGACATCCGGATCAGATAGCTCTCCTCACCCAGAAGGAGAAAGGGATCACGCATCAGCGGCCTTGCAGACTCAGAGGTGCTGGAAGCATAAAAAAGTCCTCCCGCAGGGACGAAAACTTTTCCGTCCTTTACACTGCTTCTCCGCAGAACAATGCACTCGGCCAGATCCCTTTTCTGGCCATAATGATTGTGCATCGTTTTGTTCAACAATCCGCCCAACTCGGGTATATATGTTGCATCCTCCAAAGGATCAAGCCCGCGCGGAGTCTCCTCTGCCAATGAAAAAGAAGCGCTAAAGATTAAACAAGCTGCTACTAATGCAAAGAGGAGTAACAGTTGCTTGACAAATGTAATCCCGGTTAATGGCCAATTTGTATCTCTCAGCACGTGCAATCGTCCCCTCCTAATCCTTCAAGCAATAAAAATGGTTTAATTTTCCTGAGCAAGGTACGGCTAAATCCATCTATCTGGAGAAGTTCTTGCAGCACCTGAAAATCCCCTGTTTCCTCGCGATATTCAACAATTTTTTTGGCCAGTTCCATATCGATCAATGGTACATTTTTTGCAAATTCTTCTGCACTGGCCGTGTTGATGTTTACCGTTTTCCCCACGAGTGCCTGTTTTTCCTCCGCTCCTGCTACCAGGCTGAATGCACCGAGAAAAAACAAAACCGTCACCACAATGTGTATCCATTTTTTTAAGTCAATCCGCTGCATCCTTATTCCTCCTGACTATTGTAAAATTATGTCTGTAATTTTTTAGCTCAGATCTGCTCTCTTTAAAGCAAAGGCCTTTGCAGTAATTCATGGTTTCTTTTTTATAATTGCACTCCTTGCAAGTTATCTCGATCTCTATATGGCTTTTACAGATCAACTCTGTCCTGCCACCACAACAACCCAGCGCAAAACCAGTCCCCCGATCAGAACCATTGCGAAGATGGCACCTGCTCGAAGATTAGACCAGCGTTTCTTGGAGACACCGAGAAACAGGGGGAGGATAACACCCATACCGATAGCTCCACCCCACCAAAGGACTCCCATCCAACCACTGAACAACTTGCCCAGTGCGCTTCTACCCTCTAAGTTGCCTGCAGCAAGAACAACAAAGGCTATTATGGACATCAGCAAGGCCACGCGAATTATCAAAAGGACTTGATGAGAGAATTCCAAGGGACGCGAAAAATCCCTGTGATAATCCTTCAGTGGCAAAAGTATGCTCAGGAGAAGTCCTACTGATAAACCCATAGCGATAGCTGAAAAAAAGAAAACCAGCGGCAGCATATAGTTTCGCCATAATGGTACCGCGGTTACTGATAACAGAACAGCAGAATAAATGATAACGGCAACGGCAAAAGGGAGACCCATCCTGCCGAACCTTTTGCGAAGCAATCGGTTGCTCCAGCCCCTCCATTTTCCGATAGCAGGGATTCGATTCCTCCATTCGTCCGGAATCCAGAAAAGAATAAACACACCGGAGATTACTCCAAAAACCATTAAAAGCCAAACCCCCATGGACATTGGTGAGTCCAGATTGAAGTGCCCCAGCAAATGCCAGAACATGTGTTTTTGGCCCAGATCTAAAATCAACAGGACAGCACCTACTACCAGAGCAGTTGGGGCAATTAATGAGGACATCCTCCCGCAAACTTCCCAACCCACTTCATTCTTGTCCGATGCCAAAGTCGCGAAGATGAACGACCCACCGCTCAAGCCAGCCAGATATAGATAGAAGGCTACCGCTGATCCCCAGATCGGCTCAATCATCTCTTACCCCATTCGATTTAAACCCTTCGGCCTTTTTCAACAGCCAGAGAGTTATTCCAACCCCGGGGATTAAACCTATAAGCCACTTCACCAGTTGAGTCGAGGTCAAAACATTTGCAGGAACAGGATTCGGCAACTGGTAATCTCCCGGTTTTCGGTCCAGTTCGTAGACCATGTGGAGCCTTTCCGGTTTCCCATAAGCATTTATGGAATCGGGAACTTTCCCATCCGGGTAGTAAACAAGAGCGTTCGCGGTGCATTTGGCTACACACGCCGGTTCCCTTCCATTATCAACACGATGGGAACAAAAGCTGCATTTGCGCATAGTATGGTGAAATGGGCTGAATTGTGGCACATGGAAAGGGCACGCCTGGATGCAGTACCCACAGCCGACACATTTATTCCGGAAATGGACAACAATGCCATCGTCCCGCCTGAGTAAGGCCCCGACAGGGCAAGCGGATACACAGGATGGATCATTACAGTGGAAACAGGCCGATGAGATGAAATAATTCCTGGCATCCGGGAAATGCCCTTCTTCAAAGCTCTTAACCCTCCTGAACCGCAATCCGGGAGGAGCGTCATTCTCCAGTTGACATGCAATCTCACATGAATGGCACTTGATGCACCGATCTGCATGGAAAACGATCAATCGCTCCATCAGAAGATCCTCAAGTCTTTATCAGCCTGCAACCAAAACCATTGAATTGCGCGGCCACCTTATCCCAGTAATTGGGTGTAATCCGGTTGGTGTTTTCCCCTCTGTTCCCTGTAAAGGGACTTGTCGGGTTTAAACAAAATGGGGTCCAGATAACCCCGGGGAGAATGCCTTCTGTAAGCTGAACTCTGGCCTTTATTTTACCCACTCTTGTCTCCACGTGAATCCATTCTCCGTCTTTGATTCCACATTGGCCGGCCGTCGAAGGATTCACATGCACAACGTTTCCGCTGGAGAACTGGGCCAGATAGGCCGACCAGTTTGTCATGGTCTGGTGCCAGTGATGGACCACTTTCCCCTGGGTAAAGATCAAAGGAAAATGTTTCCTGACTTTCTGATTATTGACCGGGCTTCCCTTGGGTTCGGTCCATCGGATGGGACCGAGAGCTTTGGATAAAAGTTCCACCTTTTTGTGGGGCGTGGCAAATCGGTTATCCGGATACAGGGTTCCCAGCGTGCCGGGATGATCTTCGGATGGGCAGGGCCAGGAGATTCCGGTCGGGCTTTTCTTCAGCCTTTTCAGGGTCAATCCCTTCCAGGAAGGGGTATGCCTTCTATGAAGCTCGTAAATATCTTCTACGCTATGGATTTTTGGATAGGAATCTCCCAGGAGCCTTTTGCCAACATCGGTGTAAAAACGCCAGTCCGGCACAGTATCGCCAAGGCTTTCTATGGCCTGTCCTCTCCAAACGATCTGGCGCTGAGCACCGTACATGGAACCCTCGGATTCGAATCCCATGGTGGACGGGATAATTAAGTGGGCCAGAGCAGCTCCTTCATCCATGAAAAAGCCCCGATATACCACGAACCCAACTTTTTGAATGGCCTTCTTGACACGATTCGAGTCAGGGTATCGGCCAAAGTTGCCGCTGAGCAAGAGCAAATCAACTTCGCCCCGTTTCATTTTATAAAGTATTTTTCGAACATGTAATTTCTGAGGCAGGTCGGGTGCTTTGAACTTCTCTTCGAAATCTTCGCTTTTCGGGGGCTTTCCCCCCTGAACTGGCATGATCCCTTTTCCCGGACCTGAAAGCTGGCCTGTGACAGCCTGAAAGCTCACAATTGCTCGAACGGTTTGGATGGAATTGGTATACCGGGAAATGGCTGCTCCTATCCAGATGATGGTACCTTTGCTCTTGGCCAGCATCCGGGCGAGGGCCACGATTTTCCGGGGTGGAATCCGCGTGATTTCCGCTGTTTTTTCAGGCGTGTACCCCTCGCATGATCGGGCCAGCTCGTCGAATCCATTGACATGGTTAACCACAAATTGCCGATTATATAGATTTTCCTTGATCAAGACCCTGATCATCCCCAGGAAAAGGGCGCCATCGGTCCCTGGTCGGATAATCACCTGCTCATCGACTTGATTTGTCGTGGGCGTGGTGCGGAAATCGAAATAAAGAATGCGTGCGCCCTTCTCCCGTGCTCGTCGAAGCCATTGCACGTAAATGGGATACGTCACGGCCACGTTGGCTCCTACAAGCAATACACACTCCGCATTTTCCAACCCGTCAATAGTAGTAGGGGTAGTGGCTTCGCCCAGACACATCCGGAGAGCAATTGAGATGTTGCCCACGCACGAATCGCCAGGCGAGTAGATGCCTGGGAAACCTGCCATGTGCAAGGTCATATGGGCGGCCAGTTCCGCCTCGTGACAATCCCAGAGCGGAGCGAACAGCGCTAGCCGGTGGGCATAGTCTTCAGCGTGTTTCTCCTTGATCTTTCGTATTTTTTCGGCCACGATGTCCACGGCCTGGGGGTAGGAAATTCGTTTCCAGCTATTACCTTCGCGAAAAAGCGGATGTAGGAGCCGGTGTGGGCTATACGTAAGCTCCACTATGGCCTGTCCTTTCGGGCACATGGAGCCACCCGTCCAGAAATTTTCCCGGTTCCCATAGACGTTCACCACACGGCCGTTTTTTAGCTGCACTTTTGTGGTACAGCGAGTCTGGCAGTAAGGGCATACCCCGTCGATTTCAGTGTCAAATAGCAGGCCTTCAGATAAGGGGGAGACACCGGCCTCGCCAGACCCGGGAGAGAAGGCCAGCCCGCCCGCCACAATCCCCCCCAGCTTTAAAAACTCGCGACGTGTAGTTTTCCCCCCGCTGTCGCCATTATCATTTGTCATACAATTTCCCTTTTCTTGGCCAGCGGTGAATCCTGCTCGAACACCTTATACAGAATACGCCCTTCGAGATTCGGCGGCGGTACCAAGCCATAAATGTGCATGATGGTCGGAAAGACATCAAGCATATGGCCGTTATCGGATGCATCGAAATTTTTCCTCACGTTCGGTCCGGTCATGATAAACGTGGTGAGTGCGTTTCCATGATAGGCCGTGAAGTGCCTCCTGGGTTTATACCAATCCCTGTTCTTATATCCGAATCCACCCCAGTTAATTTGGTAGAGGCCGTCATTGGGCCCCGGAACCTTGTAGCCTGATGAATCCCGCGTACCGCAAAACTGGACATCGCCGGCATACCATCCATAGCTCCCCTTGGGGTAGATGTTCTCCACTCTATCAACCTTATACACGAACGGACTGCCATCGGGATGCTTTACCTTTTTGAGCTCTTCAATAATATAATCTCTGAGCTTCTCGTACTCGGAGTACTCCACTATCCCATGCTCCTGTCTGCCCTTCAGATTGATGAAGATCCCGGGGTTGTCCGCGGAAAAGGCCTTGGTACGCGTCCAATCGATGTCTTCGGGATAGTAATAGCGCTTCACCTTCCCTTCCACATCTTTCTTTACTTGCAAAAGGCCCAACTTATGGAGCCATGAATTGGGCTGAAAATCATACTTCACCGGCGCCCACCCATGGTCGGAAATGATGAATACATAAGTATCTTTTGGAACGACCTTCAGGATATCTGCCAGCTCGCGGTCGATAAATTTTGTGAAGTCCTTCATTACTTTTCCATTGCCATACTTCCTCTCGTATTCCGGAGACCAGTCGGGATTGCCTTTTATCCGAACCATGTTGTGGTTCAGCCGGTCGTAGGGCATGTTGGAGAACCAGAAAAAGTCCCATTCTTTGTTCTGCAAAAGCCACTTTACGATCTTGTCTTGCTCTCGAGTCGCGTCATAACAATCCTCGATGAGTGTCTCTTCTTCCTGTACGTACGCGATAAATGAGCTGTAATCATATTCGAAGGGGAGATTTGGTGTCCGATAATATCCTACGGCGTCGAAGACCTCTTTCTGAAGGGAGGCGGGATAGGTCCATTGATCAGTGGGCACGCAGGGACCATCAAAGAACGGGTTGATTGGATCATGATCAAGCTCCGCCGAGGGATCCTGCATGAGCTTGTAGCGGTAAAGTTGCAGCTCTCCTTTGGCCGCGTCGAGATGTTCGACCTTCCAGCGGATCACAGCGCGGCGGCCGTTTGGGAACTTGAGGGGCATGTAATTTGACCACTGACCTTTTTGCAAGGTGACCCGCTGATCGTTGTAAGCAATGGTCACCAGGTTGATAATGGGGTTCAAACTGAGGTGGAGGGGAACTTCCATGCCGTGATAACGAATGGAGGTGGTTACTTTGCCATCCACAAACTTGATCCGGCTCTTAACTGGTCTGGCCGCCCGGTGTCTCCGCTGGGTGTAATACACGTGTCCCTTGCAATTCGGATCATCGCCTAGCCCGGGCGCCCCCTTGCCCGACATCATGAATCCGTCCTTCAGACGCTCCGGGGGCCAACTCATGGCGCACCCGCACATGCCGACCTTCACTCCGGCTTCCGCCAGCATGAAGGGAATGGTGGCCACGTGCATTCGATAGAAACGATTGATACCCGATGTCTGTGAGGCCCATTTGTCATAGACTTTCCATGGGTGGGACCCGAAGAAATTGTTCTGGCCTGGTCCCACTCCGGTCAGGTATGCAGCCCAGGCGTCCACAGACATCCCGCGAAAGATGTTCTCAAAAGTGCCGTAAGCGCCGGATTGTATCAGCTTCTTGAACGTGGGGAGTTCCCCTTCTTTTACCCATTCCAGGATGCGCGGCATGTCGCAGGAGTCCAATCCAATCACGAGAACCTTCGGTTTTTTGCCTGGGGGAACGCTTTGAGCCTTCGACTGGGCGCTGGCATCTCCGGCCTTTAAAAGTGAACCGGCAAAGGGGACAGCCGCCAAAGAGCCCACTGACCATTTCATTACATCTCGTCGGGAGATTTTTTTCTCATTGCTCATTGAATAACCTCCTTTTCTTGAAAAAACCACGCGCGCTTAGTCCTCTAATGCTCCGGGCTAAGGGCGGAAAATTGCATCAAATATGAACTTGTTATCGGGGACAACTTTAAAATCAGCACTTCGACGGCCTCAAGCTGGGCTCTTCCTCTTCTTCCTCCTCCTCCTCTTCTTCTCCTTCTGGAGGCTGTTCCTTTTTCGGTTCTGTTGCCTCAGGCTTCTTAATCATTCCCTCTGGTTTCTTCTCTTCTTGCTGCGCCAGCCATAAGAATTCATTACTTTCACCGGCAGTCAAGTTTACCTGAAAGATGGATGTCCCTCCAGCTTTTGCCGTCTGGGCCAGGGCGGGAATTACAATCAGGCTGAATATAAAAACCACAGCCATGCACATGGAAATCGTTCGTTTTTTCATTGGCTTACCTCCATGGATGAATCGTCGGTCCCTTCTTCAACTTCACCATCTCAATAAAGGAGGGAACCGCTTTATACAATTTCTTAAGACTCATGTTGTGAGTACTTTTATAATGTATAAATTATTGCCACTGGCTACTTGCTTACCGCAATTTAATAGCCCGGCAGCTGATTATACGCGTCCAACATCCGCGAATCGTAAGAGGTCCTCTGAATCAGTTTTTATATGTGATATTCGGCTTTCCTGCGGTGCTCAAATAATCAAATCATGCCCATTTTTCAACATCGCCTGCTCAAATGATTATAAAATATCAACAGTATTTTTATCCAATTATCGTGCCAAAGATGGAGCGAGAATCTTCTGGGGTTCCAACTGGTTGTTATCTAAATAAATCAATAAAAGATCTGTGGGGATGTTGAAGGTTAAAGGCTGGGCATTGTGTGCGGATAATTGCACAATTGTGAATCAATCTCTACAGTTGCAGATTGTACATGGCCATCTTATCATAAAAAGCCCTTCGACTGATGCCAAGGAGTCGGGCGGCCATGCTCCGGTTGTTGTTCGAAGCGTTCAATGCCTGAACGATCGCCTGCCTCTCCGCCTCTTCAACAGCCTGTTTTAATGATAATAATTGCTTATTCATCACTCCATTTTTTTCGATTGGGGCTTGAAACTCCATGCACAGGCAATCCAAGGTTAATGTCTCATTCTCTGAGAGGAGCACCCCTCGCTCTAATATGTTGGCCAATTCTCGAATATTCCCCTTCCAGGGCATATTGTACAGCATGTGAAGCACGTTGGGCTTAACACTGCTGATTTTCTTTTTGTACATCTTGCAGAATTTTTTTAAAAAGTGATCGATGAGGAGAGGTATTTCCTCCCTTCGTTCCCTCAATGGAGGCAAATACAAGGGAACCACAGCCAATCGATAGTAGAGATCCTCTCGGAATAATCCCTGATCCACAGCGGTATTTAAATCCCGGTTCGTCGCGGAAATAAATCGCACGTTTATCTTAACCGGTCGATTTCCGCCCACCGGTTTTATTTCCCTTTCCTGAACCGCTCTGAGCAGCTTTACCTGGGTCGAAAGCTTAATTTCAGAGATCTCATCCAGGAAAATAGTGCCTTCTTGCGCCTCTTCCAAAAGCCCCCTCTTGGCTCTTATCGCCCCGGTGAAAGCCCCCTTGACATGGCCAAAAAGCTCGCTTTCCAGCAATGTCTCAGTGAGTGCGCTGCAGTCGATAGGCAAGAAAGGGTATTCTCTCCGAGAGCTGTTTTGGTGAATAGTTCTCGCCAGCAGCTCCTTTCCGGTTCCCGTTTCTCCTTGGATCAACACGGTTGCATGGGAATCTGAAATTTTTTCAATTCTGCGGAGCAATTCCTGCATGGATTTGCTGTATCCAACCACCATTTTGGGAAATTCATCGTCTTCCTCCTGTACGCGTAAAACATCTAACTTCCTGTGCAGTTTTCCATATTCCAGCGCCCTTTTTACGAGAATCTCCATATCCCGAAGCTTGAAAGGCTTGGTAATGTAATGAAAGGCCCCCAATTTAATCGCCTCCACAGCGGTTTCGATAGTGCCCACGCCGGTAATAATGATAAAAGGGAGTGCGGAGTCGGTAGTGCGAACACGTTCTAAAAGCTCCAAACCGCTGATGTCATCCATAGCCATGTCCGATATAATCAGATCGAACATGGTTTCCTCGATGGCTTTCCAGGCATCTTCTCCGGATTCCTCGGTCTGGACCTGATATCCCAGGCGGGTAAGAAACCTGCTCAATGCCCGTATCATTTCGGGTTCATCTTCGACAATGAGAATTTTCTCGGACAATTGCGAACCTTCCTTTATGCAAGAGGCACATGCCTGGCGCCGGCCTCACTGACCAGCATGACCTGAGCTGGAAATTCAATGATGATGATTGTTCCCTGACCTATTGTTGACTCAACGCGGATCGTGCCATTGTGTTTTTCAACTATCCTTCTGGAAATGAAGAGGCCCAGGCCGAATCCCTTGCTCTTTCTGGCTGTAAAAAAGGGATCGAAAATCCTGGACAAGTCTTTTTCCGGAATCCCTACTCCCGTGTCCTCAATTTCCATGCGAATCTTTTCTGTGCCATTAATTCTGTTAAGCCCCACCCGGATGCAGATTCTTCCTTTTTGCGGCATGGCCTGGATGGAATTGAGTATGAGATTGATTAATAATTGTTGTATCTGATTATCATCCCCCTCGAAAATGACTGGCTTCTCGGGAAATTGTTTCTCAACTCTGATCCTTTTTTGTTTGAGTTGCTGTTTGAGCAAGGACAAACTTTCTTCAATGAGTTCAATCAAATTAATGGAAGCTTTTGAAGGTGCGGCGGGCCGGGTAAAGGACAGCAGGTCATCTATGAATTTTCCGGCTCGTTCAGCATTTCGTCCGATGGCCACCAGGTTTTCGTAAATACCTTCGTCTTTTTGATCGTAACTGAGTGCTTCCTCGGTGTTCGCCATGATGATTCCAAGAGGATTATTGATCTCATGGGCTATGCCCGCGGCCATTTCGCCCATGATCGCCAGCCGTTCTGATTGGATCAACTCTTCTTCCAACCGCCTTCGGTCGGTTATATCCCGGGAAAAACAACATGCAAGTTCTTCCGAATCTTCCAGGCCTTTCATGGTTGTAATGCTCATTTCCACGTGGATACGCCTCCCATCCTTGGCTTGAAAAATGAACTCTTTTTCCCCCCGCCCAACACGGAATACAGACTGGATAAAGCTCTCCAGCTCATGGCGACATTCCTTCGCCACAAGGTCAGAAACCCTAAGGGAGAGAATCTCTTGCTTCTTGTATCCCAATCGCTGGAGTGCAACCCTGTTGGCCAGCACAATGCGGCCATCAGAGGATATCTGATGAATCATCTCCGGAGAGAACTGGATCAGATCTTTGTATTTTTGTTTCGATCTCTGCAAATCACGGGTTATTTTCAGTACCTTCCTTTTCAGCGTCCGGGTCCAAAACACAAAAATCAATAGAATGGTGATGAATAGTCCGACCGCTCCTATGACGATCTTGACATATTTCTGCCATTCCATAAATTGAATGCCCTGCCCGAACCACTTGCGATAGATCGTGTCATAGCTTTTGTTCTCCAAAATCTTCCCGAAGGCCACGCTAAGCTCAGTGAGAAGAGTGGAACTATCCTTGCGAACAGCAACCCCAAACGGGATGGTTTCGATGGGCAGACCCACTTCCTTGATATTCTCGAAATGGTTTTTCTGAATAAAATAGGTGGTTGACAGGCCTGATGGAGAAATGTACACGTCGGCTTCCCCGGAATCGACCAATTTCAACGCCTTTTCCGGTGATTCGGCCTCGATGAATTCGATGCTTTTTTTATCTGGTATCAGGTCGAGGACTTCGCTTCCCTTTTCTATGGCGACGGTATGACCGGGCAGGTCTTTGACGCATGTGACGGTTACGCAGCAGTCATGAACAAATAACTTTCTCTCCAGGAGAATCGTGGGTTCGAGAAACTGCATATTGGTATTGCTGATGAATTTATTCGGCACTCCGATGATAAAATCGATCTTCCCTTTAACCAGCGCTTCTTCCAGCTTAGCGCTTTCCATTGCGTGAAACTTGATCCTCGCCCCCGTTGTCCCTGCCAGCAACTTGGCCAGATCGACGCTGAAGCCTCGGTAAACCCCTGATCTCTTATCCACGAAAGCAAAGGGCGGCAATGCCCGTAATCCTCCCGCGCGGAGGACCTTCTTGGATTGTATGGTGGCGGGAAAGAACAGGATACAGGAACACACTGTGCCGATGATCAACTTTACTATTAAACGATTCGCGTAATATATTCCGCCCTCTTTTTCCTTCGTGTTCACGGCCTTACATCCCATTGTTTAAGCATCTATGATTTTTTCCGTTGCCGAGAATGTGTTGGTATGGATATATTGCCCGTTTATGCCTCTCTGGGCTGTAAAACGGGTCGATCAATCATGATACGGGCAACATATTTTAAAAATAATAGTATAAAATTAACAAGAAATTCACAAGATTAAAATTTGCTCGTGAAAACTATTGAGGGATATCGTCGTTTGCCGCCAAGGGCAAAAAGGCCGTGAGTCGTCCTCCTCTTCCCGAGAATGTTTCCCACGGCCTTTCCTTATTACACGGTTGATTTTTCAGATAATGGCAGTTACATTTGCGGCTTCAAAATCAGTTTCAATAACAGTGGAAGCTGCATCAATAACCGCCGCCGTCGCCGCCGCCGCCGTCATCGCCGCCGCCGTCATCGCCGCCGCCGTCATCGACGCCGCCTCCATCGGTACCGGCGGAAATCGCAAGGCTGCCGGTAGCATCGGCAATCGACTGTATTGCTCCCGGATTGGAGACCTCGGCGAAAATATCCACGCTGAACTCACCCCACCCGGGAAGTACGGTCATGTCCAGCACCGTGATGGGAGCCCCGTCGGGCGTGTGGTTCCTCAAGGCCGGGGCGCGTAAACCAGCCTCCAGAAATTGATTGTTCTGGATATAGTACTTGGTATTCCCGACCTGAGCTCCGGCAAGAATATCATAGGGCCCTGGGCCGGCGCAGGTGACGGTGATCTGCAGTTGCTGGCCCGGAGAGAACGTTCCACCCGTCACGGCCACGGTGGGAGCTTCGACCGTCGGCTCCACCCACGCCTGCCACTCTTGCGGGCAGCCCGCATCGATGAGGCCTTTTCGGCTCAGGTCCCTGCCCGCAAGGCCCGGATAGTCCGGCCCATAACGGTGAGCCCTGTGGATGAAGTTGCGGGTAGCATCTTCAAAATAGCACTTGCGACCAGCTGGAGCGAACGGGTTGATGAACTCCCAGACCACCTCTTTGTCCTCTGTCACTTCGAAGACATGGCCCGGCCCGGTTGAAACAATAAGCGTGTTCCCGTTGGGAAGCCGTTGCGTTGAGCCCTGATAGGCGGTATAAAAGCTGTTGGGTGTGCTTGACGCATATTCCCAGACTATTTCGCCGGTGGTCGGATCCATCTCCACCGAGCGGGAGCGATTGCCCTCC
>JAFDED010000048.1 GCA_019310535.1 Deltaproteobacteria bacterium
AAAGTACTCAATGAACTCCTTTTCCTTGTCTGTCAGCTTATTGAAATCCCTTGCAAGACCGGGTAAGGGAACTTGAAAATCAATCATGATCATGCTCCTTCCGTTCAATACCGAGGTTCAATATTAAGAAGGAGCATAAATCTTCTAAAATATAAAGAGATTTTTTAAATATTCCTTATTTTCAAAGAGCAGCAAACGTTAATTTGAGGGGGTAACTTATCCCATAAAACTTACATTTAATGGGGGTAACTTTCTTCAAATCATTGAGGTTTTTTGAAACCGTCCCCCGGAAATGCACCATTTTGGGGGTAACTCCAGTTTTATGAGCTTATAACTGACTGTATTTATTAATTTATTTTAGTATTGAACAGGCTCCAATAGATTCATCGGCAAGTTGGAGCTTGTTGGACTGCCCTCGGTGTTTCTCGATGAGTTCCTTACTCGCTTATAGACAAAAAAAGACATGGAGGGTATGATGCTATACCGCATTCGTATTAAATGCGTTCTGAAAGGGAGTATCTCTCTGGGTCCATATTCATAAGGGCTGGGGTGAGAAAGGCTATTCCGGGGCACCCCGGGCCGAAATCCATTGTGTTTGTAAGGAAATGCCACGAAAGACCGATTTCTGAACCTTAGGGATCCTCACCCAGAGAAAGGAAATTCAGTCATGACAAGAATACCTGTTCTATTAGCTCTCTTTGCAGCGTTATCTTTTTCGCTGTTATTGGGGTGTATTGCAGCACCGCGATTTGATATTCCGCCTCACAAAACCCGATTTGATTACAACAGGGATTTATCTGAGTGCCATGTTGGAGAGCGCTCATCATATGCTGAAACGTTTGGAAGAGAAGATGAAATTGAAACCGGCCCGACCATTCTTGATCGATACGGATTGATACAATGCATGGAATCCCGGGGCTACATTCATCTGCGGGAATAAGCGGGGAAACCTTCAAAAGAAATGAATGCAATTATCAACCTGAAAGCCCTTTTTTGACACCAGCACCGGTACAGAATATTCCACGATCCGCATGGAAGCTTGAAAAACCGGAACTCAGAAATCTTAAGCATTTCCATCAGGCAACGGAAATCGCCAACACCGAAAAGCGAAGGGTGCTTTCGGAGGCGGCCGGGAAGATCGAGGCCAATCTGGTGTTGAACCAATACGGAATCTAGGATCAGCCCTCCACTGAGCGACGGACAGAGCCCCGTTTACATCAAGGAACAGCTCAACCGCCAGAGCAATCAGATCACGTTCGGCATCTATGGCCACCTGATTCCGATCCGAGCAGCAACCGGGAGGCCGTGAACCGTGTGGATGATCCGAGCCAAGTGCAACCACCTGCAACCTATACGCAGCCAACAAACATAAAAAAAGGCGCACCCTCTTGAGATTACGCCATTATTAGACTTATGGTGCCGAAGAGGGGACTCGAACCCCTACGGGGCAACCCCCACTAGACCCTGAACCTAGCGTGTCTACCAGTTCCACCACTTCGGCATGTGAAGATGTGTAGGGAGTTTTCAATTGAAAACTCTTTATTTTTTAAGTATATTTTTTTACAGTAAATTGTCAAGAGAAATTTCAATGGAGACTTTGCGGACATGGAGTTGATCTCTGCCGATCGCGACCTGAGCGGGCTATTCCATTCTCCCATAATGTCCCTGGGAAACTTCGACGGGGTCCATCTCGGGCATCAATTACTGATCCGGAGAGTGTGCGAGGATGCCCGTAAAGAGGGCGTCAGTTCCGTGGTCTACACCTTTGATCCTCATCCCTTGAGCGTTCTGACTCCCCAGCGATGCCCCCCCCTGATAACTTCCCACGGGCAGAAGATAGAGTTGATATCCGCACTGGGGGTCCAGTTCATCCTGGTGGCCCGGTTCACTCCGAGCTATGCGGCGCAGAGCGCACGGGAGTTTGTAGAAAAAATCATCCACCGGCAGATCGGTCCAAAAAAAATAATCATCGGGGAAAATTTCAGCTTTGGAAGAAATCGCCAGGGTGATCCCGGGTTGCTGGCCGAGCTTGGCGGAACTATGGGGTTCGAAGTGGAGGCTGTGCCGCGCGTCAGATTGGAGGATACGGTGGTGAGCAGCACCCTGATTCGTGATTTTTTGATCAGGGGCGAGGTTCGTGCGGCCTCGCGTTATTTAGGACGGCACCATAAGATTGAAGGCATGGTCATTACCGGGCATAACCGAGGCCGCGCCATGGGGTATCCCACTGCGAACATCAGCCTCACCGGCGGCATCTGCCCCGCGGAGGGCGTGTATGCGGTTCGGGTAAAGATAGGAAAGGATCTGTGGCCTGGCGTATCAAGCATAGGCCGCAATCTCACCTTCGGCGAGGAGCCGCTCTCCATCGAAGTGCACATTTTTGGGCTCGAGGAAAACCTTTACGGGAAGGAAATAAAGATCCTTTTCGTGGAGCGTTTGCGCGACCAGTGCCGGTTTGCCGGCATGGCGGAGCTGATAGCCCAGATCTCGCAGGATGTTGCACGTTCCAAGGAGATCCTGGCCCGGGCACGTTAAACGTTGTAAATTTGACTGAATAACAGATTAAAGAAAACCGGGGCGCCTTGTTACCTGTCAACATCCCATGGATAAGTGTTACCCCCAGTTTATCAATCCCATAAAGTGCGGATCACTCATGGTGGGATGAGAGGGAAGAACGCGGACGTTTAGGCCGAATTTCCCTGAATGTGCAAAGGAAACGGTGCCTTCGAACAGGTGCATGCCGTCTTCGACCGCACCTCTGTACTCCATGTTTTGACTGGACTGATTCAGGAAGTTGCCCTCAGAATCCAACATTCCGGTACACGTTTCCACAGAGACGTCATCTGGCGAGACCGGCCCCAGGAAGACACGGGCCTCAATCCCCACGCGCTGTCTCACCGAGGTCTTAAGTCCATCGAGTATCTTTACCGAGCTTACGCGCACGTAATGCCAATTTTCCCTCATGTTCTTTTCCCACAAAGCCAGCTCACAAGCACCGGCCATATCGTCGTGAGCCAGCATCCGCCAGCGTACAAACGATCCCAGATACCCCTTGTCAACGTACTCCTGGATCATGCGGTGGGCGTTGAAAGTGGGGCATATGTTCCGCATGGCGCTCTTCATTTTGGCCACCCACCCTCTAGGAAGTCCACCGGGGCCCCTGTCATAAAACAGAGGTATGACCTCTTTTTCAAGGAGGTTGTAAATGGCCTGGCTTTCCACGTAATCCTGATATTCATAGTCTTCATATTCTTCCCTTGCACCGATGGCCCATCCGTAGTCAGGGTTGTACCCCTCGCACCACCAGCCGTCCAGAACGCTGACATTGAGTGCGCCGTTGGCCGCGGCCTTCATTCCACTTGTCCCACAGGCTTCGTTTGGACGCCTCGGGTTGTTCAGCCATACGTCAACACCCTGGACCAGATGCGTTGCCACATCAATATCGTAATCCTCGATGAAGACAATATGCTCCCGGAAGTCATGGCGGGAAGCGTAGTGAATCACGGTGCGAATCAGCTCCTTGCCCTGTTTGTCCATGGGATGGGCTTTGCCTGCGAATATGAACTGCACCGGCCTCTGGGGATCGCCTACGATGCGGGCCAGCCGATCCGGGTCCTTGAACACCAGCGTGCCGCGCTTGTATGCGGCGAACCTGCGGGCAAACCCGATGGTGAGAGCGTCTGGTCTGAGAACGTCTCTGGCCCTGTCGATCTCGGACCGCATCGCTCCACGGGATAAGAGCTGCCTTTCGAGCCGTTCCCGGCAGTAGCCGACCAAATGCTCCCTGAGTCGTTCATGGGTTCTCCATAGCTCCATGTCCGGAATTTTCTCAACCCGCTCCCATACTTTTTGATTGTCCGGATCCTCGATCCACCTGGGTCCCAGGTAGCGGCAATAAAGGCTGGCCATTTCCTCGGAAATATAAGAAGGGATGTGCACGCCGTTGGTCACATGGGTTATGGGGATGTTGATCTCGGGGAGCTTCGGCCAGACGCCTCTCCACATCTTGCGCGCAATATCGTTGTGCAACCTGCTGACCCCATTTGAATAGGCTGAAAATCGGAGGGCCAATACCGCCATGGAAAAGACCTGTCCGGGGTCGCCTGGATTCTCCTGCCCCAGCGCGATCAAATCGTCGATGCTGATGTTAAGCGAATGGGCATAGTTCGTGAAGTATTTTCGTATTAACTCAGGCGAAAACACGTCTATTCCGGCCGGAACGGGGGTATGCGTGGTGAAAACATTGCTGGCTGTGACCGCCTGACGGGCAGAGTCGAAGTCCAGCCCGAATTCCTCCGTCAACCATCGGATCCGCTCCAGAACAACGAAAGCGCAGTGGCCCTCATTCATGTGAAACACGGAAGGCCTTATCCCCAGGGCCTTTAAGGCCCTCACGCCCCCGATCCCCATGATGATCTCCTGTCGCAGGCGCATCTCTCGATCGCCCCCGTAAAGATTTGCTGTGATAGCCTGGTCCTCAGGCGCATTGTCAGCAACGTTGGTATCCAGCAAATAGAGCGGTATGCGACCCACCTGAACCCGCCAGACGTGAACGAGAACAGGCTTTCCCCTCATCTCTACATCGACTGTCAGGGGATCATCCGAATCCCGCATCTCCATTTGTACGGGCATGTTAGTGAAATCGTTTTCAGTGTATGCCTCTTGCTGCCAGCCGTCGGGATTGAGGTATTGTCGAAAATATCCTTTCTGGTACAATAGACCCACTGCTGCAAAAGGTATCCGTAAATCGCTGCATGACTTCAGGTGGTCTCCCGCCAGCATCCCCAGCCCCCCGGAATAGATGGGAAGGTACGTGGCAAGACCATATTCGGGCGAGAAATAAGCAATCTGGAAATCCAGAGGCCGCTCCAGCAAAAATGAGTATGTTCCCGACTCAGTCATGTAATGATGAAAGTCCTGACCCACCTGATCCATTTGCGCCAGGAATCCCTCCTCCTGGATGATCTCGTCAAGCTTTTCCTGAGAAATGGCCCCCAGCATGCGGACGGGATTTTGTTCAGATTCCTCCCAGAGGGCTGGATCCAGATCCCTGAAGAGTGAAGCAGCCTCCGGGTGCCACGTTAGCCACAGATTATAGGCCAGTTCCTCCAAAATGCGAAGACGCTGGGGAAGACGGGGCTTGACGATGATGGATCGGATAGCTTTCATGAGGAAAATCCTTGTGTAATTTTTTAGAGTGTATTATATCAAAAAAATATTAGAAATTCCATTTCAATTCAAGCAACGGGCTGTTCATGATCAACCCAAGTCCTTACAAAAGTAATGGAATCGCCCCGAAAGCGGCTCCGGATGATCCCGGCAGGCGGCCTGATATAAGCGAACCGGCCGTACATGGTCATGTCCAGAAGCACAAGGATAATGCCCCGGTCGGCTTACGGAAAAATCATCTTATTCCTTCACGTTGACGAGGAGGTTGTATGAAAGAGATTATTGTGGATGTTTCTCGATGCACGGGATGCAAGACATGCGAGCTTCAATGCGCCCTTATGCGCGATTCCCTGAGCCAAAAGTTTCCCGAAGCCATGTATGAGGAAATTGTACCCCTCCCTCGCGTCAAGGTGGAACCTCTGGGTGAGGACGCTTCCCTTCCCTTGCAATGCCGTCATTGTCAGGAGGCGGCATGCCTTGACGCCTGCCCGTCGGGCGCACTTTACAGGGAACATAATGGAACAGTACTGTATAGAGAGCAACGATGCATTGGATGCTGGATGTGCGTTATGGTATGCCCCTTCGGGGTTGTGGAGCCCCGTCGGGCGGCAAAAAAGGTTATAAAATGCGACCGCTGCACCGGTATGGAAGAGCCGTACTGTGTGACAGCCTGTCCAACGGGTGCCCTTGTTTTTGCCGAAGCGGCACAACTTGCGCCCAGGATCCGTGAGGGATTGCGAGAGCGTGTTCTGGAACTTCTGTCCGATGGTCGAAAAGTTCGACTTGATATAACACTCCCACATGGAGGTTGACGTCGATGCTGAAAGTACGGAAAAAAACATTTCTCGATTCTGTTAACCAGGCGATCCTCCGCATGACCGATGCAGGTATCCCGCTGTCGTGGGATCGATATGAAGAGCAGTTACCCCTTTGCGGATTCACGCAGAACGGGCTTAACTGTTCGGCTTGCCTTCAAGGGCCCTGCCGGATCAGTCCCTTTCAGGACAAGCCGGATCATGGCATTTGCGGGGCGGACGGCCGGCAGATCGTCCTGCACAACCTTGTGGAAAAGGTTCGCAGAGGAGCCCTGGACCACATAAATGTATGCCTGGACGCCGCCGGGGAAGATGGAATACGAGAAAAAGTCCTTAACAGTCAGAGTACGGCTGATCTTGTGTCCCGCCTTCCGGAATCCGTAACCCAGCAACTCAAAGCGAAAGGGCTGCTCCCATCCAGTCTCCTTGTGGATGCGGTGACGGCGAGGGATCCTTTTTTTGTGGACCCCGGGATGCTGGACGACACTCTTAAGAGCATCCTTCGCCTGGGGATCTGCTCCATTGTATCATCCATGGCCCTCTGTCAGATCAATGGCGAGGGTGCTCAGCCCGGGGACGCAGCCCCGCCTTCGACTTCTTTCCTGGTGAACATCCTGGTGGATGGAGCCATACCTGGAGGATTTCTCCAGAACCTGAAAAAAGCGACTCATGAACAGAAAGACGTCCGACTGGTAGGGACGGCCGGAAACGGCTGTTTGCACATTCCCGGCTCTCGATCCGTGAGTTCGGGATCGCCGGAATTGGCCGTGGCCGCGGGGCTGGTGGATTTTGTCATCCAGTCAGACCTGGATGGGTATCCCTCGCTGTTCGGAATGTGCGATCAGTTGCGTATCCCTCGCCTCACCGTCTCTCTGAGTGGACCATGGCCGGATGTGGCGGACATCCTGGCAAAAGCAAGAGAGCACACAAAACTCAGGATAAAACCTCATGATGGGGAATGTGGTGTTCTGACCGAGGCGCGGCCTGCGGACATAGGGAAGGTTGTCCACGACGCTGTGCAGAGCGGGACCGCGCGGGGCGTCGTCCTGTTGATCGGTGGAACCAACGTGCGGCAGACTTACTTCGAGCGAACGGCAAAAATCATGAAAGGCCTGCTGTCCAATGACGTGGTTCTCCTGGTGGCAGCGGAAGCCGCGGGAGCTGTGGCACTGTTCGATGGTTTGGAGGAGGCAGCGGGATCCGGCATAAAGAAGGTCATGCAGGGGCGGGCCCGCCCCTGGTTCTCCGTGGGATCGTTGTACGAGAGCGCCCGGGCGTTGGAAGTTTTTGGACCGCTGGCGGGTGCCAATGGGTTCTCGGAAGCTCCGGCGGCGGCGGCGTTCCTTGAAATACCGACCTTCGCCTATCTTTCTTCTGCCTTTGGATGGCTGGCCATGGGCCTTACCACACAAATCGGCGCCCCTCTCCCCATATGGGGGAACGGGGAGCTGACCAAGTGGATGACCGATGAGGCGGAATCCCGGTGGGGCGCCCGGCTGCTGGCTTCCCCCAAGCTAGCCACGCCGGAAGAGCAAGTGCAGCAGATCATGGATCAGCTTAGTGGAAAAGGGTAAGACGGATCGTAATTTAACAGTACAAATTGTTAAAAATTAATATGCAAAATGCTAATTTTGCATTTTGAAATGATTATTGAAGAGAGGGCTCATGCGTTACGTGATAATCGGAAACAGTGCCACAGGGGTCTCGGCCGCGTGGACCATACGCCGACGGGATCCAGTGTCCGGCATTGAGATCATAAGCGATGAGGGGCACCACTTATACTCGCGGATCCTGCTGGTTTACTGGATCGCCGGGCGGGTGTCCCGGAACGACCTGTCCCTTCAGTCGCCAGAGGAATATGAAACCCGAAACATCGTGCTCTCCCTGAACGAGAGAGTCGAAGAAATCGACGCCAAGGCTCATCGACTAAGCACAACTCGACGCACCGGCGTCCCCTATGACCGTCTTCTGATTGCCACCGGGGCCTCTGCTATCCGGCCGGAAATCCCCGGAATCGAGCTTGAAGGGGTGGAGACCCTGCGCGTGGTGGAAGACGCCGAGCGCATTATTTCAGGGGCCACCGCCCACTCGCCGGTGGTGGTGATCGGAGGCGGTCTCATCGGCGTCAGGGCTTCAGAGGCACTGGTGGCGAGGGGAGTGCGGGTTCACATGGTTGTATCGTCCTCCCATATTCTCTCGCAAATGCTCGACCCTCAGTCCTCAGAGATTATCCTTCAACGGTTGCAGGAGCACGGTGTCGAAGTGCGCCTGGGCACCGATGTGAAAGAGTTCTTCGGCCGCGGAAGACTGGAAGGATTGCTCCTTTCCGATGGAAGCAGGATTCACACCGGGCTAGCGGTAGTGGGCAAGGGTGTTCGACCAAATACTGCATGCGTTCTCGGCACCGGGGCGGAAGTCGACTTGGGGGTGTGTGTGGATGAGCACATGGCCACTGCCGCGCCTGACATATACGCTGCGGGAGACGTGGCTGAGGCATATGACAGTCTTCGAGACGGGCGGTGGATCAACGCGCTCTGGCCCATCGCCGTCGAGCAGGGAAGAGCGGCGGGGATCAATATGACAGGCTGTGCAGAGGTCTACGCCGGAACAATTCGGCTCAATTCCATGGAGGTGTTCGGTCTTCCGTGCGTCTCCATCGGGCACGTGTACGACTCAGGCGACGCCCGCACCTTGCTGCACAACGATCGGCACCTCGGGATATACCGGAAGCTTTTCCTCCGTGATGACAGGCTCGTGGGGGCAGTATTGATAGGCGATGTCAGGGGTGCCGGCGTTCTGACCGGGTTGATCAGGTCTCCCAGACCCTTTGCGAACGCCTGGATCCATGAGATATTGACCCGAGGGCCTCTTTTCTCTCTCCAAATGCTCGGAAACAAGGAGGCAGCATGAGAATCGATCCTGTTAAGTGCACGGGATGCGGCCAATGCAGATTCTTCTGCAGTATGCGAGGCGGGATCATGTCATTTCACCGGGACCCTTCATCCCCGGGCCGGGTTTATACCGTTATTAATGAAGACGAATGCGTGGAGTGCGGTGTATGCCTCCGCAGCGGTGTATGCCCTACGGATGCCCTCTACCAGCCGGAACTCCATTGGCCCCGGATCCTTCGAAAAAACTTCAGCGATCCACTGAAAATTCACCCGGAGACCCGGATACCGGGCCGCGGGACCGAGGAAATGAAGACGAACGAGGTTACCGGCCGATTCCGCCGGGGATTTTACGGTATTGCCCTGGAACTGGGGCGACCGGGCGTGGGAACACGTTTTCGCGATGTGGATCGAGTCTCCCGGGCCATGGCATCCCTGGGAGTTACATTCGAGATAAACAATCCGGTAACACGACTTATGGTTGATCAGAGCAATGGCCTGATTAATACGGAAATTCTGGACGAAAAGGTGCTGTCAGCCATCGTAGAGTTCATCATTCCTGCGCATCTGCTGGAGGCTGTTCTCAAAGAGGTCCAATGCGTGGCAATGGAGATCGACACGGTCTTCAGCGGTGATATCATCGCGCGGGTTGAGCCGGATGGGCAAATCCCTACAGTGGAAGCGCTGGAGCGCCTGGAGATTCCAGTGTATATCAATGGAAAATGCAACGTAGGACTGGGCCGACCGAGTGCCCCGGAGGTTTGATCCAATGACTCATTCCCTTCACCGACGCGGTAATCACGACACCCTTGCCGACGACTTCGTCATTTTATCCATGTCAGCCAAAGGATTCAACGAGGAAGGATCCGGAGAGAAGTTGCGGCAATTCCTTGATATCCTTCTGGACAATGGACCTGACAACTTTGGCGACATGCAGACGGGAAACCGATTCGTTCACTCCGAAGATGAGATCAAGATGAACGTCCAGGACACCTCGATCATTCACGGGGTCTTTAATGGGCCTGCAGCGATGACCCGGGTCCTGAAGGAATTGAAGGAGAGGGATCTTGGTATATCCGTGGTTGTATCAGGAATACATGAGAGTACGGAACGTTGCTGCCGGGATGCGGGTCTGAAAAAGCATACGGTGGAGCACTCCATGGGAATATTCGGGAGGGTGGACCGTCTCCCCGGGGACGAATACCTGGAGTTGACGACCATGTGCGGCCATGGAATGGTCCCCGCCAATCTGATCGAACAAGTCATCTGGGATATAAAAAAGGGCAAAAAGAGTTGCGAAGAGGCCGGACGAGAATTGGCCAAACCCTGTCATTGCGGCATATTCAACCCTGTGCGTGCCGCTAAGTTACTCCAGAGGCTGGCGCCAAAGGTTACCTTTGTGGAATAAGGACTCACCAATTGCTTTTAAATCTTCCTCGATAAACTCCGTCAGGAACCTGGGCCCCTCAATGCGCTCGGCCGCTTGTAATTCATGTTCCCCAACAAGTTCAATGTATATCTTCATGATACGCGGGGAGGCGAATTTTTTAAAAAGACGCTACGTAGTTTTAGTTCCGGTTGCATACGAATTGAAAAGCTGATCGAATTAGCAGAATATCTTTTACGGGATGATCCCCAATGGACACGGGACAAAATACCGGCGTCAATCAGCAGCGGTATTACCCGGGTCGTTCGACTGCGGGAACCGATCGCCGTGCAAATTCTCTACTGGACAGCCTGGGCTGAGGATGACGGGACCATCCATTTTATTTTATTGATGATATTTACAACCGCGATACTATACTTGTCGGTGCCCTGAATGAGAGGCCTCCAAGCCCATAGCCATGGTACCGTGGTCGAGGAATCCGGATATTACCAATATCTCAAACGACCCACATCCACATGTACGAAATTGGAGCGTCGGTAATAGCCCACGCCGCCGGCCCTCAACCCCATTGCAACACGCCTCAACAAAGAAAGGTCGCATCCCGGCAGGCGGATGTCGGCAGCTTTGCCCTTCATGTGCAGGCTTTTCCTGGCCACGCCGTTATTGCGTTTGCAAAGAAAAGCGTTTGTGGCGGGGGAACGATATCCAGAAATGATGTAGAAGGGCGCGCGGGCTTCGAGTTTCAAGTGAATGGCACAGAGTAAATCTATCAGGGAGGTATCGATTGGTTTAATCTCGCCGGTGCGATGATCACGCAGGATGTGATTGATTTCCTCCAGGGCCTCGGTCGAATACTGCCCCCGTATCCAGTAGACAACCTTGAGGCGGTCTCCTGTGTGGGTGTTGTAAAAGGACAGAGACCTCTCGGGTGATAAAAATGTACGAAAGGCCGCAAATCCTGTACCCGGGGAGAAACTTACAACCGAGGCGAGTGTCGCTAATTTGAGAAAACTTCGACGATCCGCTTTGAACTCGCCCGGATCGTTTTTTGAGAAAGAAAAAATAACTGTGCCTCCTAAAAGTAAGAATTGAAGAAGGACACTCGCTTGTAATCTTCGTCCCCCGGGCATTGAACAGAGGGGAATACGGCTCCCGGACAGTCTCTGGGTAAAATGTTAAGACCCATTGTGTAAGATATTTCACGAAAAATCAAGGCTAAAAAGTTGTAGAAGTTCGATTACTTCTCCAACGGAGAGCCTGAAATCTTCTCCTGCGAAATTTAATTTATCTGTTTAGAATTTCATGAAAACTTATTAATCATTTAAAATATATTGCTTTATAATTAAAGTTATCAACACCCATGTTTTTGAAATTCCACTCTTTTGGCCACCCATCGTGAAGTTTCGATATGTTATTGAAATAACAGACATATTTTATCTGCACAAGGGTTGTGCAACCCGTTATCTACCCACGGTTCTCTAGCTTCCACAAAAACCATCCACAGCATTATCCACCGGCTTTCAACACTTGCTGTGGATAGTATCAAAAAACCCAGATGGTGCGAAATCGCTCGCATCTCAGCCATTTAATCTGAACTTCCCCTGACAAAAGATATAATTATTGAGTATAACTAGTTGATATAATGGATGAAACTGATTTTATTCCTTTATATTATGTAGCCATGTATAATAAATAGATTACTTGACATTATGGAATTATTATTGTTATATTATGGTCATGTATATTGACACGGTGCCGAACAGAATGTCACGACCGTGCATTCTTTTGCGCGAGTCTTACCGAGAAGGAGGTAAAATCCGCAAAAAAACCCTTGCCAATCTCACCAGGCGGCGCCGGAACTTGTGCAGGGGTTACGTACGCTGTTGCGCGGGGGGAGCGCTATAGAAAAGTTTGAAGAGAGCTTTACAATTGTGCGGAGCCGTCCACACGCTCATGTGGCTGCTGTGCTTGGCACGCTGCGTCGGTTGAGGCTTGGGCGTGTGATTTCAGCGAAAGCTTGCCGAGAGCGCAATTTGGTTGTTGCGATGATTGTGGCATGGATCAGTTGACCCAGGATCGAAGCTGGCGATGGCGCGTGGTCTTGGCGAGGAGACCCTGTTAACTTCCCTGGGTGAGGTTTTGGGTTTGGAATCGGCGTATGAAGATGATCTTTATGGGGCGATGGATTGGCTTGTGGAACGTCAGGCACGGATTGAGACGAAATTGGCCAGTCGCTATTTGGCGCAAGAAACATTGGTGCTCTATGATGTGAGCTCCACATATTTTGAAGGGTGTAAGTTTCCGTTAGCCCGAAGGGGGCATGCTCGGGATAGGAAAAAGGGGAAGTTACCGATTATCTTCGGCCTGTTGTGTGATACCGAGGGATGCCCTGTGGCTAAAGCCCTTGCGCCAATACTTTTTGACGATCATGACAGGAGCTCTGCTCAGAAATTGCGCCCCTCCGTGGTGGCGCCCGTTCAACCGTCACTTTCAGCAAAAAGAAAAGCCCGGAAGAAACGGACAGAAGACGATATGCCGGTCCATAGCTTCCAGACGATGCTTTCTGACCTCGCTGCCATCGTGAATAATCGGGTTCATCCCAAGATACCTGAAGTGGTGCCCTTTGATCAGATCACAACATTGACGCCGCTTCAGAAGCGAGCATTTAAACTCCTTGGGGTGAGCCTGTGATGTACCCAGTAAATATATAACGCATTTTCTGTTATTGCCATTAATAACAACAGGTTATATTTATTATTCGTGAGGAAGTTCAGTATAAAGGCCAATTAACCGATTCTCAGTCTAAATTCTATTCATTATGGCCGTTTTATAGAATAGGCCAAAGGATATACCTCGCCTCCTATTGAAACTCCAGGCCGAAAAAGTATCCCGCAACAGTGAGGCCCATGATGATGAGAAAAATTGACTTGGGTACCAGCAGCCATAACATCGCGGCCGGCCGTGAGGAGGGTATATACCACCTTCGGAAGGAGTGGAATGAGATAAAAAAGAAGATAAACACAATGATTCCGATACAGCCGATAATGTCCAGCGCGATGACCGACGCAGGGAATGAGGTGAAAAAAGTGTTATGTGCGGCTACGGCCCTCAGGTAGTAACAACTCAGGGATATCCCGACAGCCCCCATGGCGTTCATCAGGATGGCCGCCCAGAAGGGTTTCCAAGTAACCTCCATTGTGTTGTTGGATGGAAACGGCTTTCGCACCACAGCCAGTAACAGCACACCTATCGCCGACGAGAGGCTGTTCACCGCCATATCCGCATATCCGTAATATCGTCGGGGATGAAAACCCTGCACGACTTCATCCACAATTCCCAGCAGAGAAGAAAGCACAAGGATGAGAAGCAGCCCTCCTTTCCCCCTGTAATCTCCTTTCAGTGCCTCAAAAAGGAGCCAGCTCATCAGTACATACTCCGGAATGTGGCTTCGTTTGTTGGGAATTTCTACGATTTGGAAGATTACGGCCGCGATGCAGATACAAAGGAAGATGTGAATCAGCCCCCTTGAGCCTTTGCCCGCCAGGATACAATAGAGGGTGAATAAGGCGAAAAAGGCGATCACAAAGAGCAGCGGCAGCCTGAACGCAAATGCCTCGGAAAATCGGCTGACGATCCAATCGTACAGGCGGATAAACTCGGGCAGAGATGCGGTATAGAGAATGACGACGATCCAGAGTGAGAGCCTTTTGAGGCGGGCTGGATCAAATCCCAGGACCATCTATGATACCTTATGACGGAGTTTAAGGACGGGGATATTAACCGTCCCGCCAAAATTATTTAAAGAAGTCAACCTTCTGCCCGTTCGATTATCACGTCAGTGGAGCCGACGCTGTCAAGTGCGGAGATATCACCGATAATTTTTCCCACGGGGTTGCAAGGCGACGCCGCCCGGGGGCGATCACCGGTCGAGGCCGGGGTGGGTCCCCAGAAGATGCAGAAGGCCTTTCCCGGCGGCCAGTAGGCCAGTTCCCCCGGCTCGAAGTCTGCACGAGCATTCTCAGGAGTCATGTCCATCCCAATGGCAAAGTATATCTCCTTCCCCCACAAATTCCCCTGACCCCTGATGGGAAGGGCTTCCCAGATGGATCGGGCGGTATTGCTGTCGTTCAATTCCGCTGTAAACATAGTGTCGCCCACTTTAAGATTGATTTTTCTACTCATGAATTTTCTCCTTTACAGTAAAGCCACTTATGAGCGTCCGAATAAACACATCTGGCGCTTCGATCTGCTGCGGGAAAACCTCGGCCCGCGTGAAGGGCTGATGCGCTGCAGCAGTTCTTCATTGATGTCCGACAGGAAGGGCGAAGGCCTGCCGCTGCGTCGCTCCCCGAAAAGAAGCCGGGTCCGCGCATGGGTAAGAAACACCCGCTCCTTTGCGCGGGTAAGCCCTACATAGAACAGGCGACGTTCCTCTTCAAGTTCCAATGCGGCGATTGTACCCTGAGGATAAAAGGGAATCAAGCCTTCCTCGCACCCGGCGATAAACACCACCGGGAACTCCAACCCTTTGGATGCATGGAGGGTCATCAACGCCACCCTCTCCGCCCGGGAGTCTAAAATGTCAGGCTCGTACATCAGGATTATGTGGTTCAGGAACTCTTGCAGCGACGTACCGAAAGGTTCGGCAGCCCTGGCCAGTAACTCCACTGTCACCGCATTGATCCCCATCCTTTCGGATACTTTCCGAATAAAGGTTCTTACGGTTACTTTTCCCACTTCGTTTTGGAGATCCTGGAGATCTTCCCGGTGTCCGGATCGAATTCCCGTCAGGAATCTAAGGCCTTCGATCACGTCTCGTACCTCCGGCCTCTCCAGCAAAGTATCGTGACCTGCCCTCTGAAAGGGAATCCCTCTCTTCTCCAGCGCTTCTTCCAGCGGTGCAGCCTGCGCGTTGAGCCGATAGAGAATGGCAAAATCTCCAAACCCGTAAGTATTTTCCCCGTCTCCTCGCACACGGGCACTGTCCATGGAAAAAAGACTCACTCCCTCCATCAATGACTCCACCTGACGGGCAATGAACGCCGCCTCCGCCCGGTCGTGGGGAAAATTGGTTATGGTCAGCCTCGCTCCGCCCTCGCTGAGAGGACGCGCAGGGTGATACGATGCTCCGTTGCCTCGGGCTATGACCTGCCCGGACGCTTTCAGGATGGCTTCTGTAGAGCGATAATTCCTGTCCAGGCTAACCACATAGGCGTCGGGATAGTCCTGCCGGAATCGCAGAAAGAAAGCCATATCCGCCCCCCGAAACCCATAGATGGCCTGATTGGGATCTCCTATGGCGCATAAATCCGGGCTTCCCGGCGCCAGCAGGCGGATTAACCGATACTGGGCCGGGTTGATGTCCTGGTACTCGTCCACCAGGATGCAGCGCCATCGCTTAAGGCAGTAATTTCTCCAGTCCGAATCCTCCTGGAGTCTCCGAACCGTGACGAATATGAGGTCGTCCAAATCCAGGGCCGCTATTGCGGCAAGTTCTTTTTGATAGGCGTGGTAAACCATGATAAATAATAATGCTTGTTCACCCAGCGCCTCTGCATCGTCCGGCCCTTGCAGCCGCTGTTTGGCCAGGGAAATGCGTTCACTCCAGCAGCGTATCTCTCTCGAGCTTGTGTTCATTCCCAATCGAACAAGAGTGCGTTTGATCAGATGCCGGCGTTCCAGCTCATCGCAAAGCCGAAATGTTCCCGAGCCTCCTGAAGTAACGTCTTCCAACATACCCCGGCAAAAAGCGTGGAAGGTACGAACGGTTACACAACGCGCCGCCTCGGGATCGTCCAATAATTCTTTCAATCTCTGGCTCATTTCGTTGGCCGCCTTGTTGGTGAACGTGAGGGCCAGTATGTTTTTCGGCGGCACCGTACGCTGTCTTATTCGATAGGCGATGTGGTGTACAAGGGTTCGTGTTTTTCCCGTTCCGGGACCCGCAACCACCAACATAGGGCCTCCCTCGTATTCAACGGCCTTGCGCTGCTGAGGATTGAGGGAATCCATGTAATTTACCGACGCCTTTTGAACAAGATCAGCGGCGGAAAACAAGGCAGGTGCCTCGGGCGCGGCGCTCCTTAAGTTTGTCTTACCGGAGGGGTTTACTTCGCTGGCCGTGATTTTTTTTATTTTCTTTGCCGGATTATTCCTGCCATGGTTCATCGTATAGGAAAGGAAAGAGCATTGTCCCATAAGAGCGTCTCTTTCGCCCTCTTCAAACAATTCTATTTTCCCGAACTCCCCATCGTATCCGGGTGCAATGCGGATGTTCCCGGCTCGCATACGCCGCAAACCTTCCACAACCAATGGCGATACCGCGCCGGCCAGTGAATCGAGCGGGATATCCCGAAGAATCTTCAATTCGGGGCCGAGCCTATCCTGAAGCCTCTGCTGTTCTAATAAGACGCGTTTGCTTCCGGGCCCAACCGCCAACGCCTGGGCGATCACCTCAGCCAGCGAGAGCAGGCTGGTATACTGGAGGGCGCCTTGAGGCCGGACGCCATCGGGGCGGTCGGCCAGTTCCTCCACCCGGTGCAACACGCCGACCGTTACGGGCCTTCCGCAACGGGGGCATTTCCCCTCCTCTTGTCGTGTCTCCCGGGGTTCCATTCTTGTAGCGCATTTCCGGTGGCCGTCAAGGTGATACTTCCCCTCCTCGGGGAAGAACTCAATTGTTCCTAGAAATCGCTTTTTATCTTTAGATGCCAGTGCCTTTCGGATGGCAGGAAAGGAAAGTTCAGTATCGAAACAATTGGCCTCGCGCCCGAGCCGGGAGGGGGAGTGGGCGTCGGAGTTGGATACCAAGGCCAGCTTATCCAGCGTGGACAGGCGCCAGTTCATCGGGGGATCCGATGAAAGCCCCGTTTCCACGGCAAATATATGCTTTATCAAATCCTCGAAACACTCTTCCAGGCTGTCAAAGCCCGATCTTGACCCTAGCACAGAGAACCAGGGCGTCCATATATGCGCGGGGATCAGAAAAGCCTCATCATCGCACTCTGCCATTATCTCCAGCAAATTGCGCGAATCCAGGCCCAGGATGGGGCGGCCGTCCGATTCCACGTTCCCCAGCTTAGAAAGGCGGGTGGCAAAGCGCGCGGCCTTTTCAATATCAGGCATACATATGAGGTTATGAACTTTACGGGTTTTTCCTCCCCGGGAATAAATGCTGCTGATCTCCACAGAGAGCATGAAGCGAACGGGGGCACGGCACGAGGCGGGGATGGATGCGTCAATGGGGGCGGCCGAAGCCTCCCGCAGCCGAAACAACCCGGGTTCGGCCGGCTCCAGCTTCTCTCTAATCTCTGCAAGCCAGCCCGGATGGGTGAAATCGCCGGTTCCTACGACCCGGATCCCTTTCAATTGAGCTGCGGCATGGAGGTGCTCCAGATCCAGATCGCGGGAAGTGGCCCGGGAAAACCGGGAATGAATGTGAAAATCGGCAATAAAAAACATGGAAGTTTCCCCTGGAAACACACAATATCTAGTGGCCTGGCATCATATTAATTCAATTTATTGTTGCTGTCAACCAGGAAAATAATCACAACTTTGATCTTTTCATTTTCTTTTCAATTTGGTATGAATTTACTCATTATTTTATTTTGAGGAGCACAAACGTTTTAACTTTTGAAAATCCGAACTGGTTCCGTATTTCAACATTCGAATTTTCTCTCTTTGATTTTGGATTTAATCAAAGATGATTCTGAACTGAAAAAGCAACGAAAGTTCAAATAGCGAGGTCAGAAGTGTCTATTCGAAGGATTCTCATCGCCACGGTTCAGACTCCGTTCACATCAGGGGGTGCGGAGATCCATGCCAGGAACCTATGCAGGGAGTTGAACGCCCGGGGCTTTGAGGCCGAGATAGTATGGATACCCTTCAAGTGGTATCCTCCGAAGGAATTAGTAAAATGCATGCTTGCCTGTCGCCTGCTGGACTTGACCGAATCCACAGGGAGAAGGGTGGATCGTCTCATCGGCCTCCGCTTTCCGGCGTATCTGATACCTCATCCCAACAAGGTGATATGGCTCCTGCACCAGCATCGCACAGCCTATGATCTGTGGAGGACCCCTTATTGCGACCTGGTGCACTATCCCGATGGGGAGAGAGTCCGCAATATTATTATCCACGCCGACACGCAATTAATGCCTGAAGCCCGGCGGATTTACTGCAACTCCGCCAACGTGGCGAGGCGTTTGAAAACTTTCAATGGCCTCGCCGGCGTGCCCCTGTATCATCCACCGAATGAATCCGAGAAACTTTATGCCGGGCCGCCTGGAGACTACATCTTCTACCCCAGCCGACTGGATCCGCTGAAGCGCCAGGATTTGTTAGTCCGGGCCATGGCATTGACCCGGACGCAGGTGCGCGCCATCATAGCGGGAAGCGGCCCCGACGAAGAGGAGATCAAGAAACTGGTGAAAACTCTGGGTGTATCCGAAAAAGTGGAGATTGTCGGCTTTATCTCCGAGGAGGAAAAGCGGCGCTATTACGCCGGGTCGCTTGGCGTCTGTTACCTCCCTTACAACGAGGATTATGGGTATGTTACCCTGGAGGCTTTCCTCAGCCGCAAGCCCTTGATCACCACGGAGGATTCGGGGGGTCCCCTTGAATTCGTGGAGCATGGCGTGAATGGCCGGGTATCCGCTCCCACTCCGGAGAGTTTGGCTCGAGAGATTGATTATCTGTACGATGAGTGTTCAGTTGCAAAGGAAATGGGGGATGCGGGTTACCGCACGATAGTCTCCATGAATATCACCTGGGACCGGGTGGTGGAGAAACTGACAGAGGATTAAAGATATCCAAAAAGCAATGGTTTCCATTGGTGAAGGGCGGCTCTTAACACTCCTCTGGATAATGAGAAATCACCGGAACTAATGAAGCTGAGAGAAGATGAATTTTTATGACGAAGATATTTTCCGAGAGCTTTTGCACAACCTGGCTGACCTGGGCGTGAAGGAGGATGACACAGAACTGATACAAATCGTAGCCCGGCAATGGACGCAGGTTGTTCCGGAGACTACCCCCACCGACTTTAGCCGATTGCAACCCGCCGAGTTTTTCCAAACGAAAAAACCTAGAGACAGACCTCTGCGCGTCCTTATCGTTTCGTATCGTTTTGATCCAAAGATTGTGGGAGGGGCCGAATTTCACACCTGGATGCTTGCCCGCTTGCTTCGCCAGGCGGGAATTGAGGTGGATGTCTTCACGACCAGGAACAGTGTTTTCCGTCCCACATCTTCCTACGGTATTATCTGGGAGAACAACTCGCCTGAGGGCATGGTCGAGATAGATGGTTTCAAAGTGCATCGGTTCACCAATTTCAATCTGCCCTTGTTAGTGAGTCGTGGAATCAGTTATTGGATCCGGAGGCGCCGGGACCGGGAGGACTCACGAATAGACTCATCTTTGTCAGTTGGCGCCCACCTGGGCATTGGCTGGCACGGTTTGGAACGCGGGGAACAGGGCGTACCCTTTCGCTGGATGGCCCGGAAAAAAGCTCGCGTCATCCTTGCGGATGAGGACGTATCAGGCATTTCCATGGAGGTGTTCTGTCCGAAACGATTGCGGGGAAGTCTGGAGAGGGGAAAGGATCGGGAGCAATTTGATGTGTCTCCGGGTGAGTGGAAATTGCTGGAGTTAACCTTCGAGCCGCGCAGCAAGCCGTGCGTGATGCTCCGGGTCCAACGGCTCTGGAAGCAGCAGAGCGATCCCCGATGGTTGGGACTGGCAGTGCGGGATATCCGTTACAGATCCGGGAACCATTGGCGAACGCTGCACATGGAGCGAGATTTACAATGGGCACTGGGAGAATTGGATGGGGAGAGAGTCGTTGACATTTACAGGCAGTTGACGGCCGGTCGTCCCCTGCTTTACGATTGGCTGTACATGCTGGCTCGAGGGCCGCTGGCCCCAGGGATGTATGCTCAACTATACAAACAAATGCCTCATTACGACGCGGTCATAGCCAATATGATTCCCTTTAACACGCTCTGTTTCGCCGCCTGGGCGGGAAAGCGGAGAAATGTGCCCGTGCTCTTACTGCCACTGATGCATCACAGGGACCACTATCATCACTGGGGGCATTTCTATCGCGCCATGGGGCGAAGCGCCGCCATCCTGGCCAACTCCAGGTTTTCCGAATGTCTTTTTCGGAAATTAGGGTACAAAGCGGTTTTTGCCGGGGCGGGGGTGGATAAAGCCCGATACACCAAACTCGACATTTGGGGGCAGCGGTTTCGCCGCAAATTCGGACTTGATTCTTCTCCAATAGCTCTTTTCGTAGGCCGCAAGACCCAGTATAAGCGTTGCGATATGGCTGTGGATGCCGTGGACATGGTGAACGCTCGCGGCAATGATCTTCTCCTGGTAACGATCGGCCCCGATGAGGATGGTGTGCCCATTCGCTCGCCATACACAGTGCCCCTGGGGAAAGTCTCCAATCGCGACTTATTGGATGCGTATGATGCCTGCGACCTTTTTGTGCTCCCGTCCGAGCTGGAAAGTTTCGGGATGGTTTACCTTGAGGCATGGATGCGCAAAAAACCCGTTATCGGTTTGCGAAGATGCGATGCTGTCGCCTCTCTGATCGAGGACGGGGTGAATGGATTCCTCTGCAGTGATGCGGAAGAGATAGCGGAACGGATGGCATATCTCCTTGATAATCCTGCTGAAGCTCAGCTCATGGGAATCCGGGGATTTCAAAAGACCATAGAAAATTATACATGGGAGAGCGTGGGCCGCAGGATTATTCAGGTGCTTGAAAAGATTTGTTAAATAACACAACTTGTTGTACGTTGATGATGCAGGCGGCCGCAAGCGAAATTCCTGTCGCATAAGGGTCTTTCGATCAAAACAAACCAGCGCTATTGAACGATGGTGATGCTGAAGCGAGATGACAAGCCCAGAATATCGTTCTTTATTCTTTGCCGGAGTGCTTTGACGCCTCCCATCCGGTAAATTCCCCAGGTCATGCCCCAGCAGAAACAGAGCTTTTCAAAGCCGCTTATAATTTTCCGACGAAATTCATCCGGCCCTTTACGAATAAAAAATTGGCCGAGATAGGCAACAAACAAAGGGAGAAGATGGATCATCAAAACCGCCCGGCACAATACTTGTACAGGGCGATGCATGTAATAGTCCACACCATTTTTGGCGACAAACTGGCCGTATCCGAAGCCGTGCCACCTTTTCTGGCGTAGAAGGTCCCGGAGGTTTTGGCGGTGACAATGACGCACCGGGGCTTCGGGGCAGTAAACGATGCGATTGCCTGCCGCCAGTGCCCTGAAAGCAAAGTCGGTATCTTCGGCGGCTGACATCTCAGTGTCGAACCCTACCTGCCGGGCCACATCTGTGAATACCCCGTAACTTTTTGTGTCCAGTGTCATAAGCAGCAAATCGCCGTCAATTTCCACACCTATGTAATTCACCCAGCGCTCAAAATTTTCCTGCACGATGGAAGAGATGCGGTCCTGGTCGTAGGGTATGCTCTTGCCCATGACTATGGTGCGGCCCCTGTCGCGATCCAGTCGCCGTATCATGGTCTCCACCCAATTTGGCGGGGGAATGCAATCACAGTCGATCCCCAGCAGTATAGATCCGCTGACAGCATCCAGCCCATCCTGTCGAACCCCGCTGACGTTTTTTCGGCGCTGCTTCACGTAAATCAGGCGGTGCATAAACTCTTTCAAGACCGGGGGAAAGGAGGGTGATGAGTCCACGAAAATAATCTCGATATTGGGATACGTCTGGTTCAACAGTGAATTCATCAGTTGCCGGAATATGGGCGGATCAGGATTTCTGGCGGGAATGACAATGCTAACCAGTGGTTCCATACCTTTATCCTTCCAGGTAGGCCATGAGCAGGCGGTGGAATGGCATTTTCCTGACCGAAAAAGAGACGAATATTTTCTGCCCTATTAGATGAAGAATGGTTTGCTGACGGCATGCGGCGCATTCATCCAGGAAATAATGAAGGATAGAATAATGACGTCGAAGGCGGGGAAAGTCGGCTAGGAAGGGTTGATAGATCGATTTTGAGTTTTTCAGCAGCCGGTGATCATGAAATATGTGAATATTCCAGTTGCATTTACGGATGTGGGAATGATACGGTACTAAGGCCTCATACATGTCTGCACAGGGGACAATCCATCCGACATTCACGACTGATCACCCCCTACATCGATACGGCCTGCTCCGCTTTTTTCAGATAGCCGCTGTGTCTTTTCAATTTCAGTGATGCGGTGATTCAAATCCCGTGCCATTTTCTCCAACATTGACAAGCGTTTCTCTGTCTGTTGATCCCACTTCTGTTGAAGATGTATCCATTCTGATAGTTTACTATTAAATATGCGCTGCGTATTGATCACGGCGCTGAACAGGGGCTTGAGCACTTTCCGCAGGGCCTTCTTTGTAAAAATTATCCCTGGCCCCAAGATTTTTCGATGGGATGTAATGGAGGATGGCGCAAGGGGGTCAAAGAAACGGTCCAGCTCTGCAACCGCACTTGCCAATTCCTGCTTTCGGCGTCTCGTAAGATCCCTTTTAGAAGATGTAGCGTGAACGGGAATGCCGAGCTTTTCGGCTTTCCGGATAAGCCATGCCCCATTGATCCGCTCATCATGAACATCAATGCGATGCATCCGCCCTCCCGAAAAATTGATCATATTACCCCTTATCAGAAAACGGCCCTGATTGTCAACGCAAAATACCATAAGTTCGAAGGCTCTTTCCCCAAACGCGTCCAATAAGTTCCCTGGAAATTTAAACTGGTATTCCAGATCAGTATCGTAAAAACAGGTTTTTATTTAAGATTTTTTTCATAATATTAATAAATTATAAAAATGCAAAAATTGCTTGACAAAATAAATTATTTTTTGGTATCCAAAAATCATGGTCGCGGTTCCACGGAAAAAAGTAAGAGGTAACCTTAATAACCTGGCCTACAAGCGCCTTAAAGAAATGATCGTAACCGGCGAATTTTCGCATGATAAGCCGCTTGTAGAGAGGATTATCAGCCAGAAGCTCGGTATGAGCCGAACGCCGGTCAAGCATGCGCTCAGTCGATTGCAACAGGAGGGCCTCATCCGAATCGTTCCGCGGCAGGGCGTGTTTCCTATCAAGATAAGCTACGTGGAATACCAGAATATCCTTACCATACGGGAAGTGCTGGAAGGATTGGCGGCCCGATTGGCGGTAGACCACGTTTCTAATGTTAAACTACGGGAATTAAGAGATATTTTTGATAAGCTCGGAGATGTGCGCAATGTAGAGGAAGTAAATCATGAGTCTTACGCACTGGCAAACGTGGCATTTCACCGCGAGATTTTGCAATTGAGTGGCAATCCCAAGTTGATCGAAACCGTGGAAGGTTTGTACGACCACATCAGCCTTGTCCGACTGCGTACAATCGAACGAACGAGCCGGCGGATCAGGTCGGTGGAGGAGCACGAGGCGGTGACAGAGGCCCTGGAGAGGCGAGACCCCGATGAGGCCGAGAAAGCCATGCGCGCTCACATCAGAGCGTTAAAAAAGGATATTGACAACAGAAACAAGATGGATATTGATTTTTTCCAAATTGAGCATAAGAAATGAGGTGTGAAATGTCCAGAGATGTACGGATTTTCAATCTGACGTGGGTTGAGGTGAAAGAATGGCTTGAGGAGACGGACATCATACTGGTGCCCATGGGATCGTGTGAGCAGCACGGCCCGCATTTACCGTGCGGGGTCGACACCTTCGCCGGTGAGTACGTGGCTTTGAAAGCGGCTGAAAAAGCGAGGGTTCCGGTGGCGCCGACAGTGAACTATGGTTACAGTCCGTTCCACATGCGCACAAACGAGCCGGGGACTTTGACCATCAGCAGCCAGGGCTTCTTCCAATTTCTCTACGACATCGGGCGCAGTTGCGTTTTCCATGGTTTCAAAAAGATCGTCTACATCACCGGCCACACGGCCAACAGCCCGGTGGTGGATCGGGTGACGAGGGCGCTCCATTACGACACGGGGGCGCTGGCCATTAATTATGCCGCCGACACCGAGGTGTTCGCGGAACTTTGCGAGGACCTGCTCGATGCGCCGGACGAATTGCCCGGATGGCACGGCGGAGAGATCGAGTCCTCAGCCGGGCTGTTGATCATACCGGAGCTGTGCCACATGGAGCGGGCGAAAAAGACACTGCCTCAACACATCGAGTGGATGCCGGAGAAGTTTGAGAAAGACTCGGGCTCGGGTTTCGAGATAAAGTACGAGGGTTACCCCGTGCGGCTTCCGCTGGAACAGGAGGAATACAGCGACTGCGGAATCATGGGCAACCCCGGCCTGGCCAGCAAGGAAAAAGGGGAGAAGATCTACGAGCGGATGATCGGTCTGTTTGCCCGTTTTCTTGAAGATCTCAAGAGTATCAAGGTGAATATCAAGGAGCGGGACTTCCCCGGGAGGCATTAGGATATGGCAGGGTTCCATCCTTTTCTGGCAAAGCGACTTCGGCCCAAAGGAGGGATCGACCACCGTCGGGTGATGATCGAGAAGGCCCGCGCCATAAGCGACGTTATCAGCCTGGGGCGGGGCGATCCCGATCTTAAAACCCCGGCGCATATCATCGAGGCGGCGAAAAGGGCTTTGGACGAGGGCTACACCGGCTATTCACCGTGGCCCGGCTACCCGGAGTTACGGGAGGCGATCGCGCGGAAGCTGCGTGAAGAAAACGGTATTGACGCGACGGCGCAAGAGGTGCTCGTCACCGTGGGAGCCGAGGAAGCGGTTTTTCTCACGATGATGGCCTTGCTTGATCCAGGGGATGAGATCCTGGTGCCCGAACCCAGGTACACCCCTTACGACATGGCTGTGGAGATTGCCGGCGGAGCAGTTGTTTCTGTCCCTACTACGCTGGAAGACGGTTTCCAGATCGATCCCCGTGGAGTGGAAGAGCGCATCACTCCCCGGTCCAAGGCCCTGCTGCTCATCACACCCAACAATCCCACTGGTCAAATCCTGGACCGGGATCGAGTGGCCGCTCTGGCTGAGTTGGCTGTACGCCACGACCTCGTCATCATTTCCGATGAGCTTTACGAGAAGATTGTCTTCGATGGGGCCATAAATTTCAGCATTGGTGCCATTCCCGGTATCAAGGAGCGCACAATCACCATCAACGGTTTCAGCAAGACGTATTGTATGACCGGGTGGCGCGTGGGGTACCTTCATGCACCGGCTCAAATAGTGGATGCAATGATTCCACTTAAGTACACCCTTACTATCAACTGTCCCAGCATGTGCCAGCGTGCGGCCCTGGCTGCCCTTGAGGGTCCGCAGGAGTGCGTGGAAGAGTTCCGGCGGATTTACGATCAACGGCGAAGGCTGGTGACGGCAGTCCTGGCGAAAATGGGGCTGAAGCACGGCCCTGCCAGGGGAGCATTTTACGTATTCGCCCATGTCGCCCCCATGGGCATGACATCGTTTGATTTCTGCCAGCGGCTGCTTGAAGAAGAAAAAGTTCTGGTCTTTCCCGGTACTGCCTTCGGTTCGCAGGGCGAAGGTTTTATCCGTATATCCTTGCTGGCCCCATTGGACAAAATTGAAGAGGCTATGGCAAGGATGGAAAGGTTTGTGAATTCCCGTTTAGGATGAATTATATGAGGCCCAAAACTCCAGATTACTTTTACGGCAACGGAACTAAATTTCGTCTGGAATTATGCATCGCTGGTTTAAGAAGCTATTAGATTGATGTAGAAAGGGAGATGTGAGAAAAATGATCGAGAATCAGACACTGGTTCCGGATCCTTCGATTGAATCGGGGCCCTGGCGCAGGGATCATACCTGGGTCAGCCACTACAACTTCATACAGGAGATTGAAAAGACAAGAGTGAGGCCTTCTGAGGTGGTGGTGCACGACTCGACACTGCGTGATGGGGAACAGGCTCCCGGGGTAAGCTTCGACACGGATGAGAAGATCCGGATCGCGAGATTGCTGGACGAGGTTGGGGTGCAATACATAGAGGCGGGCTTCCCGCCTGTCTCTGAGCAGGACAGGACGTCTATCAAAGCCATAAGCGGCCTCGGCCTCAAGGCCAGAATCACCTGCCTGTGCCGCGCCATGCGAAGTGACATTGACATGTCGGCCGACTGCGGGGTGTGGGGAATCGTTCTGGAGGTACCAGTGGGCTACCCGAGGCTCATGTATCAATTTGAGTGGCCGGAGCAAAAAGTCTACGACCGAGTGATGGACTCGGTAACCTATGCCAAGAACGAAAAAGGGCTGGGGGTCGTTCTGTTTCTGATCGATACCGCGCGAGCCCGAATTCAGTTTCTTGAACGGTTGCTCACGGACGCGGCGGCCACGGGGTGCGTGGATCGGATCGCTGTGGTGGACACGGTGGGTGCCATTGTTCCTGAAGCCGCGGCGTGGATGACCCGGAAGGTCCGTTCATGGGTTGATGTGCCCCTTGAGATGCACTGCCATAATGACCTTGGTCTGGGCGTGGCCAACACCATAGCAGGACTCATGGCAGGTGCGCAGATCGCCTCAACTACCGTGGGAGGCCTCGGCCAGCGAGCGGGAAACACCCCTACCGAGGAACTGGTCATGGCTCTCAAGGTGGCCTACGGGGTGCCCTGTTCGATGAAAACGGAAAAATTGGTTGAACTCAGCAAATTTGTCCAGGAACTGACCGGTTACCGGCACCCGGCCTATCGCCCCATTGTCGGGGACAACGTGTTCCGCTGGGCGGCGGGTATTCCCGTGGCGGCCCTCCTCAAGGAACCCAGGACAGTTGAAGCTTTCGGACCCGAATTGTTGGGCCGGGAGCACTACATTGAGCTGGGCAAGAAAGCCGGCAAGGCCAACATTACTTGGAAGATCGAAAAGATGGGCCTTGAGCCTTTGAGCCCTGACAGGGTTGATCAATTGGTGCAGAAAGTCAAAGACAAGGCCACTGAAATCAAGGGCACCATTGATGACGATCAATTCCTGGGACTATACAGCTCGGTGTGACAAAAGGCCGAGAGTTTCGCCGACCCCCTTCATTCGCGGCTTAAAAGGAAACCGCCATGCGAAGATTAAAGCCTTTTCATTACTATGAACCCTCAACGCTGCCGGAAGCTGTCGAGATCTTGGCCGAAAAGGGCGGTAAAGCCTACCCCCTGGCCGGGGGGACGGATATCCTGGTGCGTATGAAAAGAGGCGACATCAAACCAACCGCCCTTGTCAACCTGAAGCGGATTACAGGGCTTGATCGGATTAACACAGAATCAGAGAAGGGTATTCACATCGGTGCCCTCGCACTCCTATCCACAGTCGAGCACTCCCCCGTGGTGCGCGCGAATTATCCGGTGCTGACACAGGCTGCGGGCGTATTAGGCTCTCCTTCCATAAGGAACCTTGGGACTCTTGGAGGAAACATAGGCAGGGCATCTCCCGCCGCAGATACAGTCCCGGCTCTTCTTGTACTGCAGTCCCGTACGATAGTTGAAGGGCCTCAGGGGAAAAGGAATGTGAAACTCGATGATATCTTCGCAGGCCCCGGTATAACAACTCTGTCTCCAGGAGAGCTGATCACATCTATCTTTCTGCCTGAACCTGCTCCATATTCCGCGGCTGTCTACTTAAAGCTTGGACGTCGTGAAGGCATGGAGTGCGCGATTGTTGGAGTAGCCGCGTTGCTCACACTTTCGGGAAAAAATGGGGAGGCTAAAGAGGCCCGGATTGCCCTTTCCGCCGTGGCCCCTGTTCCCTTAAGGGCGAAGAAAGCTGAAGAAGTGCTCCTTTCAGGGTCTCTCACTGAGGAGCGAATCAAGGAGGCCGCACGAGCCGCCGCTGACGAGTCGCTTCCGATGACCGACATGCGGGCCAGCAGTGACTATAGGAAAGAAATGGTGAAGGTCCTGACTTTCAGGGCAATTCGACAAGCTTTAACTTTGGCTCAAAGAGGCGAGGTCAAGAATTGAAAGTTTCCGTCGATCTCATTGTAAACGGCGAATGCTATCAGATGGAGGTGGAGCCCCGGACAACGCTGCTGGAGCTTCTCAGGGAAACTCTTCACCTCACCGGGACCAAGGAAGGATGCGGTGTGGGAGATTGCGGGACCTGCGTTGTCTTGATGGATGGTAGCCCCGTCAACTCCTGCCTTGTGCTTGCAGTTGACGCTCAGGGGCGCCGGATTACGACCATCGAGGGCCTGGCTGAAAATGACAAGCTGCACCCCTTGCAGCAGAGCTTCATAAAAAGGGGAGCTGTCCAGTGCGGCTTCTGTACTCCCGCTATGGTACTTTCTGCTAAAGCGCTCCTGGATAATAAGCCGAGGGCGAGCGTGCAGGAAATCAGTCAGGCATTATCGGGAGTTCTCTGCAGGTGCGGCTCTTATAAAAAGATTATCGAGGCCGTTCAAGCGGCCTCTGGAAAAACGGAAGAAGGCTCTTGAAATGAAGACCGATTACGTGGGCAAACCAGTTCCCCGGGTGGATGCGCTGGAAAAAGTTACGGGGCGCGCAAGGTACAGTGTGGACGTTGAGCTTCCCGGAATGCTCTTCGGAGCGACGCTCAGGAGTCCCCTGGCCCATGCCGGGATAAAAGAGATAGATACTTCGGAAGCCCGCAAAGCCGCGGGAGTCAGAGCGGTGGTCACGGGAAAGGATTTTCCTTTCACCTTTGGCCCGATGATCAGGGACCAGTATTTTCTGGCCCTAGACAAGGTCCGCTATGTGGGAGAGCCGGTGGCGGCGGTGGCGGCGGAGACGGAAGCGGCGGCGCTGGAAGCTTTGGAAAAAATCCGGGTGACATATGATGAATTACCGGCGGTTTTCGATCCGCGGGAAGCAATGGCAGAAGGGGCTCCCCTGCTCCATGAAAACCTGGATACATACCATCGTTCGCCCCGCTTTGAAATTATCCCCGCAACAAACATCTGCACCCACCGCACATACAATCTAGGAGACCTGGAGGCGGGCTTCGCTGAAGCCGATGAGGTCTTTGAGGATGAGTTTTATGTCCACGCCGTGGCCCACACGCCGATGGAGACACATGCTGCTGTGGCTCAGTATGTTACCGCGGAGGGACAGTTCATCATCTGGTCCGCCACAGACGCCCCCTATCGCAGAGCCAAAGAGTTGGCCCAGGCATTAGGTCTTTCCTTGAACCAGGTCCGTTTCATCTCCACATGCTCGGGGGGTGGATTCGGGGGCAAAGGCGCCATGGTGGCAGAGGCGGTGGCCGTGGCCCTGTCCAGGTTTACCAGGGAACGACCGGTGAAAGTGATCTACTCTCGGGAAGAAGAACTCACGGCCTCTCAAACCCGCTTAGCCGCCTTTCTCAAGCTCAAAACAGGTGTCAAAAAAGACGGCACTTTCACAGCCCGCAGGGCTGAAATCACCTGGGACAGCGGGGCATATGCCTCAAAGGCACCGGAGGTATCCGTCCGGGGAGCACTCACCATCTTCGGCCCCTACCGTATCCCCAACCTGGAGCTGATTTCCCGGCTTGTCTATTCAACAAGGAAATTAGCGGAGCTTACCGGGGCTTCGGCACCACTCAGGTAACATGGGCCTGCGAGGTCCAGATGGACATCATAGCAGAAAAACTCGGGATGGACCCTCTGGAGATTCGGCTCAAGAACGGTTATATCGAGGGCGATAACTACATCAACGGGCAGGTTTTGCAGGGCGTGGGGCTGATGGAAACCCTTGAAAAGTCAAGCAGAGAGATCAATTGGGGCCAGGCCAAGCCGCGGAGCGCGGGCGCCACGATCCGGGGGCGGGGTATAGCAACAATGATCAAAGGGACTAACACGCCCACAAATTCGTACTGCTTTATCAAGGTTAACGAAGACGCGAGTATAACGGTGCTTTCAAGTGTAGTTGAGATCGGCAGCGGGCAAAAGACGGTTTTGGCTCAAATCGCCGCTGAGGCCATCGGTGTTCCGTTAGAATCTATTTCCATCACCAACCCGGATACTCACATTACGCCTTACGACTTTGGACAGACCTCCAGCCGCACCACATACCACATGGGAAATGCCATTCGCGATGCCAGCCGAGATGTGCACAAAAAGCTCCTGGAAATTGCTGGGAATATCCTGAAGACCGATCCCTCACGACTGAGCATCTCGGATGGAAAGGTTTTTGAGGAAGGAGTTGGAGAGCTAATAACACTGAAAGCCCTCCTGGCCGAGAAGTTCGGCGGGAAAGGTGGAGCCATACTGGGAGAAGGCCATTTCACTCCCGCAAACTCGCACTTGCTGGACGCCTCACCGGGATTGAAGGGAATGAGCAGCATATTCTGGATGTTCGCCACCCATGCGGCGGAAGTGGAGGTGGACACTGAAACGGGTGTGGTGAAGGTTCTGAAAATTGTGGCGGCCCACGATGTAGGGCGCGCCATCAACCCCTTGGGGTGCGAGCAGCAGATCGAGGGTGCGGTCGTCATGGGCATTTCCAATGCCCTTTTTGAAGAGTTCATGATGGAAAAAGGGCGAATCTTGAACGATACCCTGGCCGATTACAAACTGGCCACTATGATGGACATACCGGAGATCGTCCCTATTCTCGTAGAGACGTATGACCAGGAGGGTCCTTTCGGCGCCAAGGGCGTCGGCGAGCCGGCGGTCGCACCAACCGCCCCTGCAATTGCCAACGCAATCTTCGATGCTGTGGGAGTCCGAATAAAGGAGTTACCCATCACCCCGGAAAAAGTTCTGGCAGCTTTGAAGGAAAATGAAGCCAGAGGTTGAGACCATACCCGTTCAACCGTAGATCCCTGACGGTATGGTTGAAAAAGGAGAGAGGGTATGCCCGGGATTTCCGATCCCATTCACATCGGCAGCCTGCTGCTGAAGAATCGTTTTGTTGTCGCCTCCACTTTCAGCAACAACACCATGGAGAATCACTACGTCGGCCCTAACCTGTTGAACAGCTACGAGAGAGAGGGTAAGGGAGGAGCGGCCTTGGTGATTGTACAGGCTTCCTTTGTCCACATTCAGGGCCGGGGCAATTTTCGACGGCGTTTGGGAATACACGAGGATCGCTGTATTAATGGCCTGGAAGAACTTTCCTCGGTTATAAAGCGGGGAGGAGCCAGGGCCAGCATCCAGCTTCAGCACGCACGATTCCACTCCAGGGGCGATCAGACTCCTGGAGGCGAGGCGGCGGATTTTTCCACCTTTGCAGAGGAAGGCATTCTGACGGCCATCGAGGCTTTTGCCCAGGCGGCCGTGAGGGCGCAAAAAGCGGGCTTTGACGCTGTGGAGGTACACGCCTGCCACGGCAGCCTCGTGGCGCAGTTTTTTTCACCCCGCATTAACCGGCGACGGGACAAGTGGGGAGAAAACCGGCTGCTGTTCCCGTTGAGCGTCTTGCGGGCGGTGCGGGAGGCGGTCGGTTCCGATTATCCCGTTATCTGGCGGTTAAGTGCTGAGGAAGGAGCGGAGGGAGGCTTCACCATCAAGGACACCCTTACCTGGATTCCCCATTTCGAGAAAAACGGGGCCAGCGCTATACACGTCTCCTCCGGAAGCCGCTCGGGCCTTGCGGCCAGGGCCGAAGAGGTGCAACCGCTCTATTTCCCCATGGGCTATTTGCTCAAATACGCAAGGGCGATCAAAGAAGTGACCCGACTCCCGGTCATCGCCGTTGGAAAGATACTGGAACCCTCACTGGCGGAGAAGGCTGTGGAGAAGGGCTGGGCGGACATGGTTGCATTGAGCCGGGCCGTCATCGCCGATCCGGACTTTCCCCGGAAGACCCTGGCCGGAAAAGGGGCAGAGATCAGAAAGTGCATCGGCTGCAACTATTGTTACCGTCGGGTGGCTTTTGAGCAGTTGTCCATCCGTTGTGCCGTCAACCCCGAGCGAGGCCGCGAGGTTCGATACCGACCGCAGCATGCCGTGAGAAAGAAGCGGGTGATGGTGATCGGGGGCGGACCGGCGGGGATGGAGGGCGCCCTGGTGGCCGCCCGGAGGGGTCATCAGGTGAAACTCTGCGAGAGGTCCGATCGTCTCGGTGGTCAGGTGAACCTGGCGGCTAACATTCCCCGCCTTTACACCGGCAACTTGTCAAATCTCGTGAAATACCAGACCGCTGAACTTAAAAGGCTGGGCGTCCATATCCAACTGGGCGTGGAAGTGACCGCTGATTTTGTGACAAGGGAAAACCCGGAGGCCGTGATAGTGGCCACCGGGGCAAGGTTTTTCCTCCCGCAATTGTCGGGGGCCGAATCTTCCCGTGTAGCGCCTCTCGATGAATACCTGCACGGAAAAAGCAAACCCGGCGCTCGGGTGGTGGTGCTGGGTGGCCGAGAAGGGGCGGAGGCAGCCGTTTCAATGGCTAAAGAGGGCCGCCAGGTCACTCTGATCCATGAAGGCCCCGAGGGGGAAGTCGGATTTCCCTATTATATACACGACCGTTTCAGGTCTCACTACTTGAGAAAGTATCTCAAAGATCAAGGAGTGAAAGTGATCGCCCGGGCGGCGGCCGTTGAATTCCTGGAAGAAGGGCTAAGAGTGAATATCCAGGGTGAGAATGAACTTGTCATTCACGCCGACACCATACTGGCGGCCCTGGGGCGCATCTCCTGCGCCGAACTGGCCGAGACGCTCCGGGGACGTGTTGATGAGCTTTACGAAGCGGGGGACTGCGTGGCTCCCAGATCCATTGTGGAGGCGATTGATGACGGGGCTTACGCCGGCATGGAAATATAACGGATATAATTAGTGTCCATCCGGAAACTACAATAAATTATTCTCAACTCTTATGGTAAAAAATTGAAGATGGATAATATGGCTAGTGATATCATTAACTTATTTTATAAAAGAACCCTTCTCTCCTCC
>JAFDED010000122.1 GCA_019310535.1 Deltaproteobacteria bacterium
TGCAGAGTGTTTGTGTTTTGGAGGGACAGGAGGCCGACTGGGAAAGGGTTGATATCAATTCCGTGGCCCAGGGCGAATGCAGGACCATTGGAGGTGAGGCGGTCGCTTACGCCGCTTTCAAAAAGCTTGGACTTCCGGAGGTCCTTTCGAAGATTGGCCTGAAACATGAACAGATTCACAAAGCTGCGCTATTGGTCATCGGGAGGCTCCTGCACCCTGCCAGTGAGCGTGAAACAGCCCTTTGGGCAAAGCGGATCAGCGGCCTGGAGGAGCTGCCTGGCGCGGATTTTCAGCATCTGTCAAATAATGCGCTGTATCGCCTGTCCGATCAACTGGTTGAGTATCGTGAAGAGATCGAAAGACGGCTTGCCCAACGAGAGCGGGGGGATGTTCGGGCTTGGAGAACGAATAATCCTCTATGATCGCACCAATACCTACCTGACGGGCAGAGCCCATGAGAGTTCGAAGGCCCGTTTTGGCCGCTTGAAGTAAAAACGAAGCGATTGTCCGTTGGTGACCCTGGCCCTGGTTCTGGACGAAGACGGATTCCCGATACGGCAAACCACGGACCCGGAACCCTTTCATTTACAAATATATCGTGCTTTGGGGCTTCCCCCAAAGTGTCTCAGAAGCAGACGGGTAAAGATGTAGTGCCCATAAATTTACGTTTTGCCGGTTAACTACTTGTAATAATAGGATTTATTACGATGGTAAACTTTGGTTAAGGTCGGAGGTAACGAGAGGTTTTCCCGTTATCATTTCCTTTGGTGTAAAGTACGACGAAAAAATAGTTGAGAATCCGGATGTGGATGAAAACTCTTTTCAAAAACACTATAAAGAACTCAATGTCCCTATGAAACGATTGATCGGCATTATCGAAACCCTATTACATAAATGGGGCTATCAATATGCGACTGTACCCATTAATATTTCTTACAATTTCATTACCTCGCGAAATGACATCCTCGAAGTTTGGCGGTTGAGTCAAAACCTGAACCTCAGGCGTTAATCGCTCCACCTCAAGTGAACCCTGAACCAGCCGTACATGTATAACAGTGGTCTGAGACTGCGATGGGACTGCCGAGCTCGGGCAATCCGGCCATCTCGGAGATATGGGTCTTCCGTCCGCCCATAAAAAGCCCTCTGGCCAGGTTAAAATCGCAATCATAAAAATATCCGTCCCATGCCACAGAGACCAGCGTCCGGCACATCAGCCCTTCAATGGCGCAGTGATTGAAACTTGAGGCGAGTTTTTCTATATACTTTTCGAGGTTTCCCGAACGCTCAAGCCATTGACGAAACCTTCCCAGCGGGACATTGGCAAAAACAAAGAGATGATCGAACACAACTCCCCACTTTTTTTCAAGAACCTGGCGGAATCTCTTTTCGGTTTGGTCCTGAGGAGAGGGGAGAAATGCTCCGGTGGGGTTGCAGACCAGGTCGATCTCCAAGCCGTATCCAACCTGCCCGTATCCCAAGGAATTCAGCTTTTGCATGGCCGCGATGGACTTCCGAAATACTCCCTGTCCCCGCTGCGCCTCTACCTGGGCTTCGTTGAGGGACGGAAACGAGGCCACAATCACCACCCGGTGTTCCTTGCAGATGTCCGTTAAGTCATCTCTTTCTCTGTCGGTAAGGGCGGTGAGATTAGAGCGGAGCATGATTCTCGGGGCAAGCGGCGAAAGCTTCCTGATCATGTGGGCGAGATTAGGGTTCATTTCCGGCGCTCCCCCGGTAATGTCTATGGTCTCAAAATGACACCTCCGGGCAAGAGCCACCAATTCGTTCACGGTTTCGGTGCTCATCAACTCTTTGTGGTCAGGGCCGGCTTCCAAATGACAGTGGCGGCACGCCTGATTGCAGAGGAGCCCCACATTGATCTGCAGCGTGGTTGTTCGTCCCCGGGTTAACTCAAGACCGTGCCTGGCAAGCATGAGATGAAAAGGCTCTATGCTCGGGAGTCTCCTTGCGGAAGTCTGCACGGTTCTGTGCGATAATTGCCCGCACTTCATGTACTCAATCCTTTATTGCATTGCATCGATATTGTACACCCCATTTCGTCTCTTCACTTCCACACAGATCAGCCCGACCAGGGAAGTTTCCCTACCATCTCTCTGGATGGAGACGGGATGAAGCCGCACCCACTGGTATCCGGTTCACCACTGCGGCGGGCCCTTACATCGAGACTTTCCGGGCAATGTTGCGCATCTGAATCCCGTGAATAAGTGACGCTCCTCCGCGGATGGCCACTGCAACGTGAACCGCCTCGGTCATTTCACCCAGGTTGGAGCCTTTTTCCAGACACGCCTGGGTATAGGCATCAATGCAATATGGGCACTGAATGGTGTGTGCCACTGCAAGGGCAATGAGGGCCTTCTCCCTCTCCGTGAGTTCACCCTCAGCGAATACTGCACTATAGTAGTCAAAAAACTTTTTGGCCATTTCCGGGGCTTCTTCACCTATCTCCTCGAACTTCGGCAGATCTTGCGGGTGATAATATGTTTCCATGACTATATCCCTCCTGTGCAAAAACCTCTCTATTCCGTAACCCCGATAGCACCCATCAACTCTTGGGCCGCCTTGGGACCCCAGCTGCCGGCTTTATATGGGTGTAGCTGTATCATCCGACCAAGGCAGATTTCACATTGCTCCAGGATCGGGGTGAGAAAAAACCAACTGAGCTCTATGCCGTCCTGCCGCCAGAAGAGAATGTGATCACCCTGCATGCAGTCCAGGAGCACTTTTTCATAGGCATCCAGAAATGGACCTTTGTATTCCTGCTGGTAATCAAAATGCATGGTAACCGATTGGAGGCAAACCTTTGCTCCAGGTTGTTTGGTTTGAAATGTCAGGTTTATCACTTCATCGGGCTGGATTCCCAGGGTCAACCGGTTGGCCGTGATATCCTCTCCCAGGAGAGTGCGGAACATGGAGTGAGGAACTTCTTTAAACTGGATGATAATCTCGGTCAACTTTTTGCTCAGCCTCTTTCCTGAAGTGAGAAAGAAAGGAACACCCTGCCAGCGCCAGTTGTCTATGAAAACCTTCATTCTCGCGAAGGTCGGCGTCATGGATTCAGGATCAACGCCCGGCTCCTGACGATACCCGGGCACCTCTTTTCCGTCGATGATCCCAGGCCCATACTGTCCCAGGACAATATTCTCATCCAGTCTATCCACCGGGAAAGGCCTGAGGGCGCGAAACACCTTAACCCTTTCATCTCGAACCCAGTCGGCCTCGAAGATGGACGGGGGCTCCATAGCTGTCAGGGCCAAGAGCTGCATCATGTGGTTCTGGAACATGTCTCTGATCACGCCAGCCTGTTCGTAGTATCCAGCCCGATGTTCGACTCCCAGGGTCTCTGCAGCGGTGATTCTGATGTAGTCGATGTATCTTCGATTCCAGATCGGCTCAAAAATGGAATTGGCGAAACGGAGAACCAGGATATTTTGCACGGTTTCTTTAGCGAGATAGTGATCTATCCGGAAAATTTGTTTCTCCTTGAAGCTGCCGTGTAAGATTTGGTCGAGCTGAAGGGCTGTTTTCAGGTCTCTGCCAAAAGGTTTTTCTACAACAATCCGTGCCCAACCATTACCATTCTCTCCTTCGCGGCTAAGACCGGCTTGCCCGATCATCTCAGCAATTTTTGGATAGAGTAAGGGGGGAACAGCCAGGTAGAAGATCCTATTTCCCCTGGTATGGAATTGTCTGTCAAGCCGGTGCAATGAAGCGGCCAAATCCTTGAAAGAAGGCGAGGAATCATAAACAACGTCTTTATAGTGGAGCCTGGCGGCAAAGTCTTCCCACCGGGAAAGGTCCGCGTTTCCGGCAGCAACTAAAGCGCTCTTTAAACTATCCCTGAATTGCTGCTGAGTCATCTGTGTGCGACTGCAGCCCACTATGACAACAGGCTCCGGCAGGCCGTCGTTAACGTACAGGTTATAGAGAGCCGGTACCAGCTTTCTGGAGGTGAGGTCGCCGGATGCCCCGAAAATGACGATGGTACAGGGATCCTCCGGTCTCACCGCCAGGCGGGTGTCTGCAGGGATATTCATGCCAGGAGCCCTCGCCTCCACAAAGGTTCCCGTGCCTTCATTTCGGCCATTAAACCCGTCATCCATGTCTTATCGCCGTTCCTTCTCATTTCCCATGTCAACCATTACACAAAAACAGAAACCATGAGTAAAGCGGAAAAGCCCGGCTCTTGGTTTACAAAGATTTGTAAGGGCATGATTAATTTATGGCTTTACATTGTTCTTCAATAAGCTGCAATTTCCTCCTTGAGAGGGAATCAGCGTGGTCTGCCGCAAGAAAAATCCGCCTCATGACAAGCTCTTTACCACCTCCTTGAGCCCGTATTCTACGTCGCTGCCGAGATGAACGCGGATCACGCGGCGTTGCTTGCCGTTGAGCGAGCGGAAATCGCCCAGAGCCTGTGCCCGCTGCAAGGTGGCGAAGTCATAAGGCTGATCGGGAATAGGAATGTTTTCGGCCTCATCAGCGGTGAACATGAGGAACAGACCTGTATTCGGACCACCCTTGTGAAGCTGCCCGGTGGAATGAAGGTAGCGCGGACCGTAGCCTATCGTTGTCGCAACCTTTAAGCGGTCGCGCAGCTTCACCCGGATGGCTTGCAGCGCTTCATGTCGCTCTGATGTGCGCAGAAAATACGGCAGCAAGGCGATATAATCCGGCGACTGCGCCAGCGCTATGAAAGAGGCAAGAAAATCCGCTACTGAGTTGTGCCTGATTTTCTTGAGCCACCCCTGTTCCGAGTCACAGTAGATTGCGATGCCGTTCCCTTCCAACGCCGGATTGCTTTGGGGAAATGTTCCCTTTTCTTTCCACTCAGAAAGCAGATCGCCCGTATTCTTCTTACTCTCGGCCACATTTGGCTCGTCAAAGGGGTTGATTCCCAAAATGGCGCCGGCGGTGGCGGTTGCCAATTCCCAGCGAAAAAATTCTGCGCCGAGATTTATTGTGCCGCCCAGTTCGATACGCACCACGGGGTGGCCCGCCTTTTCCAGTGTCGCAAGTTTTTGCTCGTTTTCGCCCTCATCGTCATCTGCAACGCGCATGTGCACGAACACACGGTCATGGTTATATACTTCGGGTGATCCCAGCGGCTCGCTCTCCACGGGTACAATCCCCAAACCTCCCTTGCCGGTGCTCTCGGCGAGCAACTGTTCGGCCCAAGAGCCAAAAGCATCGATGGATTTGGAGAGGACAAAGGTCGCCTTGTTGCGCCCCTTCTGGTGGAGTAAACCGATGACCGTGCCCAGGTGTACACCGGGATTGGCCTGTGCCGGCGCGTAAGGTCCGCAGCTATACTGCATCTGCAGGGCGCGATCCAGCATCTGCCCGATGTCAATGCCGATCAGTGCCATGGGTACCAGCCCGAAGTATGACAGAGCGGAGTAACGACCGCCTATGTCTTCAGGGTTCTCGAAACAGCGTCGGAACCCCTTGGCGCGTGCCTCATGCGTCAGGGGAGTGCCAGGGTCGGTAATGGCGACAAATTGCTCCCCGGCCCCGCCGCCTACTCTGCTTTTTACCAGCCCGTAAAAGTATGTATAGAAGCTGTGGGTCTCGGTGGTTGTCCCCGATTTGCTGGCAACGATAAAGAGCGTGCGGGCAAGATCAATCCGAGACTCCACCCGTCTCACAGCGGCAGGATCTGTGTTGTCGAGAATCAGCAACCGGGGCCGGCCCGGAGCGGAACCGAAGGTACCGACGCAGACCTCCGGGCAAAGGCTGCTGCCCCCCATGCCCAGCAACACCACATGGCGGATGTCTGCTCCCTTGATCTCGGCGGCGAATCCGGTGATTTCGTCCACCTTCCCGCAAAACATGTCAATGCTCTTGAGCCACCCGAGTCGCTTTCGGATTGTCTCAGCTGTTTCCGGCTCGGCCGTCCAGAGAAAAGGATCGAGAGCGGACACACGTCGGCCGAACTGCAGGTTGTTGAGCGCATCGAGGCCCGATGTAATGATGGAGTGCGCCTTGCCCGCAGCGATACTCTGGCGGCCGAACTTCTGGCCGAGAAACTTCTCGCGTTTTTCGGCCAGTGCTTGCATCAGTTTGTCAAACGGGTCGATAAACTTCTGCACACCCTCATTCTGGAGCTGCTGCGTGATGAAGTCCGGGTCCACGCCGACTTCCTTGAGATTCACAAGAACTTCCCGAGAATCTTCGATCTCTAATTCCACGGAATTCTCAATGATCTTGCCATGGTCGGTAAAGGCGTCTATTGTCTCGTCGGGCATGGTGTTCACCGTGTCCGGCCCGATGAGCGGCTCGACATAATAAACGTCCCTGTAAAGCGGGCTTTTGGTGCTGGTGCTGGCCCAGAGCAGCCGCTGCACCCTGGCGCCCTTCGTTTCCAGCGCCTTCCAGCGTTCTCCGGCGATGATGTTCTTATAACTTCGGTAGGCCAGCCTGGCATTGGCAACGGCAAACCTGCCGAATAATTGCTCGGGCCGTGGTCCTTCGCTGCGTGCAGTTCGCTGCCGGATGCGATGGCCGAGAAGCTGGTCCGCCAGCACATCGATGCGGCTCAAAAAGAAAGAGGCCACGGAAGCAATGTCATGCACCGGCTTGCCCTCGGCGGCGCGGCGCTCCAACGCTTTGAGGTATGCTTCGGCCACAGCCTCGTAACTCCGGAGGGAAAAGAGCAGGGTGACGTTGATGTTGATCCCCTCATAGAGCATCTCTTCAATGGCGGGCACGCCCGCCGGCGTCCCCGGGATCTTGATGAGCACGTTCGGACGGCCGACCGCCTTGAACAGGCGTCGGGCTTCGGCCATTGTCTCCTCGGTATCGTGCGCCAGGTATGGTGAAACCTCCAGGCTGACGAACCCGTCTTTGCCGTCCGACTCGTCATAAACGGGCCGCATCACATCGCAGGCGTCCCGGATATCTGTTACCACCAGCCGCTCGTAAATTTCGTGGATCTGTAGCCCTTCGGCGACCAGTTCTTTGATCTGAGCGTCATAATCAGGGCTGCCTGATATGGCCTTATGAAAGATGGCCGGATTGGAGGTAACCCCGCGCAAACCCTCTTCGTTGACTCGACGTTTCAGTTCGCCGCCCTTGATCATGCTTCGAGTGAGATTGTCCAGCCAGTAGCTTTGTCCATATTCAATGAGCCGGAGCAGTGGGTTCATGACTGTAGCCCCTTTCTTTATACCGAATACCGATCGGCGGCCTCGGATTGGTTCCAAGAGATTTTGAAGCTGCAAAACCGGTGTTAATCTCGCCTTTTTACTTTCCCAACAATTTTTTCGCCCGCTCCACCACATTTTCCACGGTGAAGCCGTAATGGTGAAAGTTTTCCCTGGCAGGTGCACTGGCGCCGAATGTGGTGATGCCGATGATATCCCCTGCATCCCCGACCCAATCGCGCCAGCCCAGCGGCGCACCCGCCTCAACGGCCAGCCGCTCCTTGACCTCGGGCGGCAGGACTTCATCGCGATAGCTCTGCGGCTGTTGGAGAAACAGCTCCCAACTGGGCATGCTCACAATGCGGGCGTCAATGCCCTCAGATGCCAGTTTTTCCTGAGCGCCGAAGATGAGTTGCACCTCGGAGCCCGATGCCATGAGAATCACATCGGGTGCGGCGCCTCTTTCTCTGGACAGAACGTAAGCCCCTTTGAGCAACCCTTCGGCGCCGGCGACCTTCCCGCGGTCAAAAACCGGCACACCTTGCCGGGTAAGAACCAGCATGGCCGGACCGCGCCTGCGCCTCATGGCGGCGCGCCATGCATAGGCGGCCTCATTGGCGTCAGCCGGGCGAATGATGCAGATATTCGGCATGGCCCGTAAAGAGGCCAGATGTTCGACCGGCTGATGTGTGGGGCCGTCCTCGCCGAGCCCGATGGAATCATGGGTCATCACGTAGATGACGGGCAGCTCCATCAAGGCCGCCAGGCGAATGGCGGGGCGGGCATAGTCGGTAAAAATAAAAAAGGTGGCCGCGTAGGCTCGTACGCCGCCATGAAGCGCCATTCCTGAACAGCAGCCGGCCATGGCGTGTTCGCGCACACCCCAGGCAACGTTACGCCCGTCGTATCGGCCTCTGGCAAAGTAGTTTGAGTCCTTCAGCAATGTTCTCGTCGAGGGTGCAAGATCAGCGCTGCCGCCCATGAGCCATGGGATTTTGCCTGCAAGGGCGTTGAGCACTTTCTCGGAAGCCGCGCGCGTGGCAAGAGGTCCGTCGCTGGAGAGGAACCGGGGGATACCAACGTCCCAGCCGGGCGGAAGATCGCCGCGCAATGCGGCTTCGAAACGTTCGGCCGGCTCAGGGTGTTCTTTCCGGTAGGCCGCCATCTTTCCGTTCCACTCCTCCTCCAGCTTCCCGCCTCGCTCCACTGCCTGCCGCATATACGTCAGAACCGGATCGGGGACAAGGAACATCTCATTCTCGGGCCACCCGTAGAATTTCTTTGTCAGTCTCACCTCCTCTTCACCCAGAGGTTCGCCATGCGCCTCTTTGGTGTCCTGGCGTTTCGGCGAGCCGTAGCCGATGTGGGAGCGCACGATAACAAGCGAAGGGCGTTCCTTTTCCCGCCGGGCGCTGCCGAATGCCGCGGCAAGAGCGGTGAGGTCGTTTGCTCTGTCGCCGAGGTTCTGCACGTGCCAGTGGTAGGCCTCAAAGCGCCTGACCACATCGTCGGAATAAGTCAGGGCAGTATCTCCCTCGATGCTGATATGGTTGTCATCGTAAACGCAGATGAGCTTGCCAAGGCCGAAGTGGCCCGCCAGCGACGCCGCCTCGTGGGAGACTCCTTCCATTAAATCGCCGTCGCTGCAAAATGCATAGGTGTAGTGATCCACAACGTCATGCCCCTCGCGGTTAAAAACCGCCGCGAGATGCGCCTCCGCCATGGCCATGCCCACGGCGTTCATGATGCCCTGGCCGAGCGGTCCCGTGGTGGTCTCGACGCCAGGCGTGAGCCCATTTTCGGGATGCCCGGGTGTCTTGCTCCCCCACTGCCGGAAGTTTTTGATGTCCTCGAGAGACACATCGTAGCCCGTCAAAAACAGCATTGCATAGAGTAACATAGAGGCATGGCCGCACGAGAGCACGAAGCGATCGCGGTTAAACCATGCAGGATTGCACGGGTTGTGGCGGAGAAACTTTGTCCACAATATGTAAGCCAGTGGAGCCAAAGCCATCGGTGTCCCCGGATGACCTGAATTCGCTTTTTGAACTGCATCCATCGCCAGCGTGCGGATGGTGTTTATACAGAGATCGTCCAGACTGCGTTGTTCATTGTGCATACGATAACCTTCTCTTTCTTCGTTCCATGAAGTTCTTACCGGTTTTCCCCGGTAAATCTACCTACTCATGCGGGTTGTTACGTTTGAGAAGACGAATACCATCTTCTCCGGCAACGATAACCTCGCTTGCCAATCCCAAAAAGAGGCCGTGCTCCACAATCCCCGCGCGCCCGCTTAACTGGAACGCTAACTTTTGCGGATCGGGAATTGCCCCAAAATCAGCGTCTAAGATCAGGTTATTCTGGTCGGTTCGGAAAGGACTTGCGTCAACGTTACTGCGCAACGTCACCGATGCACCTAAAAATTTGAGAAAATTTTCCGCTGTTTGTCGTGCAAACGGTATGACTTCCACCGGTAGCGCCCATTGAATGCCTAGTTGGGAAGAAAGCTTGCTTTCGTCCACGATAATGATGTTGCGGCGACTGGCTTGCGCTAAAATTTTTTCCCGCAACAATGCACCACCTCCGCCTTTGATCAGATTCAGATCGGAATCTACCTCATCCGCACCGTCAATGGTTAACTCGATTTCCGGGTGGTCATTAAGGGTGGTTAAGGGAATACCCAAAGCGTGTGCCAGCTTTTCAGTTTGATGAGAGCTCGGCACACCGACAATATTTTTCAGTCGCCCGCTTTTAAAAAGCTTGGCAATACGCTCTATGGCGAATTTAGTGGTGCTGCCGGTGCCCAGCCCAAGCACCATTCCGGACTCTACATAGTCTGCTGCGCGGTACGCCGCTTGCTGTTTCAATGATTCCTTTAAATCCATTTGATTAAAACCACCATGCCCTTTCTGTCACAACGAAA
>JAFDED010000123.1 GCA_019310535.1 Deltaproteobacteria bacterium
TGCACCGTCTCGGCTATTTCCCTATCGGTACCTATCCCATCCTTTGTCATATAGGGCTTCCACTCCTCATCGGGAATGGCCTTGATGAGCTCTTTTACGCTCTCATCCTTGTCCTCAGCTATGGACCACCGGAGCTTTTCGTCCTCAAGATGTTCGATGCCCTCGCTTCTGTGATATTCACGATCTAAAATGACTTCTTGCCTCGGGGAATCTCACTCACGTACATGCTCATGCAAAGAGGCTTTATATAACGGATGGCTTCAAACCCCCTTCCGGAACGAGGTCTGGGCAAGCCGCTCTACGCCCATGGCTTCAAAAATTCACCAAACAGGGTAAGCCCGCTCCTGGCTGTCATCTTCTTTTTCGTCCTTGTTAGCTTGAAAGGCAGTACCGTTTGTCGTACCATATCTTTGCACCCCCTTTTGGATTTTGCGGTGCTGCCCGCTGGGTGATGGGTATATCCCATCTAACCCATTAATCCAAGAGGGGTTTTTCGTTTTTCAAAGGTCCAATGTCTATTTTAGAGGGAACGGCGTAACCTCTCCATGGATTCTGAAATTAACCGGGCTATGCAAGAATTAAAGATAAAATCAATGCTCCGGCATAGCGGCATCATAAAAAAATAGGATTATCCTATCAGGTCAGCAAATAAAACTTTAATTGCATGATTTTTATTAAATTCTTATTGCTTAACCATTGGACCGAAAGCTGTGATTCAATACCGACCAAACCTTAGCGGCATTCAGGTTCCCTGAGGGGTGGCCTAACAATTTATTGTCTGGGCTGCGCAGCAGCAAGAGGCAGTACATGGCTCGTTTAATGGTTCCCGGTTGCGGGGTGTACCGGGCAAAACCTCTTGTCGCTTCGCGACCCGGACGACAAGTCGTCCGGGTCACCCCAACAACACCCTTCATCTATTATTGGCGGTAATTTGACTGTAATATCGTTGATCATTTGTTTTATTTGACAGTTGGTTTGCCCGCGATGCCATCATCGCACAAATCATTGACATCGGCTATGGGGTCATCTGCCGCCTAAAGACGGGAAAGGTCACATATGTCTATCAGGGGCGTCCCTATAACCTCAAACAACTCTGGCAACAGGTTGCCAGGAAAAAGACCGTATGTTGAGAGAATGCGGGGTAAAAGGAGCTTGATTGATTGTCACGTGCCCCAGTCTGGAGGTGTCCGGCTTCTGTTTGTCTGCCAGGGCGGAAAAACAATGACTCGCTTTGTTGAGTACTTATTATTGATATCGTTGACGATGCTGTGTCAAGGCAATTCCAAAAATTAACTGCGAAACTTTGGATCAAATTCTATCGATGATTTCTGTTATTGGAAGTGCCGCGATATCCAAAAATCTGCTATGTTGTTTATCGGTTGTATCCAACAAATCGATCAGGCGCGCAAATGAGTTTTGAATGAATATTTCACGCTCATGTTCTTTACGACGGATACCAAAGCTGATCTTTTTTAATTCTTCTTGATCTAATTTATTGATGACATTCTTTGTTGTCCATATTGTGCCAAAACGGGAAAAATCAGATAACCTTCCCGCATAATTAATAGAGTCTCCTAACGCTGTGAATTCTATATTTGATGCAGAATGGATAGTTCCAAAGTATTCCTCACCCTCATTAATACCAATATTTAAATAAATATCATTGAGCCATCCTTTCCGTACCTTCCATTCGTTGCTAAAGGTCTTCATTTTATCCCTTAATTCCAAAGCACAATAAATGGCGTCCATTATGTAATTTGAACCGGGCTTTTTGATAAAATAGTACAACATGCCATCGCCGGCATGTTTTCCATAAATGCCATAATATTTTTCAAAGGAACTCGCTAATGTCTTCCAAAGGTTATTGATCAATTCAAAATATTCTCCTGGAAGTAATTCAGCACTTATTTTAACAGAATCTTGCAGATCCGCTACAATAACACACAGCGAGACCAATGAAGGCATACGTTGTCTGAGTAATTCATTGATCACTTTTTCTCTGCTTGAAAGAAAATCCATAATGAAATGTATTTCCCGGTTTGCCGGAACGTAGACAAAGAAGATACCTTCTCGGAAAAACACGGTGTAAACCTGGTAATATTCAATAGATCCGTCTCTCGTTACAAAATTGATATGGAAGTTGTTGATGCTTTTCTCAGGAAAAGCAATCTCATTATCATACATCTTCTCCAGTAAACTGATTTCCCTCTCGGAAATCCCGTGATAGAGTGAAGTAATATGGTTCATTGGTAATTTAGACTTGATAACTTTCATATGAAAAGCAATTATTTCCTCCCAGTTTCGCAAGTGATCATGAAATTCCCAGCTAAAAAATAGCTTAAATATATTTCTTGATTCAAGTTGAGCAATCGAGCTGACAGACTTATCGAAAACTTGATCCTCTGCTTCACGATTGATCCACTCAATTTCAAAGTTGTTGTTGACCAGGTAGGCAGGAGAATAAATATCCTTGATTGTCAGTTCCAGACCTTTTCCATCAATCTTACTGGATCTATCCGATTTGAGAGATCGTACCTTAGGAGAAAAAGCCTCTTCAGCATGCCCGTTATGGCGGGATTCACCAACAAAGTCCATACCTTTAAATCTTCTCGCAATCTCTTCCATCAAATTTCCCCTACGTTTTAGACGTTTTACCGCTTCAATTCGTTCTAATACTGACTCCGGGTAATATCCTATATATTTTGTCCCTTTCTGGCCAGTTCCCGCTCTCTTGAAAACAGGCCTCGGAAGGATACCCATCTTGATATAATTATTGAGGGTAGCCCTTGAAATACTTGTTTTTGCGAGAATTTCTTTACTGCTGATCCAATGTATATCAGCGGAATCTGACGGATCCATAATGATTTACATTTCTAAAAATAAAAATTATTGCCGTTTAATGTTTATATCAATCTATTTGCGGCCATACTATTTTACTGTATAAATTGTATTTGTCAAGCATAATAATTATACAGGAACAGGATTTTCCCAAATTTTCAGGGAAAAAAGGAGTAATTGCTGCTCCGGGGGGATCATCTCCCGCTCCGGGGTGGAGTAACGGAGCCCTTGGGTGGCCCAGACAATTTATTATCCAGGCGGCAAGAGGTCATGGCAAAACGCCGGGTGCTGTGACTACGCCTATCATCAACGTTGCCTGGATATCCCTCTCATGCTCACATGTATGCTGGCCAAAAAAGGACTTTGCGTGGACAGCCTCTTGTCGTTTCGCGACCCGGGCGGAAGTCCGGGCCACCCTCTCTTTTCAAAAGGTTTCTCCACCATTCCTTTTTCACGTACTGGTGAATGCAAGATATTAAAATCCAAAGCATTTTGATCAATCTTTGTGACTTATTGGGGAAAGTTCTTCACAATTATACTGTCTAATATCGTTAACCGACGGAACCGACAACGCGCTCGCTGAAGCTGGACCGTGCTCGCAGTCTGCTACCCGCGTGTGTGCCGATGTCAAAGCAAAAAATCACCAGCCTGAATGAACTGAGCATAACGGCGAAATAAGCGGCATTTCCAAAAGGAAGTATAGTCCGGGGAATACCGATGTACTGCCGGAAGTTATTGATGTCAAGGAGTGAATGTTGACCGCGCATTCCCCGCCTCACGGGTCCGTGCTGCTTTTCTGCGTGGCGGGGTATAACTTCACCCTCACATTAAAAAGCGTACCCTTTCAAGTTTACTCGTTGTCCGATCTGCGCCAGGCTTAATATTTGATTGTTAGTTGCTTAACGGTGAAAGAGGCAGTAAAATGACCCATAATACAATTAAGGGGCGTCTCTTTCAGAGATCATTATCTTTCCGTATGCCGGGGCAGAGGCGTTTCTCGAAGAGTATCACATTTCACGGAGGTTCAAAAAACGTTCACCGATTTTTCCTGTCCTGTGCTCCTCATGTACCGGCCACATGTCATTTATAGGGACAATAAGTAAGCTTGATGTATTTTTGACTTTTCGTTTTTGTTCATGCAATATACTGGAGAAAAAGTAGAGATAGGAGGAGAGATATCTTTTCAAAGTTACAGGCACACAGTCTCATGTTGACTCAGGGGGGGTGAGACATGGAGAGCTGTAATTTTCTATAATTCCGCGGTTATACAGGAAATTATCTGTATAAATCAGGGGCAGTATGCGGCCTAACCACTCGCGGGGTGGCTCAAACAATTCATTTGTCTTGGCTACGCGATAGCAAGAGGCTGCGTCGGCCTCGATGTCCTCCATGCGTCGCGTCGGAGCCATTTACCTGTCATTTTACGCCCTGATGGTCTAAGCCGAAAAAAAATATGGCTGGCTTCAAGAGAATTGGGAGATAGTGATATCTTTTTTGACGGGTCAAAAAAACAGTAACCAGAGGGAGAGACATGATGAAGGGTAACGTATTGATGATCATAACAATACCGGTAATTTTGGCTACGGTGGGATTGTTCGTAATGACAGCCGCGGCGGCGGAACTCGTTCCCAGGATGACAAAAGAAGAACTGAAAAAGTTGCTTGGCAACTCTGATATTATACTTATGGATGTGCGCACAGGCAAAAGCTGGAAAGACAGTGAGTTTAAAATTAAAGGAGCAGTCAGGGAGGATCCAAAAAAGTTCGACTCCTGGGCCGATAAGTACCCGAAAGATAAGACGCTTATCTTATATTGCTCCTGACTTCATGAGGCTACCAGTGCCGGTCTGGCACGGGATCTTATGGAAAAGGGATATACTAAAGTCTATGCCCTCAAGGGAGGCTGGCGCAAATGGTCTGAGGCCAAATATCCGGTTGAAGAGAAGTGAAGACGTGTCTCATTTCTTTTCGGGGTAACCCGGGCAATGTATATGCCTGCGCTGGGCGACAGATGGTTAGGCCACCCGGGATAATTAATGATATGATATCATTTATTATTTTGTTTTCTTTTCCTGTATTGCAGTGGATGAGTGATCTCAAATCCCCTTAGACAGGGTTCTATGGCTTTTTCTTCCACCTGATGCTCAACGATATCCCACATATTTATTCATAAGATATCTTTGCTCTGTGCTTATTCTCTCAGGAGGAATATCTTTGGAGAGATGAACTACAATTTCATTGTTTCGAATTCTTATAATTTTTCCTTCTACATGCAAGGATTCACCATCATGAAATGATATGGTTGCCCGCAGCGTGGTATCCAGGGAGAATTTAATTCCTTTCTCGGAAATATCTATAATATCAAACCCTTCTCCAGTTATCGTCAGCTTTGGTCTTTCAGTATACGGATAAGTTACCCTGAAATGATCCCTTTTCTGTGTTCCATCATAAGTGTTATCCTTCATGATGACATTTCCCCGTTGATAAAGGGTTAGGGGTTTTCAGATCCCCCGCTTTAGTATTCCTCTTCATCGCTTCTCGTCCGTTCCTGTTACACCGCCGAAACCCATTCCATCTGCTCGAAAGGATATCAAGTGTAAGCATATCCATGTCAGATTGTCTCAGCGGTCAGGAAGGGCATGTCCATCAGGGGGTCGCGGTCAGATGTGCTACCATGGGTGATACCCTAAACAGTTCCAGCACATTAGCAAAATGGCGCTGAAAATGTCAATGAAGGATTTCAGTCGAGGATGCGCAAGATATCTTGTTCAAATCAAAGAGTAATGCTAAACTTTTCTAATATCCGAGAACAGGGAAAAAGCGTCCCGCATGGCTGCGAAGCAGCGGGTGACATGGACTATAGGTCATCCGGGACACCCGAGAATTGCCGGTATTGCCGAGCCGGCAACATCGCGCGGACCGTTGTGAAAAAAGTGATATAAGTACTGCTATTTACAGGCTTTACAAAAGGCGGCAATAATTATCGCGTCAAAAAATGAATTTTTATACAATCTTCTAGAGAATGCTACCATGTGAGCGCTGATGAAAACACAAAAAGGCATCGCAAACATCGGCTGAGAGAAGTACCCGAGCCGGTCGTTGGCCCCGAGGAGTTGAAGATCGAGGTGAAGGCCGCGGGAATCTGCGGCACCGACATCCACATCTATCATATCTATTATGATGAATTTCCCAGTGAGCCGCCTTGCATCCTGGGGCATGAATTCAGCGGCCAGGTGGTTGAAGTCGGAAAAAACGTGGAAAATAGTAAGGTCGGCCACAGGGTGACGTCGGAGACGTCGGGATGATGGTGCGGAGAGTGCAGATTTTGCCGGACCGGTGATTACCACTTGTGCGTCAAACGACGCGGAGGGGTCGGAACCTGGCTGAACGGAGGGTTTGCAAAATACTGCGTGGTGAGAAAAGAGATCGTCCATCGATTGCCCGACCATATCAGTTTTGATGAGGGGGGCGCTTTCCGTTCCCCTGGCAGAGGCCGCCCATGGGGCCACCGTGAGGACGGAAATTTTGCCCGGGGATCAGATCATGCTCTTTGGACCCGGCCCCATCGGTTTATTGGCTTTTCAGATTGTTCGATTGGAAGACGGCTCCGTCGTCGTGATAGGGACCGAGAAAGACGGACTGATGTTGGAGGTGGCAAGAAAGGTGGGCGCTCCCCGAACAGTGAACGTCGACCGGGAGGATTTGAAGCAGATCGTCATGGATTCTTCCCAGGGGTATGTCGCTGATGTGGTGCTGGAATGTTCCGGTGCCCAGGCAGCGGCACAAATGTGCCTGGATCTGGTCAGAAAAGGAGGAAAATATACCCAGATGGGCCTCTTCGGGAAGCCCGTCAGCATTATCAGTAAGCATGGCATGAGAGTGCCGAAGACAATCATCTTGTCGCTTTACAACCCGGAGGACAAGTCGTCAGGCTGACCGCTGCCGACGACTTTTGGTAAAGGAGGGACGCGTAAATGCCGAGAAGAAAATCTAAGAGAATGAGGACACACGGAGGATCAATTTATCAGCTCAAGGTGACCCTTAAGGATTCAAAGCCGCCGATCTGGAGGCGATTTCTTGTCCGGGAAGATACGGATCTTTCATGCCTCCACGAAATACTCCAAGATGTCATGGGGTGGACAGGCTCGCATCTTTATGAATTCGAGGTCGGAGGAACTCTATACACCGATCTTGAAGATTACGACGATTATTCCATAGCGCCCACTATGGAAGCTCAATCGGTAACCCTCAGAAAGTTAGGTCTTCGTGAGGGTGACAAGTTTCGTTATGTTTACGACTTTGGTGATTACTGGGTGCACGATGTCGTCGTGGAGGACGTGGTTCCCGAACAGGAGGGGCAGTCCTTTCCAGTTTGTTTAAAGGGGAGACGGGCTTGTCCTCCCGAGGACTGCGGCGGGATTTTCGGATACTTCGACCTACTCACGGTGATCAATGATCCCGATCACGAGGATCACGTGGAAATGATTGAGTGGCTTGGGGATGAGTTCGATCCTGATGCCTTTGATGTAGAAGAAACCAACGCCCTTCTTCGCAGTAAATAAGGCGGATAGTATCCCTTACCGGTGAGGCTATGGGGGCTGTTTCAATGCGCCGGACCTAAAGGTGGTATTCCTGTCGCTTCGCGCCCCGAACGACCCATAGTCCGGCCACGAGGGGACCGATCGAAACCTCAGCCGGAAGACACAAAACTTAGCGAGTGATTGATTTTTCACGTTCTGATAAAATTTCGGCCTTCCCACGCAAAAGGAGGTAAACGACCAATGACCACTCAAGATATCGAATCCGTTGCTCGTGCCCTTGTGGCTGAAGGCAAGGGCATCCTGGCCGCTGACGAGAGCCTTGGCACCATCAAAAAGCGCTTTGCCGGCATCAACCTCGACTCTACCAAGGAGACCCGCCGCTCTTACCGGGAGGTGCTGTTCACCACGCCGGGCATAGAGGCGTTCATCAGCGGCGTGATCCTGTTTGACGAGACCGTTCGCCAGTCAGCCGGGAACGGGACCCCCTTTCCCGCAGTGCTCGCGCAGAAGGGCATCATACCCGGCATCAAGGTCGACACGGGCGCCAAGAACCTGGCGGGCTTCCCAGGAGAGGCAATCACGGAAGGTCTCGACGGTCTTCGCGACCGCCTTGAGGAGTATCGAGGCCTGGGCGCACGTTTCGCCAAGTGGCGGGCAGTGATCACCATCGGCACGGGTATCCCCACCCGCTTCTGCATCGACGCCAACGCGCACGCGCTGGCGCGCTACGCGGCCTTGTGTCAGGAGGCTGGGCTGGTTCCCATCGTTGAGCCCGAGGTGCTGATGGAAGGGAATCACGACATCGTGCGCTGCGAAGAGGTGACCGCAGCCGTGCTGAAGAGCGTTTTTTCCCAGATTCAGGAACATCGCGTGATGCCCGAGGGCATGCTGCTGAAACCCAACATGGTCCTCTCCGGTAAAGGGTGCCCGCGGCAGGCGGGCGTTAGCGAAGTGGCCGAAGCCACCGTGCGGTGCCTAAGCCGCACTGTTCCAGTGGCCGTGCCCGGCATTGTTTTCCTCTCCGGCGGGCAAAGTCCCGAACTGGCCACGGAACACCTCAACGCCATGAACGCTCGGGGTGGGCACCCATGGGAACTCAGTTTCTCGTATGCCCGGGCATTGCAGGAGCCGACGCTCAATGCCTGGAAAGGGGAAGCAGCCAATGTCCCTGCGGCCCAGAAGGCATTCCACCACCGGGCCAGGTGCAACAGCGCCGCACGCTATGGCAGGTATTCGAAAGAGATGGAAGCTGTTGCTGCCTAGTGGCGTGTTTCACTAATAACCTTGCGGCCATTTTGTCATGTCGAGCGACAGAGGGGCGTGATGGATCACGCCCTGAAGGTCCCTGTAAATAAAAAGATCGCTTTTCCGGGGGAACAAACATTTCCGGATTATCGAGAATACGTCCCGATCAACTCCGCCTCAGCCAGCGTGTGTGAAACCACGGCTTCTTCAACATCTCGAAAAGGCATGCCGGATGAAAGTCCCAGCGTTTCCACATCCAGGGACAATAAGCGAAAATGGTAACGGTGCACGCCATGACCTACAGGTGGACAGGGACCGCCATATCCAAAGCGACCAAAATCATTTCTCGCCTGTTTGAGCTGCTCGACCTCGGGCTGAGGAGGAATGCCTTCCTGCAACCCGGCTGTTTCAGCCGGAATATCATATGCTGCCCAGTGTTTAAACGTGCCGCCGGGGGCATCCGGGTCATCCATCAGCAGCACAAAACTGCGGGTTCCGGAAGGAGCGCCCGACCAACTCAGCGGGGGTGAAACATTTTGCCCAACGCACGTGTAACGATCCGGAATGCTTTCGCCATCTGCAAACGCCGTGCTTTCCAGTTGAAACGCTTCTAGAATAAAATACTCAACATTGGAGTATTCGCTGGTTCCATCAGTATTGTATGCCTGAACCGCAACATAAAAAGCAGCGCCGTCCCACAGCGTTCCTGATGCACTCGTTAAAAGCCCCAAATCGACGCTGTCAATATATTCAGCATCAGGATACGGGGCATAAAAAAATGTGTATCCGGTTGCTCCCTCAGCACTCCACGTAATTTCTACGTCTAACCCACTGGTTGACACGTTCAGTACAGGTCGCGCCGGTGGAGCGGCATACACTGAGATTGCGGCCGTTACCATCAATGCGAACAGGCATGACAAAAGGACTCTATACGTTTTTTCCATTTTTCAATCCTCCATTGATGGGAATAAATTTACTATTTTTCATCTTTCCCGGACAGCAGTGGGCGGGCTTCCCCGTCGAAGATTTGTCCGTGCTGCGCAGCAGCAGGAAGCTTTGTCAATACCCTGTAACCCAAAAATAGACATTGAACTTGGCACAGCCTTTTTTTCATCCCTTTTGTACCTTGTTACATGTTTAATGACACCGAATTGCCTTTCAAAAGCAACCAAAAGCCGTGGCCAGTGCGCACCACTCCCTCCGGCCCCCTGAGTCCTTTTGTTTTCGCCTGCTCCACGTATTGGCTTCATTCCAGCAACAGCTCATACGTTCGCCTTCTCATCTCCAGGTAAATCCTGTATTTCTCTATACCGACAGCTATCTTCAGGGTGAGGCTTCTGCCGTGGTGGATAAGCTTTCCGGCCACTTCTACCAGTAACCACCGGATGCTCTTTATGGTCTTTGCCCTCCAATCTTCGGGCATGGTGAAA
>JAFDED010000049.1 GCA_019310535.1 Deltaproteobacteria bacterium
TTCCATGCACGCCTTTACCTGTCCCAGGACGTTTATGGGAAAAGCATCCCTGAGGAAAAGGTAAAATGTGTGCCCTGCACCCACCCTCCGGGCCGCCTCGATCGCGATGCGGCGGAGTTCCTCGTCGTTTCCTTCCACCCGGATCAAGCAGGGCCCCGAAGCCTCACAGAACGTCACGCCGAAACGGGCCCCGGGAACAGCGGTCACCACGATCTCGTAAAGGTCTTCCACCGTTTTGATAAAGTGGGTCTGCCCTATGATGACGTTCGACCCCTCGGGCATGTCGATGTGTACGGCTTCAATCTCCATGGGCTTCTCCTCCTTCCATCACCTTATCCATGGGGCCCCATGAGGCGTTCCAATTCTTCTACCTCCTTGCGGAGGGCGGCCACGGCTTGACGAGCCTCCTGGATATCCGGAGTTTGCCGTGTACCGGCAGTCTCCCCCTCATCTCCCAGGTCTACAAGCCTCCCCAGGCGCGCATAGGCCCGTTCCAGCTCTTTTCGCTTCTCCGATCTTCGTGCATGGAGAGAAATGTAACGGCTTCTCTCCTCGGCCCAAGCCAAGCAACCGGCCAGAGCGCCGGTTATCTTTTCGATTCCCTCTATAAGTCGGGCCACCATCTTATCCCATGTTGTCATAATTATCCTCGTAGTTTGTCCTCACCGCCCACCTGTTGCAACCATCGATGAATACGATCCGGATGGGTTCCATGCCAATAAATGCGCTTGCATGCCGGGCAGATATGAAACTGCTCCTGGGTCTGGAACACATATTCGGGGACCCGCCCCTCCGCCGTCTCCCTGCTGATCTCCTCGATGTGAATATTGCAGACTGTGCATCGGCTCAAAAGCCGTCCTTTTTCCTCGAGGGACAGATCCAGGTGATCCACCAACTCCTGGAGCTGATCCCTGACCCGGTCTGCCCCGATCCTGAAAACACCCGGGAGGTCCGGGCCCCTCCGTCGCGTCAAGAGGGTTCGCCCCTCTCGCCTGCACCGCAGTCGCATTTCCAGTTCATTCAAGCAGGAGTCCACGGCGGCATCATAGCCCAGGATGCGCAGCCATTTGGCAAGCCTGCCCAGTGTCCTATCGAGAAGAAACCGCATGGCACGCTTTTCCCGTGTAAATTAATATGGTGACAGTATAATATGATAAAAAGGATAAAAAAATCAATCAAAAATAAGAGTTCATCATGTCCACAAGTCTTTTGTATCACGTATTCGGTATCCGAGGCTACAAGTATGTCCGCACCCACTACCACTATGAAAATGGATCCGTGCTTTTCACCGTACGCCAAAACACGAAAGAAATGAGATATGCCGCTTGCGGCTCCCGGAGAGTGATCCGTCGGGGGCAGGTTTGGCGTCGTTTCAGATCGGTACCGACAGGGTTGAAGCCGGTTTGGATTTTGCCTGCCATTCAAAGAGTTTACCGCCTGGATTTGGATACGGGAGCCGTGGTCTTCTTAGGAGAGGGAAAAGGAGCCGAAGCTCTGGACCTATGAATTATTTCAGCAGCCATTGATGACCGAATGCTCCGATGAGCCAGACTCCAAAACCTGCGGAGAGTATAATGTGCAAGGGGAGGTGCTTGCGGAAACAAAAGAATACAACAACAAAGAACAGAATGCTGGGCACAATGCCGAACAAGGCGCCGAGAGTATAACGAATCATTACATCATAGTTTTCAGGATTCTCTGAATAGAGCCATATCAAGACAATGAGGCCTGTGAGGGGCATTGTTGCGATGAGGCCCGCCAGGGAAGGAAACTTTCTGCCAACTTGCGAGCAAATAACAATGACGGCGATGCTGATTGATAATTTCATTACAAACTGCATGCGTACCTCTCATTGTAACAGATGTCCAGTAACAAAGGCGCCCGAGTCCAAAACAAGGGCACTGAAAAGACTGGGTGTGAAAGTTCACCGAACAGGGATTATATGCAAAACCCCGGCGTGTCAGTACCAGTCGTATATCGTGGGTCTCACTGGCGAAGCACTTGACTCCGCCGAATCATAAATGTGGTCGGATTAGGAAAGCCGGCCACCAATCCGTGTAACTGTAAATCGATCTCAAAAAGATAAGGCACCTCGCTTTATGATATAACGAGGTGCCTTCTGGTAACAAATAATCTTGCAGTACGCTCACTCGGGCTCTACATTCGCGGCCGCCGGGCCTTTTTTGCCCTCTTCAATGTCAAAGCGCACGCGCTGTCCTTCACGTAAAGTCTTGAAGCCGACATTTTTGATTGCACTATAATGCACAAAAATATCGCCGCCGTCATCTTTCTCGATGAAGCCGAACCCTTTCTTCTCGTTGAACCATTTTACCGTTCCTTCTGCCAAAGTTACACCTCCTTCCTACACTTCATTCTCAATAAAATTGGGTTTACACTTTGACAGAAAGAAACTACCACTCCCCGTTTAAGCAGGAATGATGGCACCTTCGTACTTCAAAATGTCTTTACCCTACTTTTTATCCCGCCCAACCGGCCTGAAAGCGTTCGGCTTGCTTGAGCGGGCATTGCCAATATAAAATTATTCGAAAAAAAATATATCGTCTCTTTTGCATAAAGTCAAGCCTTTTTGCATGTCTTTTTGCATGTCTTTTTGCATGGCAGGTCTTTCACCAAATTTCCAGGGAAAAAAGGAGTAATTGCGGATTTGTAAGGTCATCTCCAGCTTTGGGGGAGAGTAACGCAGCAGCAAGAGCTCATGGCGAAACGCCGGGTGCTGGGACTACACCTGGCATCAGGATTGCCGGATATCCCTCTCATGTTCGCATGTATGCCGGCAAAATAAGGATTTTGCGCGGACAGCCTCATAATGCTTGTTTCCATTTCAAGAAGACAGGAATTGACCGAACCCATGATTCCCTGGTAGATGTATGGTTTTGTTTCGGAAGAGTGCCTTGTTTATCAGGCCAGGGAAAAGGAAGGACGAAATGCGAGCAGCCATCTTACCATTCGAGTATCCTGCTGAGGTCCCGAGTCTCCTGTTACGATCGATCCTACGGGCAGACGAAGGCGGAGACACTCTGACCCACACGGCAGCGGTGACATCCCGACACAGGTCCGGCAGATAGGTAAAACCGGTCGTCTATCCGGCAAATCCGGGTTTAAAAAACCACGTATCGGGTGCACGCATCAAGCATCTCAGCGTTCTGCATCTGGTTGGTGAAGTCCTTTTCCTTCAGACCGGGGATGGGTTTGGAAAGGCCGTACGCGATGAAGCTGACCTCGCACACGGTTATACGCGCGCCGGTGGCGACAAGCTCGGGGAAACAAAGATCTTCAACCAGCAGCACTCCCGGGCCGGTCAGAAAAACCACCGCCTTCCGCCCCGTCTCCGCTGCCGCCCTGCAAATGCCCACCACGTGTTCAATAAACCGCTGTGAGGAGACAAGGATCCCGAGATCGCAGTTCAGAGTTTTTTGTCTGCTGCGGGTTGACATGAGAAATGATCCAAAGTAACCGGAAATATGTTATCAGCGTTCGGCGGGCTAAGAGTCCAATTCCAGGAACTCCTCTTCATCCTCGCACGCATAAGGGATGTCCACCGGCCGTATGATGGATGGATGCTCACCGCACAGGGGGCAGTCGGGGTTTTTGTTCACGACCGCTTCGGCCCACTGAAAATTCAGAACATCGATGTATATCATTTTGCCCACAAGTGAATGCCCGATTCCAAGGATCTCCTTTATGGCCTCCATGGCCTGCATGGAGCCGATCAATCCAGCCGCCGCGCCCATGATACCGGCCTCCTGGCAGGTGGGGACTGTTCCCGGAGGGGGAGGCTCCGGAAGAAGGCAACGGTAGCACGGGCTATCAGTGCCCGGACGGAACACGGCCAACTGACCTTCGAACCTCAGCACTGCGCCCCACACCAGGGTCTTTCGGACAAAGAAGCATGCATCATTGATCATGAAGCGGGTGGGGAAATTGTCGGAGCAGTCCACGATGATGTCATACCGGCGGAACAGATCCACGGCGGATTCGGCGTTCAGGTGAATGCAATGCTCCTCAACGGCAACCTCGGGGTTGATGGCGCGAAGTGTCTCGCTCCCCGACTCCACCTTCGGGCGTCCCACGTCCCCGGTCCGATGCAATATCTGCCTCTGGAGGTTGCTCAGATCAACCCGCTCAGAATCCACCAGCCCGATAGTTCCCACGCCCGCAGCAGCCAGGTAAAAAGACGCGGGAGAGCCCAGACCGCCTGCTCCGACGCATAAAACGCGGGCGCTGAGAAGTTTCCGCTGGCCACCACCCCCGACACCGGGAAGGATGATCTGACGACTATAGCGTCGCAGTTGTTCCTCGGAAAAGCCGAAAAATTTTTCCATTTCTTACCACTCAGGCCTTGCAGATCAAAAGGCGATAGTAATTTGAGCACCTCTTGGCCGAAACGATGGTATGGCCCTCGCCCCTGACGCTGCGCGGCACGTTCCGCAGGGGCTCCCCTCCCTTTATCAGCACCTCCAGTATCTGGCCACTCTCCATGGCTTCCAGCGTCAGCTTGGTTTTGACATAGGTGATGGGGCAGTGGTCTTCACGGATATCCAGTGTCATGTCAGGACTTTCATCGGGCGCGGTTTTGCCCTCGCACTCATCCCCCATATTCCGTGAGTATTCATAATGATTTTGGATGCTGAGCTTATCCATTTCCTCAATAGTCGGTTACTCTCCACCAAAAGACAACCCATCATGACAAAACATTTCAAAAAAAGTATGCACCTTTTTCATAAAAACAATATGCCTTTTTCTTATCATTTTTGTCAAGATAAATCAGCACCCGGCCGTTGTCAATCGCGGCAATATCTCATTTATTCCCCTCCGATTCAGATAAACTTACCTTTCGCATAAATTCTATCAACAGGCTGTATTCGGGTCAATGAAGGGCGAAATATCACAGGACTTCCCCCAATAATTCACACAGATTTATCAAAATGCTTTGAATTTTAATTCCTTGCATTCATCTGTACGTAAAAAAGGAATTCGAAAAGGGAAGGTGGCCCGGACGGCTTGTCGTCCGGGTCGCGAAGCGACAGGAGGCTGTCCGCGCAAATTCCTTGTTTTGCCGGCGTACAGGCGAACATGAGAGGAATATCCGGGCGATCTTGATGCCGGGCGCAGCAACGGCAACCGGCGTTTCGCCGTGACCTCATGCTGCTGCGCTACTCCACCCCAGGGCGGGAGGTGATCCCCCAGAGCCACGATTACCCCTTTTCCCCTTGGAAATTTTGGGGTAACTCCCTGAAAATATCAGTGTTGACAATTTCTGAGTTTGCCAGTATTATTGCGACATTTGACATTGTCTTGAATCCGTCTACAAGAAGACCTGCTATGAAAAAAGCATCGCGGCATTTGTTCTTTTAATCCTCCTGCCATCTCAAATATTCTTTGGTATCAATGGAGCAGGTGGTAATGAGACAATTGCCTCGATTGGAATAATGATCGGGTTTAATATCGTCGCAGAATGACAATTACTTTGACTTTGGAAGAATTGAAACTTAAAAAAACATGGCATAGTCAGCCTATTCTCAGATTAAAGGGGTAAGTCTAAATCAATAATGAAAAGTAATTGCAAAATTTACGCTCTTAAAGTAGGCGAGAGAGTGGTCGATAGCACCAACTTTTTATACTTAACAGATGCCGGCAAATTATCGATAATTTATTATTACTTTTGGTGTATTTTGTTTGACCACGAAGTTATTCTCGTTGATACGGGTTTTCCTGAAGATTTAGGGCGGGAGCGCGGCATCACGAATTATATGTTGCCGGAACAGTTGCTTGGCCGTCTCGGAAGAAAAAAGGCGGATGTTTCAATGATAATTTTGACACACTTGCACTGGGACCACAGTGCAGATATACGATCTTATCCGGAGGCGAATGTAATTTTTCAAAAGGAAGACCTTTCATTTTTTACCGGGCCGCTGGGGGATTATTCTATAATTAACCGGTTCATTTCTGGTAAAAAAGAAATAAAGTTTCTATCACAGAGGCCCAATATCCAGATTATTGATGGTGAATTCCATGTTACCCCCGGTATCATAACGTATAAAGTCGGCGGTCATACACCGGGAAGTCAGATAATAGCTATCGATGATGCAAAAGGCAAAGTTATTTTATGCGGTGATGTTTGCCCTTCGTACAGGAATTTGGACGAAAATTTACCCGGAGGTATACATTATAGTATTCCTGAATGTCTCAACGCCTTCGAGAAGATACGATCTCTTGCAGGTCCGGAAACGTTGATCATTCCTGGTCATGATAAGGCTGTTTACTCAAATCATGGGATAATAGAAGAAGGAATAGTTAGATTGCTATAGTGCCCCATATACCATGCTGATGGTGATGAGATGTCTCCCGGATGGCTTACTCTCCTGTCCGATGTCCGCTCCCATCCCGAGCGCAAGCCAGCCCTCCCTGGAAATAAGGAAAAAGCCGAAAAAATCTGTACTCGCAGTTCATTGAAATTTTACGGATTCTTGACCTGGATTATGCCATGATTTATGCAGTTTTCGCATCCCGTTTCTTACAACAAGACATTGGTTCCGCCCATGATATCGCGTCGATTGCCGGAATTGACTCATGTCAATGATTTGCCTGGCAGCGCGGCACCCTTTGGGTTTGATGCCGTCCTTTGCGAGCGGGACGGGTTGATGATTCAACTTGTTTTTTAAGCCCGTCTCTGCGAAACTATCTCTATGGACATGGAGCTGTTATCGTTATGATGAATGAAGCGTCAAGATGGAGGAAATAGTCATGCTGAAGAGCGTTAATCACACAAGTTTCACTGTTAGCGACCTCGACCGTTCTATAAAGTTCTACACCGAACTGCTTGGAATGGAGCTCATATCCATGGCAGAGCGTCCTCAGGAGTTCTGCGAGAAGGTAACGGGCATTCCAGGCGCCAGGATGAAGATCGCCTATGTGAAGGGCGCAGATTACAATGTTGAGTTGATACAGTACCTTTCCCCTCCGGGGCAGAAGCTGGACACCCGCAACAACAATATCGGGAGCGCCCACCTGTGCTTTACCGTAGAGAACCTGATGGAGATGTTTCACGACCTGAGTTCCAGGGGCGTGCGCTTTCGCGGTGAGCCCGTGAACATACCGGCAGGCCCCAATAAGGGCGGCCTGGTGGTTTATTTGGTCGATCCCGACGATAACAACTTGGAGTTCATAGAGTATCCCTCCAAGTAGTATCGCCCATGTATCACCCCTTCCGCGCATGGCCCTGTGTCTTGACTGCCGAGCGCAGGGCGACAAAAGGTTGGTTCGGGGCGTGGAATTTGAGGATGGCTTATGTAGAAAATAAATTTGTTGCACTTTATATTGACGGCTGATATCAAGCATTACAATATATTGATAAAATGATTTTCATGCTTCGCGGGTGCAGCCCCTGCATGAAAATTAGTTGAAGAATTTTCATAACCAGAGAGCGGCAAATCCGTCAAAGCTCGATTGTTTTCTCCCTTGAATCTACAGGGTGCATCTGGTACAGATAATATAATTCTTTTCTTTTTTCAATCCTCACATGCATCGGCCACGTGGCGCGCCAATGGCGCCATGATTTCAGCAACCCGCGGCAGGATACTTCGCCGGTTCTATCGGACAAAACAGATTTTCATGCTGGGGAAAACACGGAACATAAGGTTTGCTTTGCGATGGTGTTTCATTGTCCTGGCCTTTTTGCTCGGGACGGGTGGACCTGTATCTGCGTACGTGATCCCCGCATGGAAAGTCGTGCAGTTGTCCCAGGAGAAAAATCGTCCGTTCCGGAACCTTCAGGTCTCCCGCCGGACTATGATCTTTGACCGGGTCTTTCCGGGCGGGAAGGTTGAGGTTCAAGAGGTGCTCTATTTTGACTCGGTGGACGGGTTTCGCGCAGAAATGGATCTGCCTGCCGGGAAGAAGATTTTCGTTGACGACGGTCGGTCCACCATCACGGTTTTGAACAACAGGATCGTTGCTGAAGGGATTTCCCATGGATCTCTCCTTCAGCTCTTTTTTTCGAGAAGGACGCCGGACGATATCCGTCAGGCGCTGAAGCGGTTGGGCATAAACTCCTCCATCGTTTCCCTGGGAAGGATGTCCGGCCGCGTGGTCATTATCATCGGCGCCGCGCCCGGGGATCTGGAACAACCCCAGCTCTGGTTGGATAAGGAACTTCTTCTCCCCCTGCGTTTTATCGGCCCGGATCGCCTTTACAGGAACAGCTCTTTTGTCGTCCAGGACTTGTCCGATCACTTTCAGGTGGATGGCCTTGTATGGTTCCCCAGGATCTTCCGGGCTTTTGCTGGCAATGCTCTGGTGAGCACTTCCTCGGTGCTCCGGGCCCGCACCAATACATCCATGCCCCCGGAACAGTTCAGCATCGCCCGCATCACGGCTACTATCCCCTATGGCGCCCCGGAAGCATTGAAGAATGCATCATCAGATTTCCCATTCCCCGCCCCGGAACCACTGCATGAGGAATCGGTTGACGTTGATACCCTTCTGAATGATTTCCGGAACATCCTGAAACATTCCGGGGAATATGGCACCCCATCGCCATGAGCACGCCTCCTTCATCCTGCTGCGCCTCAAACGGCTGCGGCAAAAATCCAAAGGGAGATGCCCGGGAGGGAGAAATTGTCGAAATAGCGGTTTGTCTCCCGGTTGAAGGCACCTTTCACTATCGGCTGCCGTCCAATCTGGAAGGTGTTGTGGGGCCCGGATGGCGGGTTCTGGTCCCCTTTGGCAAGCGTGAGGTTACGGGGCGCATTCTTGACTTTTGCGATGCCCCCCGGTCCGGGGAACTTCGTGATGTTCTGAGACCTCTGGATGATATGCCCCTCATCCCTCCCACCCTTTTCCCTTTCTTTGCGTGGATTTCCCGTTACTATATGTGCCCCCTGGGAGAGGCCATCCGGACCGCGCTCACCGGAGGGACCCAGGTGGCCAGCCGGCGGACGGTTCGCCCCACCGATGAGGGACTGGCCCGCCTGAAAAGCCGAAACCTGGGCGGCCGCCGCAAAAGGGTCCTGATCGAATTGGAGCACCTGGGTGAAGTTCCTCTGAACACACTGGCCCGCCGCATCGGCCTGGGATCGGGTCTGTCCGGTCTGGTGAGCGCCATGGAGCACGAGGGCCTTGTGCAGATCGAGACCAGCGTTCGGTCCCCCAAGGCAAAGCCGCGCCGGGTCAAGGCTCTCCGGTTCGTCCATTGGCCGGTACCGGAAAACCCCGCATTGACACCTCGTCAGACACAGGTCCTGTCATATATCCGGGATAAATACATAGTTTCTTTCAAGGAGTTGAAATCGGAAGAGAGGGCCGGAGCTTCAATTTTGCGGCGCCTGGTGCAGGACGGGCTGGTGGAGGAGGAATGGATCGAAGAATACCGGCGGCCACACGTTTGCGATGGCTTCGACAAGGCTCCCCCCGCGGTCCTTACCCAGCCCCAGGAGGCGGCCGTCGAGGCCGTTCTGAGCGCTCTGGAGAGAGGAGGCTTCGCGGCCTTCCTTCTCCATGGGGTCACCGGCTCGGGCAAAACCGAGGTATATATTCGCGCCGCCGCCCGATCGCTTGAGCAGGGCCGACAAGTGCTGGTTCTTGTGCCGGAGATATCCCTCACACCGCAGCTTGTGGGTAGATTCCGCGGTCGATTCGGAGAACAAGTGGCGGTACTGCACAGCGGCCTCACCCAGGCGGAACGATACGACGAATGGCGGCGCATCAAGAAAGGCGAGGCCTCTCTGGTCATCGGAGCCAGATCGGCCATATTCGCCCCGCTGGTAAAGCCGGGGCTTATTGTAGCGGATGAGGAGCACGACAGCTCCTTCAAGCAGGAAGAGAGGCTTCGCTACAACGCCCGGGACTTGGCCCTCGTCAGGGGTCAGATGGAGGGGGCGGTGGTCATTCTCGGCTCCGCCACACCTTCCATGGAATCCCTGGCCAACACTTATCGAGGGAAGATGAATCGCATCGTGCTTCCCGAGCGCATTGCTCACCGCCCGCTTCCCACCGTCACGCTGGTGGACATGAGAGAGGAGCCGATCCGGCCGGGAGATCCCCGGATGATTTCCGGCCTCATGCGGGAGACCCTGGAGCTGACGCTGGCCGAAGGGAACCAGGCCATGCTCTTCTTGAATCGGCGCGGATTCGCCCATTTTCTCCTCTGCCTGGACTGCGGCCAGGCCCTGCAATGCCCTAATTGCAGTATAACCCTGACCCATCACCAGGCCCCTGCAACCCTCCGCTGTCATTACTGCGGTCATATCATTCCCGTTCCACAGTTCTGTCCCAACTGCGCCAGCATCCGTCTGCGCCCACTGGGCGGCGGAACACAACGGGTGGTCGAAGAAATTTCCCATCTCTTCCCCGGAGCACGCATCGCTCGCATGGACAGGGACACCACGCGCGGCCGGGGGTCTCACGGACGGATCCTCCAGCAACTGGCCACGGGCAAGGCGGACCTCCTGGTGGGCACCCAGATGATCGCCAAGGGGCACGACTTTCCGGGCGTTACCCTGGTCGGCGTGCTTCTGGCTGATCTCTCATTGAACCTTCCGGATTTTCGCGCCGCCGAGCGGACCTTCCAGATTCTCACCCAGGTTTCCGGCCGGGCCGGCCGGGGCGATCGCCCGGGTCAGGTGATCATCCAGACTTACAACCCGGAACATTATTGCATCCAGGCCGCCCGTGATAACGACATCGACGGATTTTATCGGCGGGAACTTGCCCATAGAGAGGCCCTGGGATACCCCCCGGCCGGGCATCTGATCCTCCTCCGATTTTCAGGGATCGACCCGAAACGGGTTGAGGAAGCGGCCCGCGGCGCAAAATCCCGGCTGGCAGGCCATAAGGGGGTACAGGTCCTGGGTCCCGCCCCCGCGCCCCTGTCGCGCCTGAAGGGGAAATATCGCTGGAACCTTCTCCTCAAATCCCCCCAGCGTGAGCTCCTCCGCAAGGCGGCCCGACAACTGATGAAAGACCTTCCCCGCCGCGTCCCTCTCTCAGGGGTGCAACTGGCACTGGATGTTGACCCGCAGAACCTTATGTAAGGTGAACGGTGTTTCCACCATTATCAAGTATGACAAGGAACTTGAGAGAGCACCAGATTTTTGATATAAGAACAATCATGCCGTCTCGGGCACAACGAAACAATGAATAAAGCGGAAAGTTCTTGAGGGGAAACAGGATCAGGAAAACCCGGATTATCCTGCTATCTCTAAAAAATATCTTCTCATACTGAGCAGGCATATTCCGGTAGGGGGTGTTTGGGATGCTTGCCCGCGTCCTGTCCGGGGCCGTGTTGGGGATCGACGCGTACCTGGTGGAAGTGGAGGTGGACATATCGCCCGGTCTTCCGGGGGTTTCCACCGTGGGGCTTGCCGAGGGGGCCGTAAGAGAGAGCCGCGACCGCGTGCGCAGCGCGCTGAAGAACGCGGGCTACCCCTTTCCCAGCCGCAGGATCACCGTGAACCTGGCACCGGCAGACATCCGCAAAGAAGGCGCCGCCTTCGACCTCCCCATGGCGGTGGGAATCCTGACGGCCAGTGGAGTGATGGATTCAGAACGGCTGCATGATTACATACTCCTGGGGGAGCTCAGCCTGGACGGCCGCATCAAGCCCGTGCGGGGGGCGCTCTCCATTGCACTGGAGGCCAGGTCCAGAGGTCTTCGGGGCGTGATCCTGCCGCATGAAAACGCCCGGGAGGCCGGTGTGGTGGCCGATGTGGAGGTGCTGGAGGCGGATCGCCTCAACAGTGTGGTGGAGTTTCTCAACGGCCGGATCGAGCTTGAGCCTGTCCGGGTGGACATCACACAGGCCATGGCCGAGAAGCGCACGTACCAGGTGGACTTCAACGAGGTGCGCGGACAGCAGCACGTCAAGCGGGCTTTGGAGGTGGCCGCGGCCGGGTCCCACAACGTGCTGATGATCGGCCCGCCGGGTTCGGGCAAAACCATGCTGGCCCAGCGGCTGGCCACCATTTTGCCCGAGATCTCCTTGGAAGAGGCCCTGGAGACCACCAGGATTTTCAGCGTGGCCGGACTGCTGCCCCCGGGCCGGGCCCTGATGACCGCTCGGCCCTTCCGGGCCCCCCATCACACCATATCCGACGCGGGTCTCATCGGCGGCGGAGCCATTCCACGGCCGGGGGAGGTGAGCCTGTCCCACAACGGTGTGCTTTTCCTGGACGAGTTTCCCGAGTTCAAAAAGAACGCGCTGGAGGTGCTGCGCCAACCTCTGGAAGACGGGCGGGTGACCATCTCCAGGGCGGCGGCCTCGCTGACCTTCCCGGCGCGCCTCATGCTGGTGGCGGCCATGAACCCCTGCCCGTGCGGCTACCACGGCGACCCCCAGCACGAGTGCCGGTGCTCCCCCCTCCAGATACAGCGCTACCGCAGCAAGGTGTCCGGGCCCCTGCTGGATCGCATAGACCTCCACGTGGAGGTGCCGGCGGTCAGCTACCGCGACATCTCCAGGGAGGACGGCGGCGAGCCGTCTGCAGCCATCCGGGAGCGGCTGGAGCGGGCGCGAAAGATCCAGAGGCAGCGTTTTGCGGGTCGTAAAATCTACGCCAACGCCCAGATGCGGCCCAAAATGATCGAGCGCTACTGCGCCATCCCTGCGGACGCGCGGCGGCTGCTGGAGATGGCCATCGACCGCCTGGGATTCAGCGCCCGGGCCTACCACCGCGTCCTCAAGATCGCCCGCACCATCGCGGACCTGGAGGAAGCGGAACATATCAGTGCCGCCCACGTCGGCGAGGCCATCCAGTACCGGAGCCTGGACAGGAGGGATTTGCAGTGATGGGTTTCAGGTAATCAGCAGATAATGCAGGGTGGACCCCGCCCACCATTATCGTTCATAGCTGGTAGAATTCAATGCTTTTTTGGCGGGCACAGCCCATCTTACGAGGCTATGAAGAAGGTACGGGCAAGCCTGCGGCTTTACCCGCGGCACCCAATGAGAGATTGAGAAAATTTAGTGCGGTCATCTCATCAATTTTGCAAAGCTCAGAGAAAAATTACCCGATCAAGATATGTTCCGGAAAAGAACTGAATATTCTTCGGCAGCTCAAAATACGTCATCGTATTCATGAAATTGTGTACTTACTGCAGAATTTCTTTCCTTCCGACCTGCTCGGGAGAGCGGATAACATCGGGGTCAATCATAACAAGCTTGAGAATCATCGATTTCTGCAAGCCCCGGAGCGCGTACCGCCTGCCGACCGTATTGTTATTGATGTCCATCAGGCGCTCTTCTTCGGTGTTTCCCGTTAGTCCTTTCTCATGGGCGTCGGTAACCTTCTTAGCGAATTCCTCACCGTACTCTTTGGTGAGAAGATAGCTCCACAACACGTGCCGGTAGGCGTCTTTCGGGACGAAGCGATTCTTTTTGTGCGCTCTTTTTGAGGTGCTCCGGGCATAATTGCGTATCTGTAACAGACGCCGTGCCCGAAAAGGATTCCGTGAGAGAATTTTCACCTCTTCTTCCGTCAGCGGCCTTTTGAGCTCAAACTCCTGGGAGATCGCAATAAGATCGAGTTCGTTCATCATAATGAAGGACTTGCCCTCTTCCCGCTGAATTGAGATCCTCGCTGTAAAGGATCGGTTCTTTATGGGAAATGCAATAGACCCGGAGAAATAAAGAGAAAGGGCACACCGTCCTTTCTGGAGCAGGTCCCCCATTTCGTCCAGAATATACCGGATTTGCAAAGCGGCTTTCTTCGGCCTCAGGAAATCCAGCGGGAACTGCATCGTAAATTTTTTCCCCTCTATTTGATTCTGTGTCGCCGGTGTGTCGTCCGCTGAAGAGTCATCCTTATTCTCGGAAGCGATAGATATTCCCTGAACGTCCAGATGAAAAGTGCGGTTCCGGAAGTCTTCCAGACTCAGGCTTACCTTATCGAAATCCAGGGCAATATCCTGCTTGGGCGAAAAAAAAACGGAACGTTTCATTCTCACCTTCGCGGAGACGCCGCTCCAGGTAACCGTGTCCAGGGAGCTGAGTCCAACCTTTTGAAAATGCGGGTTTTTGAGCTGAAGTCCATATTCTTCTCCCTGAGCGGCAAGATAATTGAGAGCCTTGTGCGAAACCGACTCCAAAAGCATTCCGGAACTAAAATAGAGCCCTGCGGCCAGTATCGCAGCCAGAAAGACGGCACCGAGGAGAAATCTACGCACTGGTATTTCCCTTCGTTTTCTGAAAAGGTTTATCCTGCGTGAAGATAGTTGTTTTCCCCCGTCGATAGTCAGCGTTACTCTGTTTCTTATGGCGGAGCGTGCTCCCTGTCAAGGGTTCGGGAAGGTCGGAACCACGTGCACCACTGATAAGAACTCGCTTTTCCATGGAAGAATAAATGGGTAAAAGAGGGTTGAGTGTCGAGCTAAAAGCATACCCACGAGGGTACGGTTTGGCCCTTTTATCAAATTCCTTGCCACAAGGACGGCAGCTTTTCAGGCTCGCCCCCGATCAGTCACCTTTGCGGCTCAATTATAACCTTGAGGGAATCCTGCGCCTTCTCCACCAATTGAAACCCCAGGCCTGTCTCGGCAAGGCCCAGGCGGTGGGTGATCATGTCCCTGACCCGCACGCGACGGGAGCGAATCAGTTCCAGGACGGTGATATGGTCTGCAGGACTGCCGGCATAGGTGGTGGTGATGGACACATCGTTGCCCCATAGCACGTGGTTGATGAAGAAAGGAACGGACGCTCCAGGTTCCGTGGGAGCGAAGAGAAGGATGGTCCCGCCGCGCTCAACGCACCGGAAGGACTGTTCAATGGCGGGAAGGGCACCGGTGCACACGATGACCACGTCGGCCAGCATCCCGCCGTTGGCCTTGCGCAGTCGATCCGGCACGTCATCTTTTGCGTGTATCGCCTCGTCCGCGCCGAAGCGCCGCGCCGCCCGAAGCCGGTACCCAGTGATATCCGTGGCCACGATCCTCCGGGCGCCCAGCGCCCGGGCGAGGTTGATGTGGAGGATGCCTGTGATGCCGCTTCCCATCACCAAAACGCTCTGCCCGGGCCTGAATCCCGCCTGCTGCTGACCGCGCAGGACGCATGCCAGCGGCTCGATGAAGGTGGCTTCCTCGTCCGAAACCCCGTCGGGCAGCGGGTAAACGCCCCGGTCCACGTTGATGGCCGGCAGGCGGACATACTGGGAAAAGCCGCCGGGATCAAAGGACGTGGTGCGCAGGGTGTCGCACACGGTGTGATGACCATTGAGGCAGTAGTAGCACGTGTTGCAGGGCACGTGGTGGGAGGCTGACACCCGATCTCCCACCTTGTATCGCGTCACGCCGTGACCGACCTCGACTATCTCGCCCGCTATCTCGTGCCCCAGCACCCGGGGCGCCCTGGGGAGACGGTACCATTCCATCACGTCGCTGCCGCAAATGCCGCTGGCCGTGATCTTCACCAGCGCCTCCCCCGGCCCGATGCGGGGCACGGGCAGTTCCTCCAGCCGGATGTCCCGGTTGTTATAGTACATGGCAACGCGCATGGCAGGGTTCACATTCTATATACACGCGGCGGAATCGAACCGCTCATTTCTTGATGCTACAGTAAAGATCGTAGGCCTGCTGCGGTGTGGCATCCTCGTGCACCACCGCCCGAACCGCCTGAATCATGGCTAATGGATTCTCTGCTTGAAAGATGTTCCTCCCCATGTCCACTCCGACGGCACCCTCCCGGACAGCTTTGTGTGAGAGTTCCAGCGCATCAAACTCGTCGATCTTCTTGCCTCCCGCTATGACCACCGGTACCGGGCAGCTCCTGACCACGCTCTCGAAATCCTCACAGTAGTATGTCTTGACGAGATGAGCGCCCAGTTCCCCCGCGATGCGGCACGCAAGGCTCAGATACCGCGCATCCCGTGCCATTTCCTTGCCCACGGCGGTGACCGCCAGCACGGGTATGCCGTACTTTTCCCCAAGATCCACCAGCTCTGCCAGGGAGAGCAGTGTCTGTCGTTCGAACTCGCCCCCCACGAAAATGGAAAGCGCCACGCCTGACACGTTCAGGCGGACTGCATCCTCCATGGACGTGATGATCCCCTCGTTGGACAGCTCTGAGAGAATGCTCGTGCCTCCAGAAACCCTCAGGACTATGGGTGGGGCGATGGCCGGGTCTATTGAACTTCGCAGCACCCCCCTGGTGAGCATGAGCGAATCGGCAAAGGGGGTCAGTGGCTGGATGGTCTTATGCGGTTCCTCCAGGCCGGAGGTTGGCCCGAGAAAATAGCCGTGATCCACCGCCAGCATGACGGTTTTTCCCGTTTTGGGCTTAATGATGCGTGACAAGCGATTTTTCAACCCCCAATCCATGACAGGCCTCCTGTTAATGTAAATCAGAAAAAACCTCCGGAAACAGCTCGCGGAGGCACGGAATCAATTGTCGCCTGTGCGGCCTTCAAAAACCAATTATTTGAACCTTACACCGTGCCGGGGAAGGCAAGGTAGTGCCAGGGATACAGGTAAATTCATGATGGTTTATAACAGAAGGGAAGAACAGGTGTCAAGACAATTTGGCAGCCGCGTTCATTGACAACCGGCCCTGGTTCTTTTACAATCTGTCTTGTACAGGGGATCGGGCGGATGAAACTTGTTGAAAAAGGCATTCCATGAGTTCTTTCTCTTTCGCGGATTCAGGTTTCCAGGAGCCAAGGGCCGTGAACATAGCTCGTATTTCCATTAATTTTGACCGTTTTAATGGCCATGTTGCAGGGGGTGAGGGATGAGCAGGCAGGATTTGTTGCGGTCTCTTCCCGGCGTGGACACGGTGCTGGGGTGGCAAGATATCCGGGAACTCCTTTCATTGCACCCCCGGGTTCGGATTGTGCGCGCGGTGCGCGAGGTGCTGGACGAATGTCGCAGGGCTGTCCTGGATGCCGCTGACGAAGAGGCAGCCCGGCATTGGGTGGAATCCCATGAGATCGCCCGCCGTGTGGCCCACAGAGTCGGGAAGCTGGCCGTTCCAGGCCTGCGCCCGGTGATCAACGCCACGGGCGTGGTGATTCACACCAACCTTGGCCGCTCCCTGCTGGACACGGAAAGCCTGGAATCAACCGGTAAGGTTGCAGGGGGCTATTCCAACCTGGAGTACGACCTGGAGGCGGGAAAGCGGGGCTCGCGGTATGTCCACGTGGCCCGGATAATCCGCCGCATCAGCGGTGCCGAGGCAGCCGTTGTGGTCAATAACAATGCTGCTGCCGTGTTGTTGTGCCTCAACAGCCTTGCCGAGGGAAGAGAGGTTGTAGTCTCCCGCGGCGAACTGGTGGAAATCGGCGGTTCCTTTCGGATCCCCGATGTCATGGCGCGCAGCGGCGCTCACCTGGTCGAGGTTGGGACAACAAACAAGACCCACCCGGAGGATTACCGGCGGGCCATTACGGAGCGGACAGCCCTGTTGCTGAAGGTCCACCAGAGCAACTTCCAGCAGGTGGGGTTCACCGCCGGCGTGGGACTGGAAGAGCTGGCGGCGCTGGGGAGGCGGATGGGCATCCCGGTGATGAATGACCTGGGCAGCGGCAGCTTTGTTGACCTCTCCCGCTGGGGTCTTATGAAAGAGCCCACCGTTCAGGAGGCCATCGGCGCCGGGGCCGATGTGGTCACGTTCAGCGGGGACAAGCTGCTGGGCGGGCCCCAGGCCGGGATTATCATCGGAAAAGCGGACGCCCTGGAGTGCATAGCACAGAATCCCCTGAATCGCGCCCTGCGGGTGGGGAAGCTGACGCTGGCCGCTCTGGAGTCCGTCCTCATGCACTACGAGGAAGAGCGCCCCGAGACCATTCCCACCATCCGGATGCTCATCGCACCCCCTTCCGAATTGAAGCGCCGCGCCCGCCGCCTCCAGCGCCGGATCAGGGAGAAGTGCGGACATGTGGTCAGCTCAGAGATCAAGCCGGGCGTTTCCCGTGTCGGTGGGGGCGCTCTTCCCCTGCAGGAGCTTCCCACCTGGGTTGTGGCGGTGAATACCAAGGGACTCACGGCCTCGGCACTGGATGAGCGCCTTCGCCGCGCTTCCACGCCGGTGGTGGCCCGCATCGCCGAGGACCGTGTGTTGCTGGACGTCCGCACCGTTGCCGACGCCGAAATCCCTCTGCTGGTAAAAAGCGTGACGGAGGCGGCCATGGCTCCCGCGGAGGCGTGAGGTACACTGACCGCTATTTTACCGTGATGTTTGTTTGTCTTCACCGATCCTCAAAAAAAACTTGACACCCCCATCCCAATTTATTATAAGTTGCTGCCAGTGATTCTATGCGGCGGGATCACGAGCGCGATTCCGATAAATTGCAATAGCGGAGGTTAAACAGGAGGCTGAGGATGGACCAGCGGCGTAAACAGTTCCGGAAATTACTGGACAAGGGACGAATTATCACGGCCCCGGGGGCTTTTGATGCCCTCAGTGCGCGCATCATCGAACAGGCGGGGTTCCCCGCGGTTTATCTCACAGGAGGAGGACTTTCACGAAGTTGGGGCTTTCCGGACCTGGGCTTGATGACCATGATGGAGAACGCCGCGTTTATCGCCCGGGTCTGCGATTCGGTGGAAATTCCTGTCATCGCGGATGCGGACACGGGCTACGGCAATGCACTTAATGTTGTACGAACAGTGAGAGAATACGAGCGGACGGGAGTGGCCGCTTTTCACCTGGAGGATCAAGTAACGCCCAAGCGGTGCGGCCATTACGAGGGAAAGAGTGTGGTAAGCGAAAATGAGATGATCCGAAAGATCCAGGCCGCGGTGGATGCCAGGCGGGACCCGAATCTGTCCATTATCGCCCGCACAGACGCGCGGGCCGGGCTGGGCCTGGATGAGGCCATTGAGAGAGGCAAAGCATATGCCCGGGCCGGTGCTGACGTCATCTTTATTGAAGCCCCGGAAAGCGTTGAAGAACTCAGGCGCATTGGGAAAGAGATCGATGCCCCGCTGTTGGCCAACATGGTCAAAGGAAGCCGAACGCCCCTTCTCCCGGCGGATGAATTGGAAGGGATGGGATACAGGATCGCCATTTTCCCCAATGAGGCACATCGGGCGGCTATATGGGCCGTGCGGGCATGTGTTCAGCATTTACGGGACAAAGGAACCACCGCAGATTTCGAGAACATGGTAGACTTCGCTTCACGCGAAAAGATCGTGGGCAAGGCTCGCTGGCAAGCCATGGAGGAAAAATATCTGCAAGCAGAGGAGTGAAATTCTTGCTTCAAAGGTCTGATTCACACCGGGGGCATGGAGGAGCGGGGATACCGGTGTTTCCGGGTTTTCTGTGTATCTCCTGTAGATGGGGCGCTCGGTCTCTTTAACTCCCCATAACTTTGCAGGACTTTGTTTAACCAGGACATAAAGAAAAGGAGGAGGAAGCATGAGAAACTACAGGGCTTGTGGTATTATTTTGGCGGCCATTGTGATTGTAACAATGTCAGGCTCTCTTACTGCCGTACGGGCGGAAGATTGGCCCACCCGGCCCATCACCTTTATTGTGCCTTTCAGCGCGGGCGGGAGTGCCGACACTATGGCCAGAGGGGTGGCCAGTTTCCTGGGCACTGAACTGGATGTCGCCATCAAAGTGATAGACCGGCCCGGCGCCGCCGGTATGGTTGGGACTACAGCGTTTCTCAATACCAAGGATGACGGCTATACTGTTTTTGTCGGGACCCAGCCTTACATCACTAACTCCATTATTTTCCAGGGGGCCAAGTATAAGCTCGAAGACCTGGATTTCATCAACATCGAGCAGATCGACCCTTGTACTGTGAGTGTCCACGCGGACTCCCGGTTCAAAAAGCTGTCGGACCTCATTGATGCCATCAAGGCTAAGCCGGGTGAGATCTCCTTTGGTACCATTATTGGTGGTTCCCCGTACCTGGCGTACAGTATTTTATCGGATAAGTTGAACTTGAATGTCCGCGTGGTAACGTACCAGGGAGGCGGGCCTTTTCGCACGGCCCTGCTGGGCAGACACGTGGATTTCGTGATCGGCACGGCCGCAGGCGATCTAGTGATGAAGCCCAATGCGCGGGTCATCGCCATTTTCGACGAAAGACCCTTCAAGGGCTGGCCAGAGGCGGAACTGGTCAATGAAGCCCTGAAACCTTACGGGGTCAAGATGCCTAACATCGCATCGGTGAGATTCGTTGCGGTGCACAGCTCTTTTAAAGCCAAACATCCCGACCGCTACCAGAAGCTGGTTGAGACGTATAAAAAAATGTTCCACAGCAAAGGATACCAAAAATTCATCAAGAAAATCGGCAATAAACCGGTCTCCCGATGGATGGGTCCTGAGAAAGCCAATGCTTATATGAAAAAATTCCACGAACTCACCGTTAAGTATAAAGACCGAATCAGACCGCCAAAGAAAAAATAGGCAAAAAGAATTTCCCCTGTGCGCTGCCCTGGCCGGGATTCCTTCGTTCGGAGAGATTGATTGAGAAGTTCTGCAGCCACAGGGGACATATTGCAGGATGCATACATGAAGTTGGGTCCGTATCGGATAAGGATCAAGCTGAGAGCACTCGTAATTCCCTTCCTCTGCATGGGGTACGGCCTTTATCAATACCTAAACGTGCGTCAGCTTCCCGACAGCGAGATCAACCTGGTGTTAGTTGAACCGGTTTTCGTACTTATGGTCATCTTTACCTTTTGGATTCTCGTTAAAGATATGGAGATCCGTCGGGAAAACGGCGAAAAAAAAGGCCGAGCCGATGGCTCATTCTTGGGGAGCACGAACCGTTTATTGCCTCGATCACCTGCCGCAAGAAAATCATGGGCATTTATTGGATTGTCAATACTGTACCTCGGGCTCATCCAGCCGGTGGGGTTCATCGTATGCAACCCGGCGTTTCTGGTTGCCGGCATGCTCCTTCTGGGCGTCCGGAAGTGGCCTGTCTTAACAATCCTTCCCGCGGCGGCCACAGCGGCAATTTACCTGTTGTTCCGGATGTGGATGCAAGTCCCTATTCCTGCAGGTTTTCTTGATTTTCCCCAGTGATTGAGGGGACTCCCATGAGGAACTGATGATTGATTGGACCGATTTTATTCGAGGCGTGGCAACGCTCTTTTCCTGGGACATCCCTTTGAGCATTATCCTGGGCCTGACCCTGGGAGTTATTTTCGGAGCCATCCCGGGACTTACCGGGGGAATGGGAATCGCGATCCTGACACCGTTCACCTTCAGGCTGCCCCTCATGCCATCGCTGGTGTTCTTGACCTCCGTGTATACGGGCGGATGCTTCGGAGGTGCCATATCGGCCATTTTGATCAACACTCCCGGCTCTCCCGCGTCGGTTTCCACCACCCTGGACGGCTATCCCATGACTCTCAAGGGCCTCTCTAACGAGGCCCTGGGTATCTCCATTGCGGCATCGGCTATCGGGGGTTTCATCGGCATGCTCTTCTTGCTGCTGATCATGAAACCTCTGGCCAATCTGGCACTGCGTTTCGGCCCGCCGGAGATGTTCATGGTGGCGGTATTTGGACTGACCATTATATCCTCTCTCCAGGAGAGGGGATTCGCCAAGGGAATGCTGGCCGGGCTGTTCGGCATGATGCTGGGGACCATGGGAATGAGCTCCACGGGGGCGATCCGGGGCGGGTTCAACATCATGTACCTCCTGGATGGCATCCCGGTTATCCCGGCCCTCATAGGTCTTTTCGCCTTTTCCGAGCTCTTTTTCCTAATGGAAAAGGAGTATATCACCGAGGGCGGGGAGATCATCAAACGCGACCTGAAGAAGATGATTAAGGGCTTCCGCACCGCCCTGCGCTATCCGTTCAATATTGTTCGTTCTTCTCTTATTGGGATAATCATTGGAGCCTTACCCGCTGCCGGTGCTACAGTGGCCAATATTGTGAGTTATAATGAAGCCAAGCGCCTCTCACGGCACTCGCATACCTTCGGGAAAGGAGAGCCCGAAGGATTGGTGGCGGCAGAGTCAGCTAACAATTCATCGGAAGGCGGCGCAATGGCCACCATGCTGGCGCTGGGGATACCCGGGGGGCAGGCCACGGCCGTTCTCATCGGCGCTTTCATGCTTCAAGGGCTCCTGCCCGGGCCGCGCCTGTTTCACAAGCACATGCATGTTATCTATGGATTAATCGCCGCCGAACTGATAGAGGAAATCGTCCTTATAGCAGTAGGTTTTGTAATTGCTTTTTACTTCGCGGGGATTGTGACCATCCCCACGCGCATCCTCATCCCGACTATCGCCATGTTCTGCATGGTGGGCTCTTTTGCCCTTCGCAATGCCATGTTCGACGCGTATCTGATGTTTATCTTCGGGCTGATTGGATGGATCATGCGCAAACATGGCTACCCTGTGATCGCGGTGGTCTTGGGAATCATTCTGGGTCCCATCGCGGATGCGGAACTTATCCGCACCCACCAGCTCTTTGCGGGCGATCTGACCGTCTTTTTCACCCGTCCCATAAGCCTGGCCCTCGTGATTTTGAGCGTCATGGCCGTGGCGTTGCCATATCTATTGCGAAGGCGTAAAAAAGGGCACACGCGGGAAAAGTAAAGTGAAGCGTCGGCGCAATACGTTGATTCGGGGGGCTCCGTACGGAGGCGGAAAGTCCGAAAATTCGGTCCGTCATCTCGTGCACTGCGGTGCCTTCCCTTTGGATGAAGTATCCTATATATTTCAATTGCAACGTTCCGTTTGTTAACACCCAATCCATTGGTAACTAAGGAGGTGCCATGGGAAAGACCATTGCAGAGAAGATCATTTCCGAGCACAGCGGAAAGGATGTGCGCGCTGGTGATTACGCGCTGGTAGGCCTTGACCTGGTTTACATGCCCGACAGCTCCGCACCTTTGACCATTGACCTGCTGACCCGGTTCGGCATGGCCCGGGCACGGCACCCGAAGCGCACCGTGTTCATGCTGGATCACTGCACACCCTCACCTCGCATGGAGATGGCCAACTGGCACAGAAAGGTGCGCGAGTTTGCCGGACAGGTAGGCGCCCGGTTGCATGACGTGGGTGACGGCATCCTCCACCAGGTGGCGGCGGAGAGCTATATCGAGCCCGGCTGGATCGCCGTGGGGGGCGACTCGCATACCTGCACCGAGGGAGCACTGGGAGCACTGGCAACAGGCATGGGCTCCACAGACATGGGTGTGGCCATCGCCCTGGGGAAGACCTGGATGCGGGTACCCGAGACATTGAAGATCCGGGTGGAGGGGGAGATGCCGCGCGGTGTCTATCCTAAAGACCTCATCCTGCACATAATCGGCATGATCACGGCGGACGGCGCAACCTACCGCGCTATGGAGTTCTGCGGCTCCACCATCGAGGCGATGAACATGGAAGGGCGGCTTGCCCTGTGCAACATGGCAGTGGAGGCAGGCGCAAAGTTCGGCATCGTGGCCGCGGACGATAAGACAAAGGAGTTTCTCCGCGCCCACGGCCGTGAGGAAGGGTACCGTGAGGTTTTCCCCGATGCGGACGCGGTGTACGAAAAGACCCATGAGATCGACGCATCCCGGCTGACCCCCGTGGTTTCCCATCCCCACGCGGTGGACAATGTCAAGTCCATCGAGGAAGTGGAAGGCACCCCCATCGATCAGGTTTTCGTGGGCTCCTGCACCAACGGCAGGACGGGAGACCTGCGCCTTGTGGCGCGGATAATGGCCGGGAAAAAGCGCCATCCCCGCACGCGGCTGCTGGTTATTCCCGCTTCCCGGCGTGTCTACCTGGAGACCCTGGAGGAGGGGATCATTCAGACCCTTGTGAAGGCCGGCGCCGCGGTGGACTCCCCCGGCTGCGGCCCATGCGGGGGAATACACCTGGGGATCCTGGGGGACGACGAACGGTGCCTGTCCACCACAAACCGTAACTTCCACGGCCGCATGGGGAACCCCTCCAGCTTCGTTTATCTGGCCTCTCCGGCCACTGCGGCGGCGACGGCACTGCACGGGGAAATCACCGACCCCCGAAAAGTGCTGTAGCTTGTGGGACGGGACGTCCCGGCCCTATTGAGAGGCGAAAGATTAGTATTGGTTCCCGAAATTTCAGTGGAACCTGACTTTTGAACCGTAATATTTCAACGCGTGAGTACGAGGTGCATCATGATTCTCAAGGGTAAAGCGTGGAAATTCGGAGACGGCATCAGCACCGACCACATCCAGCCCAGCCGCTATTTTCACCTGCGCAGTAATCTTCCCGAGCTTGCCAAGCACGTCCTGGAGGGTGCCAGGGAGGACTTTCCCACCCGGTTTGAGCCGGGTGACTTCGTGGTGGGAGGGGGGAACTTCGGCATTGGATCCAGCCGGGAGCATGCCCCTACAATCATCAAGATGGCGGGTCTCAGCGCCGTGTTGGCCAAGTCTTTTGCCCGCATCTTTTTCCGCAACTCCATCAATGTGGGGTTGCCCCTTGTCATTTGCGACACGGACCAGATTGAGGAGGGAGATGAATTGGAGGTGGACCTGGAGGGGGGTATGGTGCGCAACAAATCCCGTGGTCTGGAAATCCCCACTTCGCCTCTCCCGACGGTAATGGTTCGCATTCTCGCTGATGGCGGGCTGATGCCCCACATCCAGAAGCACGGCGATTTCCAGATGGAATAACAGAATTACCTGAACACAGGGCCTGGCGTTTTCACAGCAGCCTCTCCGGCGGTCGTCTGACTCCAGGAGGAAAGCAATCGCCGGATGAAGCTTGAACTCTTATAAAAGAAACGCGCAGGGAAAAAATCGATCTCTTTCCGACCCGTTTTGACACTATGGTCTCTCCTCCTTGATTGATTTATTAGTCATCAAAGAGGAAAACCTGATTGTCCGCAAACTTTCAAGATCTAAAGTACGCAAATTCCGGATAAACCTTAAAATAAGATTTCATCTGCTACAGCTCCCGCAACACCCCCGTCCGCTCATTAAATTCCTTTATCAACCGGTCGATCTCATCCACCTGGCGATGGATGCGATCCCAATACCCGGGGAAGTCGTCCCACTGGGCGTTCAACTCATCCAGGGGCTTTCCCTGCTGTTCGATCCAGGTAAAGTATTTGAGGTTGTGGATGCGCTTGCGGTCCGTGTGGCGAAGCTCCAGCATGTTCGCCGTGGACTCGCCCATCAGGTGCCGGTGGTAATCCCCGGCCGCATCCAGCGGGGTGTAAGGGCCTTTCTGCTCTCGCAACTCATCGATTCGCGTCCCGTATAGCTCCATGGAGTCGGTAAAGACCGTCAGCACTATGTCCCGACCGGTCAGCTCGAAGTACTTGGCGAATTTGATAGCGGACAGGAGGTTGCCGATGCTGGAAACGCCCAGCAAAGGCAGCTTCTGCAAGAACTCTTCCGACACGCCCCGGGCGCTCAGGTAGCGGGTCCCTTCCGGCTCGTTAAACAGCCGGAGCACGCTCAGGCAGCTCTCGTCGTCGATGGCGGTAACCACGTCGGTGTTGCGGACGTTGTGGATCCATGGGACGTGCTTATCGCCTATGCCCTCAATGCGGTGCCCGCCAAAGCCGTTCAAGAGCAGCGTGGGACATTGAAGAGCTTCGCCGGCCACGATCTTACCGCCGGGATAGCGTTCCTTGAGGTAGTCGCCCGCGCCCAGCGTCCCCGCCGAACCGGTCTGGGATACGAAGCCGGCGTAGCGGCCGTCGCCCCCCAGTTCGGTCTCCAAGATCTCCTCTAGTGCCCGGCCTGTAACATCGTAGTGCCAGAGGTGGTTGCCGAACTCTTCGAACTGGTTGAAGATCACCACGTCCTGGCGTGTATTACGGAGCTCCCAGCATTTGTCGAAAATTTCCTTGACGTTGCTCTCGCAGCCCGGTGTGGCGATCACCTCTCCGGCGACCGTGGCGAGCCAGTCGAATCGTTCCCGGCTCATCTCTTCCGGCAGGATGGCGATGGATTCGCACGCAAGGAGCGTGGCGTTATACGCCCCACCGCGGCAGAAGTTGCCCGTGGAGGGCCATACCGCCTTCTGGAAGGTGGGATCGAACTGCCCGGTCACCAGCCGCGGCACCAGGCACCCGAACGTCGCACCCACCTTGTGGGAGCCCGTGGGGAACCACTTGCCCACCAGGGCGATGACCCGGGCGTCCACACCGGTGATGGCCGAAGGAATTTCTATGCGGTTGACCTTCCCGAAAAGCCCGCCTGAGGCGACAGGCTCGTTCTTCCAGTTGACCCGAAAGAGGTTCAACGTGCTGATTTCCCAGAGTCCGACATCCTTAAGCCTTTCTTTTATTGTATCCGGTATCAGCTCAGGGTGCTTTTGTTCTTTGAGGGTAGGGATAATGATCTTTCTCTCCCCGGCGCGCTGTACAGTTCGTTCCAACTGTTCCTCGTTGATGCTCAAGTCGATCATGGGATGCTGTACCTTCCTTACTAATTTTTACCAAATTGTCATTCAGGGGCTGCACCTTCGGAGCATGAAAATGGTCAGGCGGCCGCCACGGGTTAACTGCATAACCATTTAATTATATTACTTTTAAATGATTATTCATAATAGCTCTAATTTCTATTTTCTGAGTAATCTTTGTATAATTGCAGGACCAAATAAACGCTATTATACATTATACATCATACATCGGAGGTGAAAAAGTGTATATAAAAATGTCCATGGGAAACGGAACACACATGGTATCCCCCTGGGGGAGGCCCCTCAAAAAGGCTCGGGTAAGAACGGGAATTTTAATTGTCGCCGGAGGGAAAAAATACTTGATATCAAACAATTGGCTATATTAACACAGAAGTCGGGAACGAGCGGCTTAAAGAGGCAAATGAAATATCATCAATGCTGAGCGGCCTTATCCAGGCCAGAAAAAAGTTTTCCCTGTGAAAACCAATATTTGATCTGGTAGAGGTTGTCAAATCAAGTCTCGGCCAATTGTTTCACCTATAACTGCTTACTTCGAGATTGCTTCTAAAGCTGTTGATTAGCGATTGAAGACTTCTCCTTATAGATACGGTACTGATTTGGAGAATCATTCTGTACAGATGCTTGAAACCGCGACCTGATGATAGGAAGCATTCTCCATTTACCGGCTTCTGGTGATCGGATTGATGCTTCCTGCTTGAACCACTCCACAACTTCCATAGGATTGTTGTCGGGCAGCATGTGCCTCACTGTATCTTCATTTACGTCCTCCAGGAACGCCAATGATAGAGCCCAAGCTTTTTGTTCTTGGGTCATCCAGCGCGTTGTTCTGTCAACAAATTTCTGTAGGCTGAGTGCGCTGCTTCCGCCTTGCAGTTCGAATTCGGCCTCTGCAGCTAAAAGAAACGGTAGACCAAGGGAATTTCTAATAATCCGCTCTCTTGCGTTGCCATCATGAATGCCAAGAGCTTCCAGATATTGACGGGACTCGTCCTCTGACAGCGCAGCTAATCGGAGATCCAGCACGATATTCTTGCCGAAATACTGCTCCCAGGCGAAATCAACGTCGCGAATACCATCCCGGCCGAGGATAATAATAACTGTCTGAAATTTCGCCTTTTCGAGACGCCTCAGAAGTTCACGTCGTAGAAAATCATCCAGTGTCGGCTCCAGCGTTTCATAATCGTCGAAGATCATGAGGCAGCGATCTAGCCCGTCTACCTTCGATGGCAGATAACGCTTCCAGTCTTCAGGGCGATAGCCGGAGAGAATGGCGGCCAGATCAATCGTCACATACTCGGCAAGGGATCCCTGGAGATCCTTACGCAGTAGATTTCGTTCTTTGGCGGCTCGTCCAACGGGTAGAAGTCCAAACAGTCGACCCTTTTCCTCGCGATAGGCTTTGGCGCGCCGGACACGATGGACGAGATTTTCCACATCTTGACCTCTTATTCTCTTTGCGAAGCGGCTCATCTTTTTCGCCTTCTTGGTCGGAATGAGCTCCAAAAGACCGACTACTCCCTCATAGAGGGCCGCGACTAGCTTCGCGAGGTCTTCATCATCTTTGGCAATTCTTTCAAGCTCGGCTCGCGCAGCTGCATCCATCCATTGTAAATGCTCCCAGGCCTGACGGGTTACCCGAAAGTACCGGGCATCGTTGCCAACCTTGGGATGCTGAGTCGAGATTAAATCCCGGAATATGATGTCGGCCAACGTGACCGAATTGGTGTTGCCATCGACTCGAAGGGGCAGGTAGCGCAGATGATCGAGATCCAATTCAGAAAGTGCATGGTCGAGCAGGAAGGTTTTCCCAACCCCGGCAGGTCCACTGATCGAAAGGATACGAATATTTTTTTGTGACTTCATATCCTTTAGCTCGTCCCTGATCGCTCGAACCGGATTGTCCCGTCCTACGAAGATGTCCATCAGTCTCCTCGTTAATACCGCCTAACAATGTTTATACGGATCCATAATAATACCCCAAATGCCATTACCGTTGTCGCATAACACGCATGCAAGACATTCTTCGGATCGGGCTTAACCACTCAAATATCGGGCGTTTACGCTGAGGCGCTGTTTTTATTTCGGCGTCTTATGCGGATCGGCATAAAACCATCCAGGAAAGGGGGCGAAACGTAGGTCGGCTGCAACGCTTTATCCGAGTGATCCGTATTCACTTTTCAACGCTAGCAGCGAGGTGCGCATGGAGTCGAATGCTACTTTTGCCCGGCCACTGAGTTCGGTATCCACCCAAGATACGTTGTTTGAGTGCCAAGCCAGAAACTCCATCACCTCAAGGCAATCAATGGACATGGACGGTAGCCCAAGAAGAACAAGAACAAAGACTCTTGGAGTGAAATGCACGAATTCGTTGCGGAGACGATTTAAGAGCTTGATGCTTCTGCCCTGTGTTCCTCGAGGCAAGAACTTCTTGCTGTTAACATTCAACAGCATAATATCGCTCTTGATCTTTTTGTATAGATCAAGAAACTTATCAAGCTTAAGATCATCTGGATAGGGACCGCCACTCTCATGCGCATTCATCCACCTAATGGCGTCCTCCTCCCTAAATACGCGCAATCCGTCACTCCCCTGCAGTGCCAGAACCATCATACCCTGCAACGCACTGTGCATTGCCAGAATGACCCACTTCCATCGATAAGCATTTTGGTACACGCAACGCAGCTCATCAGCGACAGCTTCAAGCGCTGTCACAGTTTCCAGAAACGAGTCAGTTATAAGGGAACTGTTAGTCATAAATCAAAAATTCTTTAACACTAATTTGTAGATGATTTCATAGTTGGCTATCACTTGGTTTTTCGAAATACCCAACAGCCATGTCTCTGTTTTCTGAGAATTACAAAATGAAATTAATGCCTTTCAGTCTGTCATGTCAAGTGTTTATTTCAGGAAGTAATGCCCTGTGAGGATTTCAGCAACTTATGAACCAAGCATTACCAGAATCTGACACTGTCTGTTGGCTCAAGTCCTGACTTTTACACAAGCACCCGATAATATTTGGTATTAATCTTTTTCCCTTTTACCTTGAACCTTTCACCTTGAACCTTGTTCATCAATATCGCTGATGCAGGTGCCATTGCCAGGCCGTGCCGATGATCTGCTCAAGGTCCGGGTATGCCGGTTCCCACCCCAGCAACCGCCTGGACTTGTCGCTGCTGCTTATGAGGCGATCCGGATCCCCCGGCCTTCTGGGGGCATCCGAGGCCGGGATGGGACGGCCGCTCACACGTCGGGCCGCCTGGATAACCTCCCGGACGGAGTAGCCCGTGCCGTTACCCAGGTTAATGGCCTCGTTGCCCCCTCCTGATCGCAGGTATTCCAGGGCCAGGACATGTGCGTGCGCCAGGTCGAGAATATGAATGTAATCCCTGATGCAGGTGCCGTCCGGGGTGTCGTAATCCGTTCCGTACACCGAAACGCCCGGACGCCTTCCCAGTGCCGCCTGCAGGACCAAAGGTATCAGATGTGTCTCTTGACGATGGCTTTCGCCCATGGACCCATCGGGATGGGCTCCGGCCGCGTTGAAGTAACGAAGGGACACCCATCGAAGCCCGTGCGCCCGGCTGAAATCCTCCATCATCAGTTCAAACATTTTCTTGGTGCGGCCGTATGGGTTGATGGGCAGCCGGGGATGATCTTCACTGATGGGAATCTGCGAAGGAATTCCATAGACAGCAGCGGAAGAAGAAAAGATGAGTAAGGGCACGGCCCGCCCTGCCCCTGCTGTCCCCGCCATTGCCCGCAGGAGATTAAGCCCGCCCACCACGTTGTTCTGGTAGTACTTGCCTGGATCTTCCACCGATTCCCCCACGTAGCAATGGGCGGCAAAATGCATGACCGCTTCTGCCCCGGAGTCCAAAAGCGCATTGCGAACATCATCGAAACGGGTCAAATCTCCCTGGATGAAAGACCCGCCCCGTATGGCCTCCAGGTGCCCTTCAGAAAGGTTGTCGAAGGTGATGGGAGAATACCCCGCTTCCGACAGCTCTCTTACCGTGTGAGAGCCGATGTATCCCGCGCCTCCAGGCACCAGTACTTTCATTGTTCATCCTGAATTGTTGTCAGGATAACAGGATGAATTGGATTTGATTTAACCGGATATATATCCCAGCTATCCTGGTATCCTGTCGGAAAAATACTCCTTGAACCTTTATCCTTGAACCTTGTCCCTTCTCCCTTTCTACCTTTCCGATCAACCCCCGAAAATCAACCCTCGAAAATAAGCAATGGTATGTTTAAGGCCCTCTTTCAGGGGAATCGTGGGTTCCCATTCCAAAATCTCCCGTGCTTTCTTGATGGATGGGCGGCGCCTGGCAGGGTCGTCGGGCAGCGGTGGGGCGAATATGATCTCCGAGGATGAACCGGTCATCTCCAGTATGTGCCGGGCCAGCTCCAGAATGGTAAATTCTTCCGGGTTTCCCAGATTAATGGGACCCGTGCACTGTTCCTGTTCCATCATCCTGAACAGCCCTTCCACCATGTCGTTGACGTAGCAGAATGAGCGTGTCTGGGATCCGCTCCCGTATATGGTCATAGGTTCACCCTTCAAAGCCTGGACGATGAAATTGCTTATGACCCGCCCATCGTTCAGAGCCATGCGGGGCCCATAGGTGTTGAAGATTCTCGCGATACGGATATCCACACCGTTCTGACGGTGATAATCCATCATCAGGGTTTCGGCCACGCGTTTTCCCTCGTCATAACACGATCGTGGTCCAATGGTGTTGACATTTCCCCAGTAATCCTCAGTCTGTGGCTGACGTTGTGGATCGCCATACACCTCAGAGGTTGAAGCCTGAAGAATGCGCGCGCTCACCCTTTTGGCCATGCCCAGCATGTTGATAGTCCCCATGACGGAAGTCTTAATGGTCTTTACGGGGTTATATTGATAGTGAATGGGCGATGCCGGGCATGCCAGGTTATAAATCTGGTCAACTTCCAAAAAGATCGGCTGGACCAGGTCATGACGAACCAGCTCAAAGCATGGGTTGGAGAGCAAATGTCGGATGTTGTCCTTGGACCCGGTGAAAAAGTTGTCAAGGCAAAGGACATCGAAGCCTCGATCCAGCAGAACCTCACAAAGGTGGCTTCCTATAAAGCCCGCCCCACCGGTTACCAGAACGCGTTTCATAAATTTCTCCTTCCCGGTTCCGATATATAATCTCTTCCCATCGGGTGGATAAAACCCACCCCAACGGTTCATGAAATGAAATGACGGCTTCGGCGTGAAAACCTGAAAAAGGACCAATCGATATGTATTCCATCGCCCTGGAGTGCATTATAAACGAGGTCTGTTTTTGAATCAAGGTGAAAGGGACAAGGGACAAGGTGAAAGGTTAAAGGTTAAAGGTGAAAGGTTAAAGGTGAAAGGTTAATGTCCGATATTATGGGCTGTTATTGATAGAGTTTTTTCTGGAAGGAGGGGGGGAATAAAAAAAAATTCCGGCAGCGACCTACTCTCCCACGCAGGTAACCACGCAGTACCATCGGCGCTGAGGGGCTTAACTTCCGTGTTCGGGATGGGAACGGGTGTTTCCTCCTCGCTATCGCCACCGGAAAAAGCATACATCAATTGCATATGAGGGAGGTAGAAGGATTTTCGAGACTGCAAAGGTCGATCAAAAAATAATATGATCAAGCCTCTCGGCCTATTAGTACCGGTAAGCTTAGCACATTACTGCGCTTACACACCCGGCCTATCAACCTTGTGGTCTCCAAGGGGCCTTAACTCCGGTGTTGCCACCGAAGGGGGAGATCTAATCTTGGGGTCGGCTTCCCACTTAGATGCTTTCAGCGGTTATCCGTTCCGAACATAGCTACCCAGCGATGCCCCTGGCGGAACAACTGGCACACTAGAGGTTCGTCCACCCCGGTCCTCTCGTACTGGGGGCAGCTCCCCTCAAATCTCCTGCGCCCGCGACAGATAGGGACCAAACTGTCTCACGACGTTTTAAACCCAGCTCGCGTACCGCTTTAATTGGCGAACAGCCAAACCCTTGGGACCTGCTTCAGCCCCAGGATGCGATGAGCCGAC
>JAFDED010000124.1 GCA_019310535.1 Deltaproteobacteria bacterium
TGCAGGTAGATAGCTGTGAAGACATGATGGGCCGCGGCTGGATAATGCACGGCATGATTGTGCTATGGGAACCTACCCGGGAATGTCGGAGCGGATGACCCGGGAGCCTTTCCGGATGGTTCTTCCATACATGTTATCATGCCTCACGAATTCGACGGGTACCATCATATTGTTTATTTTTCCATGCACCTGGTTTAAAACCTTCGCCTTCAGGCGAAAAGCTTCAGCGGCATTAAGCTTGTGGTATGATGGCTCATGGGAGGTGATCCATGAGCGAGGAATACAAAAAAGGGCCACATACAGTCTATGACATCCAGTATCACCTGGTGTGGGTAACGAAATATCGATACCATGTTTTGAAAGGAGATGTAGCGTTGCGGGCAAGGGAAATAATCCGTCAGACATGTGAAGCTCGTAATATCACGATTTTGCGTGGTCACGTGAGCAAGGATCATATCCACCTGCATGTATCGACTCCACCGGATCTTTCACCAAGTAAGAGTGCCCAATAGAGTGATCGGCTTCAGCCGAAATGACCGACTTTCAGTCGTCTAAGAAATCTACCTGCTTTAGCAGGTAGTGGTTTAATGTCCCACTCGGGTAATGGGAGAGAAACCCTCGCCTTTAGGTGAGAGTAGTTTACTCCATGAATGAAAAAGGCAACATCATTGCCGTTGTCTTTCAACAGGATGGTCAAATAGGTCGCTGTTTGAATGATACTATGCACGCATATATTTCCAAAGCGTTCATGGAATTGATGGGAAGTAGACAGGTATCAAGTTTACGCGAGCTATAAAGATCATGACAGGGCGAGATAGAGGTTACAGTGAATGGTGCAAGGCTGAGACTGAGAATCTGGCATAGCATTTGCACTTTCATTGGATAAACAGAACCTTTTTAGAGTTAAGGAGTTACTCATGGCCCTTTGGGCCGCAACGAATGGTTAAAATATTTTTATTTTAGACCAGAAATTTTAGAGGGAGGTAAGACAATGGGTAAAAAAAGCATGGTTGTTATCGGAATGGCTTTGCTGGCCGGCTTCGTGGTCAGCCAGGTTTATGCCCATGGTCCTGGAAGTGGCTGGGGAGGCATGATGGGACCTGGCATGATGGGCCATGGTACGGGCCGCGGCCACATGATGGGTCCGGATTACTACGGTGGCCAAAGGGGATACGGACACGGCAGATACTATGAGGAATCCCGCGAGCAAGGAGAGAAATGGGACAAGTTTTATGACGAGACCCGTGATCTGCGCCGTGATCTTCGCCATAAATATCAGGAAAGGGATGAATTGTTGAGCCAGAAAGAACCTGACGAAAGCAAAGTCCTGGCCAAGCAAAAAGAGATCTCGCAGCTTCAGGGTCAACTGGAGAAAAAAGAGCTCCAGTTCCGGCTCAAAAACCGTGATATCGGCAGATGATTGTCCGGGTGCCCTGGAGGGAGCTTGTAACTTGTAAATAGTCACACAACCGATTATTCACGGCTATCAGCCGTATCAACCGGCAGTCAATCTTCATGTTCAACTCCTATTCAAAGAGGGGAAAGGATCACAAAAATGGCTTCTCCTTTCCCCTTTGCTTTTTATCTGTCCTGAGAGCGATTTCTCTGAATTTTTTTCTCTCTCCGGGGCTCCTGTGCCTGAAGAAAAGTATGACCAGATTACCAACTGGACGCAGACGACAATATGAAAACACTATCACAGAAGTTCCTCACAATAAAAACAGCAAAGCCTGCAATTCTCATCAAAACTACTTTGTATGAGCTGATAGAGACGATTAATGAGGAAGTGCATCCTGGAGAAGACAGTCTGGTTACAGAAGTTGTTGTGCACCTCCTGGATTCCGAGAAGATCAAATATATAGGAACCTGTAGCTTGAACGAATATGATCAGGATCGGTAACGCCTCTATACCATAGGAACGAATTAATGAAAGAAAGATAGCCAAAAATAAAAGGGATGCGCCGAAGTAACTATGAGAGGCATACAAAAATGAATAAGTCCGAAGCACAGAGAAGACCCGGGGCAAGGCGAGGCGTCCTGATGGCCCTTTGTTGCCTAGTGCCTCTTGCGGCGCTGGGGGTCTTGCTCTGGCTGGATATTATCGGTTCCTGGGGGCTTTACCTCTTCTTCATTCTCTGCCCCTTGAGTCATTTTTTGTTGATGCGAAAGATGAAAAACGGCCATCATCATGGTTCCCGTTAGTGACTCCATGTTGCTGGGATCATAAAGACGCAAGATCGTGCTGAAAATTCTCTGCTCCAGTGTATGTTAGTGATTAAATAACCTCGAAAAGAAACCCGAGGAGGAAACCTCTATGTGTCATGTAGTGTTATTCATGCCTGTCCTGGCACTACCGGTCTTTTGGCTGCTGCCGCTGCCCCAGGCGGCCGGTGTTTACGGAGTGGTACTTTTCTTGTCCATTTTTCTTTACTGGAAAGTTTATCAGGCCATGCGCCGGCCCGTCATTACAGGAAAAGAGTCTCTGGTGAGAGCGGATGGCAGGGTGCTGGAGGCAGATCGTCCGAATCGCCCCCGGGTGGTTGTCCGCAACGAGATCTGGAATGCAGAGTCCAAGCATCCCTTATCCGTGGGCGAACCGGTAGTGGTATTAAGTGTTCGAGGGCTCCGTTTAGTAGTGGAATCAGCCAATATAGTGCCAGTCCCCCAAACGGCCATAGAGAGAGGTAATCCAAGATGCCATGGTTGATTGGAGCGGCATCCCATCGAAAACGATCTTCCGGGAGATAAGGTGGAAAAGCGCCCGGGAAGAATGGTAGGTCTGGCGGGGAACATGACTGCGCTTCATTACATTATAGATAGGTTTTGACTTTTCCGGCGGCATGATTCCTTGAGACAATTGTAACCTGTTAGGGTCGTTCTTTCCGCTCTGTCTTGGGTCCTGCAAGGAGCGGTTGCGAGTTCCCTGGCGGTTGGCATTGTGTGCCTGCCGAGAGCGTGAAGCGCATAATGGTAGGATCATTTGCAGGAATAATCCTGGGAGTGGAGTTTTGCTTGAAGCGCCCATTCACAATTGGACAATGAAAACAACTGGACTGGAAAGGGAACCATGAACCCCATCCTGTTCAAAATAGGTCCCGTTGAGATACGCTGGTATGGCACGATGATCGCCCTGGCTTATCTGGTGGGCCTTTGGCTGGCTCGAAGAGAAGCCCGGCGCAAGGGACTGGATCCCTTGCTGATGGAAGAGTTTTCCTATATCGTTCTTCCTGCCGCCCTAATCGGCGCCAGATTATATTATGTTCTGTTTTCCGATGCTTGGTATTTTCTCCAACACCCGCTGAAGATTTTGGCCTTCTGGGAGGGGGGACTGGCCATCCACGGAGCGATCCTGGGCGGTGCGGCATCTGCGCTGTGGTTTACGCACCGAAAAGGGATTCCTTTCTTGCGATGGGCCGACACGCTGGCGCCTTCCGTCGTTCTGGGCCAGGCCATCGGGCGAATCGGCTGCTTCATGAACGGGGATGCTTTCGGTGTGCCGACTCAAATGCCGTGGGGCGTGGTATTCTCGCCCGATTCGCCGGCAGGGGCTCAATTCCCTAGCATACCTCTTCATCCGACGCAATTGTATGAATTGACCCTGGACGTCATTATTTTCCTTATACTGTGGAAAATAAGAAAACAACCGGCTCCAAGAGGTTTTCTTTTCTTCCTGTATGCTTTGCTTTATTCCATCGCACGCGCTGGGGTGGAGTTTTTCCGGGCCGACAGCCTGTATATAACGGAGGGACTCCGCACAGCCCACGTGGTGGGCCTGATCATCATTGCAGTTTCCCTCCTGGGCATGTTCATCCTCCATCATCATCGGACCAATAGCGCAAAGCCCCGTATATCTTCCTACACAAATCCTTCCCGGTGTAATGGTAAGAGGACCATAGTCAATCCGAAACCATGACGTGTGGCAGCAGCAACCCGTTATAAAATCTTTGTTCGAACCTCCTATCGCATACATGTTTAGACATCTCCTGAACGGAAGTAAGCTTCTGGAGCCAGCAGTGCTTAGCTGAAAGGTATTCACCGGGCAACTGCTCCGGGAGACGCTGAAACGCACCCATCAATTGTAAATAGAATTATCCACTTTGATCAGCAACATATTGATCAACGATATTACAGTCAAAATTGACGCCAATAATATAGATGAAGGACGTTGTTGGAGTGGCCCGGACGACTTGTCGTCCGGGTCGCGAAGCGACAAGAGGTTTTACCCGGTGCACCCCGCGCCCGGGAACCATTAAACGAGCCATGTACTGCCTCTAGCTGCAGCGCAGCTCTGACAATAAATTGTCCGGGCCACCCCTCATGGAACCTGAATGCCATTAAGGTTTGGCCGGTATTGAATCACAGCTTTTCGGTCCAATGGTTAAGCAATAAGAATTTAATAAAAATCAAGCAATTAAAGTTTTATTTGTGGGAAACGGAACACACATGGTATCCCCTTGTTCAAGATGCGGTTTGATTAAATTTTTCTCATTTGGGTGCGATCAAATTGATCAATTTGTGGTCTCCGGTCTCATCGTAGTGAGGGTGAGCCTTCTTTAAAACCAAAATGAGTGGACCCTTCCTGTTTGGGCTCTTCTACCTGTCCATGTAATCCCCTCATGATTTATAAGCCATACTTGGACCTGTGAAAGAAGAGTCAGATAATCAGTAATAATCCATTAAATATATATTATTGGACAAACTTAAAAGTTCAAATATTACGGGTCTTAAATCAATTAGCCTCGCCTCAGACAAAAATGGCACAAAGATTGCTTAAATAGAAATAGGAATTCGACAGAGAGGAGGTTAAATCATGAAAAGGGATACAGGCCCATGCGGCTGCGGAAGCTCAGGATTCGATTTTTCCGATCCTGAAAATCAAGAACAATTATCGAAGGTCCGGAATAACCTGGATGAACTATTGGAAGTTTTGGTCGTGCTGTCAAAGATTGATTCAGAATCGCCTGTGGCCGAGATTCGAGATCAGGTTTATGCGGTGTCAAAGGGTTTGACGTGTGCGCTGAAAGGCGGAAGCCGGTGCTTTCACAATATTCAAAGAGAAGATATTAGAAAGCTGATCCAGGCCACAGAATATCTCGTTAATGAGAGTTCGCTCACTAAACCTTCGGTGGAGAGGATCAGCAGACTCAGTGCCGAGATCGCGGATACAATTAGGGAATTGAACTCGGAAAGGAGGCTGCGAACCGAAATGATGGCGAAGGCCATCGAACAGATATCATTGCCGCCAAAGAGCAAAGAAAAGGAAGTTTGGTCATATCCCCCCGCCAAAAAGGGATTTTTCAAGCGCGTGCGAGCCGCCCTTGTGCCTTGTGGGTGCCACAAATAAGAAAAAGAGGTGATGATGATGAGAATCTGCGCAAGGAAAGCGGAAATTAGCGATAAAAGAATATGGATGACCATGCTGATAGCCGTGCTGCTTTTGCTATACGCAAGCACCTCCGCCCTGGCCCTGAAAAAGCGCGATTTGCGCAGATCAAACAGCGGCGGCAGGGTGAATATCGATGTGGTGTACTTGAACCCGCTCAAACAAAGTCAGAATCCAGACACGAATCTGGTTTTTGAGCTCAGGATGAATACCCACTCGGTGAACCTGGATGCGTATCGGATTGAAGACCTGGCCGTGCTTCGCAATGATCTGGGAGAGCAGGTCAGGCCGATGGAATTTGCGAACCCCGGTGGAGGGGGGCACCACCGGTCTGGAATGTTGAAATTTCCAGCCCAAACGCCCGAAGGGAATCGCTTGATCCGGGAAGATATAAAGCGCATCGAGGTGGTTATTAAGAATGTCGCGGGTGTGCCTGAGCGGGTGTTTATCTGGAACCTGCCAATAGAGTAACCTCATGTTTGCAGCGTTCAATCTCATTTGAATGGGGAGCCAAAGACATATAGACATATGGAAAAAATTTGGTTCATCCGGAATTTGCGTACTTTAGATATTGAAAGTTTGTGGACAATCAGGTTTTCCTCTTTGAGGATAGAAAAATCAATCAAGTAGGAGAGACCATCATGTCCACAAGTCTTTTGTATCACGGATTCGGTATCCGAGGCTACAAGTATGTCCGTACCCACCATGAAAATGGATCTGTACTTTTCACCATACGCCAAAACACGAAAGAAATGAGATGTGCCACTTGCGGCTCCCGGAGAGTGATCAGTCGGGGGCAGGTTTGGCGTCGTTTCAGATCGGTACCGATAGGGTTGAAGCCGGTTTGGATTTTGCTTGCCATTCAAAGAGTTTACCGCCTGGTTTGCGCTTTGGTCCAACAGGTCAACGTGGGGTTTGCCGATCCCGTCGAAGTTACACTAAAACCTTTGATCGTTATGCTTTGGAACTGTCCCGGCATATGACCATTCAGGATGTGGCCCGCCATCTGGGTGTCAGTTGGGACGTCATCAAAGAGATTCAAAAGAGGAGCCTCAAGCGTCGCTTTTCCCGGCCGAAACTGAAGAAAATAAGAGAATAGCCATAGATGAGATCACCAGCGGTCATGGCTGATTGATCATGATCATGTGCTGAGGTTTTCGTTTAAGTGAGAAAGTGTATATCGAACTGAGGCTGAATTATTGCTGATGATTATCTCGCTCTTTTCTTGTTTTGCTGTACCCGCTTGTCATGGATGTTCTTAAGCGAGAGGATGATCCCTCGCCTGCGGGAGGCTGTCGAAAAACTCCAGAGAGTATGGGCGGCTTGCCCATAACCTATTAATTTTACAGGATCATAAAATTGCTACATTCCAAAAACGGTAATTTATCGGCACCCTCGCGGAGGAGGGGGTGTTCATCTTCGAAATCAACAAAGATTACAACGGACACATGCAAAAGCTTTGCGCATCGTTAAGACCCGCGAATCGTAAACACTTATTTCTTTACTTTAAACTCGACAAGTGATAAATTAATCGCAATTTTATACAATTAACTATAATTGTGTCGAAATGATACCGCATTGCATGCAGAGAGTTTGCGGCATGGGCATATCGCGAACAATTCCGGCTTTATTAACCGCTCTAATTTTTCTAATTTTCATGCTGGCACTTCCGGGTTCCGAAGCCCGGTGTGCCCTCCACCTAGTAAATATCACCGGGTTCCACTATTGGTCGGGGCCGGATCATACCCGTCTGGTCTTGGATATGCAGCGTGAGGCCGCGTACAAGGCTTTCAGCCTTCAGCGGCCACTGCGACTGGTGATTGACCTCCCCAACGCGAAGATTAATATCCAAAAAACCAATATACCAATTGGGGATCGGATTGTTAAGGGGGTACGATTCGGGGTTTTCGCTCCGGGGACAATACGCATGGTGGTGGATTTGAAAATACAAATCCAGCGCCGGATTTTCGTGTTGAAACCTTTTCAAGGCCGTCCCCACCGTCTCGTGGTGGATCTAAGCAGCCCTGAATTGGCACGAAAGGAAGCGGCCCAGAGAAAGAACTTCAAGATCAAGGAGCGGCACCGGGCTAAAGTTGTGGTTATCGATCCCGGCCATGGTGGTGAAGATCCCGGGGCCATTGGGAGAAGAGGAACGCGAGAGAAGGACATTGTTTTGAGCATTGCCCGCCAAATAAAAAAAATGCTCGACGGAAAACGAGGATTTCGCGTTTTCCTCACGCGGGACGGTGACTATTACATTCCCTTGCGGAAGCGCTATGAACTTGCACAGGAACTTGGATCTCATGTATTCATCAGCCTTCACTGCGATGCTCACCGCAACCGCAACGCCCGGGGTGCGTCTGTATACACTCTTTCCACTGGAGGGGCAACGGACGAGGCTGCGCGGCTTCTTGCTCATAAAGAGAACGCCTCAGACCAGGTGGCGGGAATCTTTCAGTCCTCCGATACTCTCAACACCATTTTGCTGGACCTTGTCCAGACCCACAACCTCAACGAAAGCCTGCGTTTCGGGGAGATGGTGCTAGGCCGTCTGCGCCGGGTCAATAGCCTGAAGTTCTCCGAACCTCGGCAGGCCAGGTTCATGGTTTTGAAAGCTCCAGAGATCCCTTCCATTCTGGTGGAGCTTGGCTATTTATCGAACCGCCGGGATGAACGCTCCCTGCGAAACAAGCGATTTCGGACACGGTTATCCGGGGCTCTGGTCCAAGCTATTGAAAAATATTTTTCAGACCGTAGCCCCCCTTCCTCTTCTCCTCCAAAACCGCCATCCCATCGTTATCACGTGGTGCGTGAAGGTGAAACCCTCTGGCGAATAGCACATCTATATAATGTTGAGCTGACAGAGCTTCGGAAGCTCAACCACCTCTCCGTGCGCGAGGGCATCCGCATAGGGCAGCGGATCCGGATTCCTGTGAAAAGATAATCGAAAAAGGCCTGGCAGTTCATACTATTCGGTGAAGGGCAAATGTAATTGGACGACTGTTGGTCATTATACGGAATGCTGTTTCCCTCAATATCCATCATCCCCAGCGGTCAGCTTTCAGCCTGGCAAAGTGATTGAGAAAACACCTTTCCTCATTTTTAAGAGGCTTGAAGGCGTTCCGACACTTATTGACATTTTTTCAGCCGCGAGGTCCCCTGTTATACATCCTTCCCGAAGGCTTAGATTATTTTTTTCTATGATGATGCACTATGTTGACCCTTTACCTGACTTTTTTCATATGGATTATCTTTTAATTCGAGCGGTCCCCCCGGCCATTACGTGTAATACCTCTTCAAGGGTAATCATGCTGGTATCCCCCCTGGTGCTTTGCAGGAGAGCGCCGTGAGCCGCGCCCAGTTCGACACAATCGGGAGGCTCTTTCCCGGTGAGAAATCCATAGATTATCCCTGAGGAAAACCCGTCCCCTCCGCCGACCCGGTCTTCAATTTCCAGATTCTCATATCGCCTGGATCCGTAAAAGACACCGTCATAGTAAAGGATCGCACTCCAGTGATTGATAAGGCCGCTGACCACTTCCCGAAGCGTTGTCCCCACGCCTTTCAAATCAGGGAAGCTTTCAACGACCCGTTCCACCATCTTTTTGTAGTTTTCCACGGGCAACTGGCTAAGAGTTTCGTCAACCCCCTCCACTTCGAAACCCAGAACTTTTTGAAAGTCCTCCTCGTTGCCGATCAGGAAATCAATGTATTGGACCAATGGCCGCGTTGCCTGCCGGGCCTTCTCGCTGCTCCATAATTTTGATCGGAAATTGAGATCGTATGAAACGATGGTTCCTGCCCGTTTTGCCGCTTTCATGGCTTCAGCAGCCACCAGAGCCGTATCATCGCTCAGCGCCGTGAATATGCCTCCGAGATGAAACCAGCGAACCCCTTTTCCCGTGAAGATTTCCTCCCAGTCGATTTCTCCGGGCCGCATCAGGGAGGCTGCCGAATGTCCGCGGTCATACATGGTGACACTGGGGCGCAGCCCTGTCCCGACTTCCGTGAAATTGAGCCCCACTCGGTTCTGCCTGCCCACGCCGTCATAAGGGACAGGAACCACATGCCCCATATCCATTCCAACGGCTCTGCCGTGGTTCAAGATAAGGCGGCCGAGGGGATTTTGAGGAAGCTTACTCACCCATCCGGTCCTGAGCCCCAGGCGTGCCAGGCCATAGGCCACATTGTATTCTCCGCCCCCAACCCAGACCTCCAGTTGATGGGCAAATTCCAGCCGTCCATGACCGGCAGGGCTCAGTCGAATCATACATTCTCCCAGACTGACCAGATCTAACTCGCATGATGCTTGATCTCGAATCTGTATTTTCATTTTACACATTTCCCCCCATTTATCTGCTTGCAGAGTATTAATACAGGTCCTCGCGGGCGGGGATAAGCCCTGCCCCTTCTTATACTAAATTGCTATCAAACATAGAGTATTAATCCAATGATAATTCGTAATCGATTTGACCAACTCTGGGCAATGTATAAGATAATGGAGTCCTTGACAGAGGAGGTCTTCGAC
>JAFDED010000050.1 GCA_019310535.1 Deltaproteobacteria bacterium
CCCCACCCCGCCTCACAGCGACGCAGTTACCTTCGGCTACCGGGAGCGGGCATCTCCCGGAGGAGGACTTTCACCTCCCAGATCGCGCCTGCTGACAGGCGCACTAGGGGCGGGGTTTATCCCCGCCCGCAGCTACGTATGACAATGGGGAGAGGATCGGGCGGGGATAAACCCCGCCCCTACATATCAAGGAAAGGCGCGACGCCCCGCCTATTAAAGTTTGAGATTGTTTTGAGTTCGTTAATTTTATTTTTTGTGTTGAATCGCATTGTTGATCCGTTCAGGCACCGCGATGATGTGGTGCAGCGAGTGGCGTCTCACTGCACCACATTACTCAAGCTGTCCGATTAGAAATCCTTGAACTCCCCATCATCCAAAGGGATGGCCTCTTTAGCCTTTTTCCCGCCGTCTCCTGCGTGCTGGAGTGCCGGGACATGTTCCTTCTTATTGTTTTCTGACTCCTTGGCCTTCTTTTCCTTCTTTGGAGCGGGATGGAGAGCATGCTGTTCGTGTACGGGCGCGTGGACATGGACAGGGTGATGTTTCACGGCGACCTTGGCTGCTGTGCCATTGGCGCCGTTGGAAGATCCTCCCACCATCGCGGCCAGCTCGGCAACCACTGACTTCATGTTCTCGGCCTGGGCGCTGAGCTCCTCGGCGGCCGAGGCACTCTCCTCGGAGTTGGCGGCAACTTGCTGCACCACTTTGTCCATCTGGGCCACGGCGACGTTGACCTGGTCGACTCCTGATGTCTGCTCCTGGCTGGCCGCCGCGATCTCGCCCACCAGTTCGCCCGCCTTGTCGGCACCGGTTGCTACTTCCTGGAATGCCTCATCGGTGGTTTTGAGCAGTGTTGAACCTTCTTTGATCTTTTTCACCATGTCCTCGATGAGGTCTGCGGTGTTCTTGGCCGCCTCGGCCGAGCGCTGGGCCAGGTTGCGCACCTCGTCGGCCACCACCGCGAAGCCCATCCCGTGCTCTCCCGCCCTGGCAGCCTCCACTGCCGCATTGAGGGCCAGCAGGTTGGTCTGGAAGGCGATCTCGTCGATGGACTTGATGATCTTGCCGATCTCCTCCCCGGACTTGGATATCTCACCCATGGACAGCCCCATTTCTTTCATGGACTCGTTGGCCTTGGCCACAAGGTGCTTGGTATTATCCATAAGCGTATTCCCCTGCTGGGCGTTGTCCGCGTTCTGCTTGGCCATGGATGCTATCTCTTCAAGGGACGATGAGGTCTCCTCGATGGATGCCGCCTGCTCGGAGGAGCCCTCGGCGAGCTGCTGGCTGGAGGATGAGACTTGGGCGGAGGCTGCCGCTACTTGTTCGGACCCTTCATTCAGTCCCGCGATGATCCGATTGACCGGCTTGGTAATGCTGCGGGTGATGAAAAAGGCCAGCAGAATCCCCACAATAAAAGCACCGATGAGGCCTCCTATCATAACATTTGAAGCAGACCCTAGAGATCCGGCTGCCTCGCCAGCCACCCTTTTTGCCTCATTGAGACTTCCCTTTACCGAGTTTTGAGCCACTTCAAGGATTTTAACCCCTGCTGCATCTCGTCTCTTGTTAAGATCATTCTGTGCCAGCCAAGCGGCATTAAGTTCATTCATTGCATTTTTGTAATCGGCAACCGCAGTCCTTGCTTCAGCAATCCGCCTGAGATTCACCTGCTGTTTAGTAGCGGACTCGATTTCATCAAGATTCTTGATCACTGCATCTAAGTCTCTCATGGCATTCTTGATAATCTTCGAATCACCCAGAGATTCTTTCTTTTGCGTTGCAATGATGGCTTGATTGCCCAAAGCAATAACCTCATTGATGAGGCTGATTTTCACTAGACGATCTTCAAGCGTGGCCACATCAGCCCCATCCTTTATTTCTTTGCCAAGTGTCTCGTTCTGGCTGTCCAAATATTCGCTGCAGCGTTTCAAGAAGTTAATGGCCAATTCTCCTAATTTTTTACGCCCTTCCGCCATTAAATCAACTTTTGCCGCACTTTCATTAACAAGTTGCTCATACTCATTTAGTTTTACTTCAGCCTGTTCCGCCGCATCCTTAAGTTTCGCTAAGTTTTGGCTGACAGCCAGTTCCTTCGTCTGTTTCAGAGCCTTTTTCAATTCAGCAAGATTTTTTCTGGTTTCTTCGAGGAAATGTTTTTCCTCGCTCAGCACATAGCCTCGCATGGCATACATGGCCTTCTGTGAAAACATCCCCACACGGTCATTCACCATTACTGTGGGTACATCTTTTTGGGCCAGGTCCGTTGATTCAGTTATTACAGCTTTCATATTCCATACAGCTACACTTCCCTGCACCATGGCGATTAAAATCAAAAGCCCGAAGCCCACACCTATTTTTGTTCCCAGCTTCATATTTTTAAACATTGTTTGACCCTCCAGCTTTCACCTTTTTATTAGACTTATTGATTATTGACTAATAGAGATCATGCTGCTATTTCCAAAGATTCTATTTCCTCTTCGCTGAGCACCCGATCTATATCCAGCAGAATCTTCACCCCTCCTTCCGTTTTTGCCATACCCAGAATGTAATCTGTATTCAGCTTTGCACCGAATGATGGTGTATCCTCGATGTCGTCGCTTTTGATGTTCAGGACCTCCGAGACCGAATCAACCACAATGCCCATCTGGAGCGAGTTGCTTTTGCCGGAGACTTCCACCACCACGATACAGGTGCGCTCGTCGTAGTCTTTCTCCTCCATTCCGAACTTGAGCCTCAGGTCGATGACCGGGATCACCTTGCCGCGCAGGTTTATGACACCCTTGACGTACCCCGGGGTCTGGGGCACGGTGGTGATATCCATCAACCCGATGATCTCCCTGACCTTCAATATCTCAAGGCCGTACTCCTCCTTTCCAAGATTGAAAGTTAAATATTTGCCCTTGCCTGTTTGAACAATTGCCTGCAGTGCCTCTGCCATGATGTTTCACCTCCTGTTTCAATCAGTTTTCCATCTCAATTAAGATTGGATGGACCGACACGTTCGCCTGGCTCCAACCCCATGGAGGCGGTTTCCAGATCGGCCGTAGTCGAATTTCCGGACCCGTTGCCTTTAGCGACGGCGAACAGGCCATTCACGTCAAGGATGAGCCCAACCCGTCCGTCTCCCAGGATTGTGCCTCCCGACGTCCCCTTGATATCCTCGAAGGTTTCCCCAAGGCTCTTGATCACCACCTCTTGCTTTCCCACGAGGTCGTCCACCATCAGGCAGCGCTCCTCTTCCCCGTTTTCCACCACAACGACCAGGGCCTCCCACGGCCGGGTGTTCTCGGGAGATACGGTGAAGAGCTCATACAGACGGATCAAGGGCAGTAATCGCTCCCTGACCTTGATCATCTCTCCTTTGTCCAGGAGTGTGGAGCAGGCTTCCCGGTCCGGACGCAGGAACTCCCTGACGTTGAGGGTGGGGATGATGTAGCGCTCCTCCCCCACCTTGACGATTATCCCGTCAATGATGGCCAGCGTGAGGGGCAGCCGCATCAGGAAGGTGCTTCCATGCCCGGGGCGGGACTGGATTTCCACCTTCCCGCGAAGCCCCTCTATGCTCTTCTTTACCACGTCCATGCCCACGCCCCGGCCCGATATATCCGTTACCTTTTCGGCCGTGGAGAACCCGGGATGAAAGATGAGATTGAAGAGTTCGGTATCGCTCGTTGAGGCCGTTTCCGACACCAGCCCCTGCGTGACGGCCTTTTGAAGGATTTTGTCCCTATCAAGCCCCCTGCCGTCATCCTCTATCTCGATGACGACATTGCCGCCCTTGTGATAGGCCTTCAGATGGATGCGGCCGGTGGGGTCCTTGCCCGCCGCCTTCCTTTCATCCGGAGATTCGATCCCGTGATCCACGGCGTTCCGGACCATGTGGACCAGCGGGTCGTAGATGGCCTCCACCATGTTCCGGTCTATCTCCGTGTCCTCGCCGTGCATGAGCAGCTCCACCTGTTTGCCGGATTTTCTGGACAGGTCCCTCACCACGCGGATCATCTTCTGGAATGTCTGCTGCAGGGGTACCATGCGCATGGACATGGCCGTCTTCTGCAGATCGAGAGTGATCCTTCCCATCTGGGAGATGTCCTTGTTCAACTTCGGGTCCGGGATGGACTTAAAGCAGGGATTCTCCTGGACCTGGGATTGGACGATGACCAGTTCACCCACCATGTCCACGAGATTGTCCAGCTTCTGCGTGTCGATCTTGACCACACCCGCTACCGTTTCCGGTTGTCCGACACCTTTTTCCCTTATCTTTTTCTGGATCCTTATGCCATCCACAACATCCTTTGGGCTTACACCTTTATCCTCCAAGAGGATCTGTCCGATCTTTTTTTCCGGCGTCTCTTTTTGTTTATCCAGGGCGTCGGCTATGATTTGTTGGGAGACGGCGCCCTGCTCGACCATGATCTCACCCAGCCGGGGCACAGGCTTATCCTCTTCTGTTTCCTCCATTTCCTCCACAGCGTCTGCCTTGCCTTCGGCGCACGCACGGATTCGCTCGATGCATTCATCCACGGGAAAGTCGCCGGCGGCGCTTCTTCCTGTTTCAAGATTCTCTTTCAACGCATGGACCATCTGCTTGATCACATCCTCGATTTCGAGGATCAGGTCAATGATTTCGGAGGTTATTTTCAGCGAGCCTTTTCTGGCTTTGTCGAGAAGGGTCTCCGCTTCGTGAGACAATCGATTAATGTCCTTCAGGTTAATGAAACCGGTGACACCTTTTATGGTATGGAAGGGCCTGAAGATGGAATTGATACATTCAAGATCTTCCGGATTTTGCTCCAGAGAGAGAATGTTGATCTCTATGGTTTGGAGATGTTCGAAGGCTTCGGCAATAAAATCCTGATACAATTCCATGTCTTGAGATAGTTCATCGGCCAATCCATCCGACGAATCTTCATCCCCACTCAACGAGCGGTCATCTTGTGAAATGTTTTCTTCCTTATCCTCTGAGGCATGCTCTTCAATGACATGCGATTGGATTTTCTCGATGTCCACCTTGATTCCCGAAGATGATAAAAACGAATCCAAAAAGGACTTCAGTTCCCGAGAATCGTCGGAGCCTTCCTCTTTTTTTCTGAGGGCGGTTTGCAATACAGAAATGCCTTCTCCCAACCATTCGATGGACTTTTCTGGATCTGCTGCATTTAGAATCAGTTTTTCGACCAGGCGCATGAGGCATTCGATTGTCTGTCTGAAAAAAACGTGACCCTGGCAGAGGGGCATCTCGATCACCTGCTCCAGGAGAGACAAGATATTTCCGAGACTCAGTAAATTGCCAGGCTCTACCATGACCACCTCGGTGGCCATCCGATCCATAATTTCCTGCAGTTCAGACCGTTCTTCCGCCACGTGCACCGCTCCTTTCTTCTACGACTTGTATGGAGTTGGGGTGAAAATCATCATGTCTCTGTCAGCCGGAGTTTGTTTTTCGGTCTTAATCTCTTTGAAACCAATCCGGCGAATGTCGTGTGTCTGAGACTCATCAATTAGCAAAGCCCTTTGGCCTGTGTAGTTATCATCCACCGTCAATAAATGATTTGAAGCGCTTCCTGCTTTTCCTTAAAAGTAGGGCATTTTGTATGACTACAGTTCTCACAGAATTTTTTCATTTCGTAATCCGTGGGAACTTTCAATCCACCCAGGAACGCATCACATCCCAGTGTGGGTTCTATGCGATAATAAGGACAACTAATTTCCTTTTTTTTTCTGGTGCTTTTGCTCATTGCCATGCCCCATAAAAGTATTTCAACAAAGCCCTGTTCGTAACTTCCGTCGCTCCCACGCGAGCTTGTGGAGGTAACCGTGTTCAGCTTGCATAAATACAGATCTCCGGATACAGATTTGTTATGTACGCAACAAACAAGCCAACAGGCAAAATTATTTAATTTATTGTTTTTATTGATCTATTTATTGTGAGGAAAGAGGGTGTGAAATCGGCCATCTGGTAAAATTCCAGATGAGAAAACGGCAATAGTATTTAAGCGCATGAAATAATAGCATTTTTTCATTTCGGGAAATTTTCAATATTCGGGAATTTTGCAAGAAATTTATCAGGCGGGTTTATAATTTTCTTTTTTAAGATTATATTTTTTCATCTTCAGATATAACGTCTTGGGGTCAATGCCTGCAATGGATGAGCAAATACCGATCATACCATGTTGAGTGGTCAAGAGGTGATCAAGATAGGCTTTTTCGACATCTTCAAGGCTCATGGAGCTGAAATCCAGCCATGGTTGCGGGCATGGCGCCGGCCTGGCGACATTATCAAGAGAAACGTCTGAAATTTCGCGCTGGTTCGTACTCACGATAGTCCGTTCGATCAGGTTCTCTAATTCTCTGACGTTTCCGGGCCAGTTATGTTTCATCATCTTTTGTAAAGCTTTTTGCGAAACAACCCGTATGTCTTTTTTAAATTTTTCCCTGTACCTTCTGATAAAATGTTCAACCAGAAGCGGCAGGTCATCTATCCGCTCTCTGAGAGGCGGTATGTCGATAGAGACAACGTTGAGCCGATAATACAGGTCTCGTCTGAAGGTTCCCTTGGATATTGCTTCCTCCAGGTTGGCATTGGTCGCAGCCACCACCCGAACGTCCACGGGTATGGTTTTTTGTCCACCTATGCGGACGATCTCTTTTTTATCCAGGGCTCGCAGCAGGCTTCGCTGCATCGCCGGCGACATGTTGCCCACTTCATCGAGAAACAGAGTCCCTTTGTGGGCCAGCTCAAATTTTCCCAGCCGGGTCTTTACGGCCCCGGTAAAGGCTCCTTTTTCATGGCCAAAAAGCTCGCTTTCCAGCAGCGTATCAGTCAGAGACCCGCAATTGACCGCTATGAAGGGGCCATCCTTTCTTGGACTGTTCTGATGGAGGGTCCATGCGACAAGTTCTTTCCCTGTACCGGTTTCACCTCTAACCAGAACGCTCACCTCGACGCTTGAAATGTTTTTAATCAATTCGTAGATATCAAGCATTGCTTTATTACGCCCGATCAAAGCGCCGAAACCGCGGGATGTGTGAAGTTTCCCCATCAGATCCTGGTTCAATGCTTTCATTTGTATGTTTTCATACTGGAGTGCCAGCCTTTCCCCTTCCCTGTCTATGCAGCGTTTGAGTAGTTTAAAGTCCACCGGCTTCATCACGAATTCAGAGGCCCCCAGCTTCACCGCCTCTACCGCTTTCTCAACGCTTCCGTAGGCCGTAATAACGATGATGAAGAGGTTTGGATAGATCTTCTTGGCCATTCTTACTACTTCAAATCCTGTCATACCCGGCATTTTCAAATCGGTAATAAGAATATCGAAATTTCTTTTTTTCAGCATATCGAGGGCTGTCTCACCGCGATTGGACACCGCAGTGCGATGCCCCCATTTTCCCAAAACCTCCATAAAGGCGTTTGCAACAACTGGATCATCATCAATTATGAGGATTTCCAGATTCATCTATGGCCCCCCGATTATAAACATTCTCTAAGATTCGTTTAAAATCTTTTAGCTTGAATGGTTTGGTAATGAAATTTCCATTTATCAACTCGATAAATTCCATAGTCTCTTCCCTGACCACATCTCCTGTCATAAAAATAATTTTATCTTCATCAATAAGGTTTTTCCGTTTGATTTCCCAGTAAAGCCTTTTGCCGTCTATGCCGGGCATTCGGAAATCGCAGATAAGCAGGTCAAACCGCCTTTCTTGCATCTTCTGCAATCCGTGTTCCCCTGAAGATGCGGTATCTACCCGATATCCTTCCCTATTGAGAAGCTTGGCCACTATATCCAAGACCGTGGACTCATCGTCGATGATCAGGATCGAAAATTTCCGTCCCCGGATACCGGCCTCTTCCGGAGCTTTCTTCTGATGGTTACACGATAATTTATCCCCGGCCATCGGGAATCTCAGTGTAAAAGTCGCTCCTTTCCCATTCTCCGTATCGCTTGAGACGGAGATATCTCCCCGGTGATCACGGATAATTCCATGAGACAGGCTCAGGCCAAGCCCTGTACCTTTACCGACTTTCTTGGTGGTGAAAAAGGGATCAAAAATCCTGGGCTTTATTTCGTCAGGTATGCCCGGTCCATCGTCCTCTATCTCCACCAGGATCTGATCCTCGTCTCCCAGAAATCCAGACCGGACAATCAGGGTCCCTCCGGCGTGGGCATCGATCATAGCCTGTTCCGCATTATTGATCAAGTTCATGAATACTTGCTGAAGTTGATGGGAGTCTCCTAAAATATTCGGCAAAGTCGGAGCCAGTTCCTTGACGACCTGTATGTTGTTTACACTCAAGTCATATGCCTTGAGATCCAATGTTTTTTCCAGGACTTCATTAATGTCCACGAGCCTTTTTTCAGGTTTTTGTTTGCGAGCAAATGTCAACAGGTTTTGAATGATCTTGGCGGACCGCAGGGCCTGTTCTTCAATGAGTTTGAGTTGGCGCTTTTTTTCCCCCGGGTCTTCTTCCCACTGGAGCATCTGAGCGTAGCCCAAAACGGCTGTGAGCGGGTTGTTGAGTTCATGTGCAACTCCTGAAATGATCTCACCTATGACGGCAAGTTTTTCTGACTGCAAGAGTCGCTCTTGAATCTGTTTTTTCTCGGTGATATCTTCTATAATTTTGATGACCGCCACCAGGGTGCCTTCGGAATTTCGTACAGGGGAGGAAGCCAGTCTGATGTTGACATTTTTATTTCCTATAAGAATTTCCGTAAAGGTTTCGTGTGATTTCCCATCCTGCAGGGTTTTGATTATGGGGCAAAAAGAACAGACTTCCTGTCGGGGCGGTTGATGGAACGAGCGATAGCAAATTGGCCTGTGGCGCGTGTCAATATTGGGAAACCATTGTCTCATGGTTTTATTCAGTTCCAGGATTTCCATATTGGAGCTGATCAATGACACCCCCAGGCCGATGTTTTCAGTTATGCTTTTATATTTTTCCTTTGCAACTCGCAGCGCCTCTTCAGTTCGCTTCCGCTCGGTAATGTCTTCCCCGATGCTTATTGTCCCCTGGATCTCGCCGCCTGAATCTTTGAGAATCACGTTATTCCAGGAAACAAGACGTTCTTCTCCGAATTTCGTGAGGATGGGATTCTCGTAGTGAGGCGGAAACTCGGTTTTGATGAGTTCAGAGAATACCGATCTGACGCTGGATCGAAAACGGTGCGGGAGGAACACCTCAAACCAATCCGCCCCCAGCACCTCGTCAGCCTCATATTCTGTCAACTGTGAGAAAAACGGGTTTACATAGTTCACCTTGCCTTCCTTATCTAGCCCAACGGCAATGAGTCTTACGTTATCCAGCAGGGTCCTGTACCTACTTTCGCACTCATTGGTTTTTCTCTCTTGGCTTTTGCGCGTCAACAATGTTGTTACCGGAGCGCTCTTTGTTTTACGTATTGTGTTCAAAAGGCACTCTTCCATCTGGAATTATCCGCGTTGTATATCTCGTGATATCAAGATGATGCTTAGATGGGTTGCGGACTGGCGCACCCGGCCGGGGAAGCAGTATTCATGGCGGCAATACAGAGAATGTATTTTGCACATATGATAGTGAAACCATCTGCTGAATAGGCAAACAGCCATCTGTGCATCGTCAAGCTCTGAACGCTTCAAGGTATCTCTCCACGCCTATTCTTCGCCACGGGCACGGGAATGATTCCTGTTCTTTCCTCTGTCTTTATTTTCAGCGAATGAATATATCAAGCAATAGACATGCCATCCTGGGCGAAATAATCCCCGATGGGTTATTCATGCCGTATCACGACGAAGAACCCCATCTCCCAAAACAGACAAATCCAGATATTTAACGTCAAAATAACATGTTGATCGTCAGTAATTTGACGACAAAGAAGGTATAGGGAGAGAAATTGCGATTTTTTTAAATAGGTGGGATCAGGCGCGCCGGCCTTCACGTTGAGGAAGCCGCCTCATTATAATAAATATTGTTCCTCTTCATTTTTTCCACGAGGGTGGTTCTCTTTAAATGCAGCAGCCCGGCCGCCCTGTTTTTCACCCAATGTGTCTTATTCAAAGCCTGCATGATCAACTCCCTCTCGAATTGACTAACGGTGGTGTTTAAGTCTATCTCCATCTTAGACGACCCTTTCTTGGTGGTGCCCTCTCGGGCATGGTGGAGCATTTTTTCGGGAAGATCTTTTTTGCTTATTTCACTTTCATCCGCCAGTATAACGGATCGTTCAATCAAGTTCTCCAACTCCCGTACATTTCCGGGCCAATGATACTCCACCAGTATTTTCAACGCTTCATTAGAAATTCCTTTGATCTTCCTCGAGCTCGCCCCGTTGAAGCGCTGCAAGAAATGCTGGATGAGGAGAGGAATATCCGATTTTCTCTCCCTTAATGGGGGGATAATAATTGGAATTACATTGAGCCTGTAGTAAAGGTCTTCCCTGAAATTTCCTTTTTGAATTTCTTCCTCGAGATTACGATGGGTTGCTGCGATTATTCTTATATCCACTCGTATGGACTTTGTTCCTCCAATCCGCTCGAACTCCCGCTCCTGAAGAACTCTGAGCAACTTTGTCTGGAGCAATGGACTCATATCGCCCACTTCATCCAGGAAAATCGTCCCTCCGTGGGCCTTTTCAAACCGGCCTGTTCTTGCCTTGACAGCACCGGTAAAGGCGCCTTTTTCATGACCGAAAAGTTCGCTCTCAAGCAAGGACTCCGGAATGGCCCCGCAATTTACCGGTACAAAGGGTTGATTCTTCCTATCGCTGTTAGAGTGGATCGACTTTGCAACCAGTTCCTTCCCCGTGCCGCTTTCCCCCATAATAAGAACAGTGCTGTCTGTGGGGGCGATCTTCTCAATCATCTTGAAGACCGACTTCATTGATTTGCTCTTTCCGATAAGACTTGCAGATCGACGCCTGGTTTTCATCTGAGGGAAGGAGTGGCGTGCTCCGCTTAGAGTTTGAGAGTGCAGGTGATTGATGGCACCCTTGAGGATGATTTTCAACCTGTCAAGTTCCACCGGCTTGGTTATATAATCGAACGCCCCTAATTTCATCGCCTGAACTGCCGTGTCAATAGCTCCATAGCCGGTAATTACGATCCCGATGGAAGGGGCATTTAGGTTTCTGATTTCCTTGATGACGTCAAGGCCGCTCAATTCAGGCAGTTTGAGATCGGTCAGGACGATGTCAAAACTATGTTTTCTCAAAAGACAAATTCCTTCCCTCCCGTCCGAGGCCCACTGAACCTCAAACCCCTGAAGCTCCAGAAATTCATTAAAAAGCTGACGTACTTGATCGTCATCTTCAATAACGAGAACACGTACTGCATCCATAGGGATTTCCTTTGAAATGCTCAGGTTTATGAAATTCTAAAAAAGAATTGGTGGATTACGCTATGTTTCGAACTCCGGCTCAGACCCGTGCAGTTCGGACCTGTTCACACTCAGCGTCCTGGATCGAAAAAATCAATAGCGTCCTGACAATAGGCGATCCGGTTAGATACCCATATCCTGCGGTGTGCTCAAACCAATGCAATGAGCGGGCCAACTCGTAATTACTTGTTATCATAGCTTATTTTTTTCCAACTAATGAAGCAAAGAATAGGTATTCAGGTAAATGACCTGATAGGAATGGTGGTAAAGGCCATCAATTCATTAAAAATAGTATCCTTTTTGTATTTCGGGAATTTTGCAATTATCGGGAATTTTGCAAGAAATCCGGTGTGTGCTGTTCCGATCAGGCTGACAAGAGAAGCCGTCCCCATCATGGACAAGTGGACGGCGGCTTATCAAGAAATGGTTTTGAAGGCTTGGCCGCTGATGGGGCATGTAAGTCTTATGGGGCCACTCCCGACAGCAAGCATGCCAGCCCATTCATACAGGAAGTTTTATTTTGCGGGAGAGACCCAGTCAGGAAGCTCCTTGCGGATGTGAGCCTCAGGGTCAAGTCAGAGCCGGGCGGGCAATGAATAGTGCTCCCCGTTAAGTATTAATACGCTTTCCGAAATATTTCTTCCACCTGCTCAAGCGTTGCGCTTCTTGGGTTGTTTTCCCAAAGTCTTGCCGCCACCATAGCGCCTTTGGCCAGTTCGGGTATGGCGTTTTCAGGTATGTCATAATGGCGCAGTCCAAGGGTGAATCCAATATCTTCAATGAGTCTTTTGACTGATATGATGGCTAATTCAGCCGCCTCCATGGGCGGCACTCCCTCCGTATCTTCTCCAAATGCCTCTGCGATTGCTGCAAATTTATCCGGGCATCCCACCATGTTGAACTCCATAACGGCGGGTAACATCAACGATGTGGCAACACCGTGAGGAATATGAAACCGCCCGCCAATAGCAAGGGCACAGGCGTGAGCCGCCGCTGTCTGGGTATTGGAGAAGGCCATACCCGCCAGCAGGCTTCCCTTTAACATGTTTGAGCGTGCCATAAGATTATTTCCGTTGGCATAGGCGAGCCTCAGGTTTTGGGCGATGATCCGAATGGCCTCCAGGGCCAGTGGCTCGGTGATGAACGTGGCCTGGGAGCCGGTGTACGACTCGACGGCATGAATGAGAGCATCCAGTCCCGTAGAGGCGGTGATGGGTGGAGGAAGCCCCACCGTCAGCAAGGGATCGAGCACGGCCGCCCTGGCATACATGTAATCGCTTACTACTCCTTTTTTGACATTGTTTACTGTATCAGAGAGCACAGCGATGGATGTCACCTCAGAACCGGTGCCGGCCGTGGTCGGAACCAGAAGAACGGGCGGAAGAGGGTTTGGAATCTTTCCGACCCCTGCATAATCCTCTATTTTCCCCGGATTGGACATCATCACGGCAGTGGCTTTCGCAATATCCATGGAGCTTCCGCCGCCAACCCCAAGTACGGCATCACAACTCTCTTTTCGGGTATGATCTGCCGCCTGTCCTACGATCTCGATTTTGGGGTCCGGCTCCACACCGGTAAAAACACTGTGGTTAAGTCCCGACTTCTCAACTGCCTGCCGCACCGTGTCCAGAATTCCGGCCTTATCAATACCAGGATCCGTGATCACGGCCACCCGGGTGGCTCCCAAAGCTTTCAATTCTTCTCCCGCCGTCTCCACGGCTCCAGGGCCAAAGACGATCTTGCCAGCGGTTTTGAAATGACTGATCTTTTCGTACATGAGTTCACTCCGTTAGTTTTTCTCGAAGACCAGCGGATTGCACCATCTGTGGCGACAGAATTCAAAAAACATTGTTCTACCAGCCGCTCGATGTAATCATGCCTGGCGTTCTGGGAATATATCGTACCCCTCCATTATATATATTTATCGAAGCACCCCCGGCAGCCACGTGGCAATGATGGGAAAAAACATAATGGTGAATACTCCCACCAACTGGAGGCACATGAACTGGAGCATGCCCATATATATGTCCTTAAGCGTCCAATTCGGGACAACCCCCTTGAGAAAATATGCTGAAAGAGCCACCGGTGGCGACAGCCACGCCGTCTGGAGTGTGACGGCCACAAGGATGCAAAACCAAATGAGATTATATCCCATTTCTCTGACCAGTGGCAAGAGGATAGGCACGAAGATCAGCACAATGGGGACCCACTCCAACGGCCAGCCCAGGATGAAGATGACGAGCATAATGGCCATAATCATAAACATAGGGTTAAGTTGCAGCTCCAGGAGCATTTTGGTGAGCATGGTAGCGGAGCCGAGCCGTGAGAAGACGGAGCCGAAAAAGTTTGATGCAGCTACGAGCAGCAGGATCATTGAAGAAATCTCCAGGGTACGAAACATGGCCCGCTTTAATCCCCTCAAGGTCAAGCGCCGATAGGAAAAGCTCAGGAGCACCGCGCCAGTAGCTCCTGCGGCTGCTCCTTCGGTGGGCGTGGCCATGCCCATCATGATGCTGCCCAAAGTGGCCAGGATCAGAACAGTTACAGGGATGATACCGAGAAGCATCTCCTTCAACACCCAGGCAAAAGAAGTGGGCCTAAGTTCCTCAGGGAGGGGAGGCCCAAGCGATGGGTTGATCTGGCAGCGGATGAGTGTGTAAGTGATATACAGGAAGGCCAACAGCAGGCCGGGTAGGATGGCGGCGGCAAACAGGTCCGTCACCGGCACTCCAACCACGGGCCCCATGACCACCAGCATGATGCTGGGCGGGATGAGGATGCCCAAGGTCCCACCCGCGGCGATGCACCCTGCAGAGAGCCTGATGCTGTAATGGCTGTCCCTCATGGTGGGCGCAGCCATGATGCCCAGCAAGGTGATGGAGGAGCCCACGATGCCGGTTGCCGCTGCAAAGATTGTCGCAGTGGAGGTAATCGCCAGGTACAACGAGCCGGGGAGCCGGGCCAGCATGCACTGGAACGCCCTGAACAGGCGTTGCATCAGGCCCGAGTCTTCCAGCACGTACCCCATAAACAAAAAGAAGGGCACCGCTGCTAGGACAGTCTCGGTCATGACCCCGAAGAACTGCAGTATCATTAGATGGAAGACGACCTTCCCGATACCGATATATCCTACAACGAGACTCAAGAAAATGAGCGTGAAGGAGATGGGGAATCCAGCGAAAATGAAGACGAACAGGCTGGCAAGCCCCATGAAGCCGAGAATTTCTGTGCTCATCGCGATTCCTCTCTATGTTTCGATACTCTCTGTGCTGCCGTGCAAGTCCAGGCCGCTGACAGCCGCATACAGACTCTTGATGAGCTCAGAGACTCCCTGACTCAGAAGGAGAGCAGTGGAAATGGGGATGGTGAGCTTGAGGGGCCAAATGTATGGCATCCAGGGGCTGCTTACGATACGCTCTTGCTGCAAGATGGACCTCCAGGCATATTGCCAGCCTATCCAAAGGAATATTCCCAACCCTGGAAAGTACAGCAGGATGTAGAGTATCGAGTCGACGATGCCCTTGGTTCTGGTAGACCATTTTTCGTATAGAAAGTCGGTGCGGATGTGCTGCTGGCGCTGGAGGGCGTATGCTGCTCCAAGCATGAAAAACCCACCGTAGAGCAATGTACTCATATCGCTGGCCCAGATGGTGGGAGCGCTGAAAAGATAGCGGCATGCCACCTCGTACACCAGACTCAAGATCATTGGCACTATCAGCAGGGCCACTAATTTACCAGACCCAATACTTATCGTGTCTATGGTGGAGGTTATTCTTATCAAAAGAGCAGGTGCAGTGATCAGTGCTGGTGTTTTTTCATCGTCATGCTGATCCGGCTTGTGCGATATCTTTTGTGTTTCCGTCATTGGTTGCTCCGCAGGTGAAATGATCCGAAAAACATCATTGGTCAAAGGGCGCATGAAAAAGCACCCTTTGACCATCACATATAATATTGATTCGCCTAACCTTTAACTTTGGAGGCTAAGCTCGGAGGAGAACTCCGAGGGCTTGAGTGAGGTGCCTACTTGCCGTATCCCACTATGCCTGCGTCCAAGGCGGCCTTCCCCATCTTATGGTAAACGCCGTTGGCGTAAGTCTGATAGGGAACGGTCAGCTTGGCCCATGCCTGCATAGAGATCAGGACCTTTTTAAAGAAGGGATCTTTTTTGGCGTACTTGTCAAGAATCTTCTTGGTGGCTTCCATGTAAGCCTCGATGTACTCATCGGAAGTTTCGTGCAGCTTGACTCCCTCTTTTTCCACCATATCTTTCAGGGCCTTGCTGTTCTGACTCACATTCCAGTTGTAAGTATCAGCAATACAGGACATGATACCTGCTTTGAAGATGGCCTTTAGATCAGCCGGAAGCTTTTTCCACCAGTCCAGATTGATGTAAATATCACCGACGGAAATGGCCTGGTGCAGGCCCTGGAGGTAATAATGTTTCCACACGGAGCTCAGGCCCAGGTTCTTGTCGTCGGCAGGACTGATCCACTCCGCCGCATCGATGACCCCGCGCTGAGCGGCGGGCACGATTTCGCCGCCGGGCATGGATACCACCGGCATGCCGAGGAGCTTGAACGATTCTGACGGGATGCCCGGAGGAGCCCTGAACTTTACCTTTTTGAGTTCTTCAAGAGTCGTAAAAGGCTTGGAGAACCACCCAAAAGGCTCGGGGCCCATGGGCATGCACATGAAACCCTTGATGTTGTAATGGAGAATTTTGGTAAAATATTCTTGATAAAGCTTATTCCCACCGCCGTCATAGATCCATGATACAGTGCCCACCTGATCCAACCCATAGCCCAGTCCGGCGCAGGGGGCCGAAAAGAGCAGGCCAGCAGGGTGCTTGCCGGACCAGTAATGAGTCCAGGCCTGTCCGCCGTTGATAATACCCTTGTCGACCCCGTCAAGAATTTCAAATACGCCAACCACCGCTCCGGCAGGGAGCACTTCCACTTTGAGCCTTTCGTTGGACATGGCATGGATGCGCTTGGCCATACGTTCAATGAGCTGAAAGTAAATGCTCGCGCTGGGAACAGCGGTCTGGATCTTCAGCGTGTAAGTATCAGCCGCCTGGACATTGTAGCCGGACACCACCAGCATAAATCCTGCTATTAAAGCACAAATTACTTTGGTTCCCCTCTTCATGGTTACCTCCTTAACGAGTTGTATTGTTTCTTACAAGTGGGCTCAAAACATTTCCCCAGAACGATCTCTCCCTTAAACCTCCTTTCCTGCTGGGATTTACGAGATTCTTCTGTAATTGCTTTTTTCCAAAAGATACAAACAATATCTTGTGAGAAATTTTTTCATTCGTTGGATAGTTCACGGCTCTGGTCAGTTTGGGAAAGGACTGTGGCACGCCCCAGTGCCTCTTTTACATGACTTGTTATACGCTGTGGAGAACTTCGAAAGATTCATTATGCCCCACTCGGCGGATGATTCCAGGGATGTAAATTATTGTTTTTGTATTTGTATACATATACATGGGACGCATTATATAATTAAGGCTTTTTCAATGTCAAGAAGATTTTAAGCTGCACTTATTCGATAATATTTAAAATCTATAATTGCATTTTCCATTATAATATTTCTACAAACAAATTACAGTGTCAAGTGTTAACTTGTACTATAATACAAGTTTCTCTTTATTTGCCTTACGGACATATTTTGACATGATTCCGGGTCTGGGCTTGACATTGGCCTTAATAATAGTAAAATTTCAGATGCTGCGGAGCACGATTTTGAGCTGGTTGTGCTGCAATTATCCACGGCGTGAGCTAAGAGCGGCGCTTATGCCCGCAGGGTTTCCTGGTTCAGTCATTCGGTTTGGCGATCATTATCCCTGATCAGTCTTCCTTGATTGTATAGAACCTTTCATATCTCTGCGATTTTTGTCCTCCAAAATGTCCGGAGATCATAGACGGGATCAAGGGAAAACCTTAAGAAGCTGAGGAGATGGCTGGTTCAAATGCACAATAGAAAGGTTGTTCGTGCAAGTAATAAAGAAAAAAACATCAAACGATGGGTCCCAGAGATAGGGGCGGTGGTTTTCAAAAAGGGCTTTACTCGATTTAAGGTCTGGGCGCCATTGGCCGATAAGGTATATGTGTGCCTTGATCCGTACGGCAGGCGAAAGATGATCGCCATGGAGCCGACAGGGAAGGGATACTTCGCCGTCGAGAACGATGCAAGCCCGGGAGATCTGTACGTATATGTACTCGATGATGCCGCGGAAAGGCCGGACCCGGCCTCCCGCTCCCAGCCTCACGGTGTGCATGCTCCTTCCAGGATCGTTGACACAGGCTCTTTTTCCTGGAGCGATACGGAATGGAAAGGCCTGCCGCTGGAAGACCTGATCATTTACGAATTGCACACAGGCACATTTACTCCCGCGGGGACCTTTCAGGGGATCATACCTTACCTGCCTTACCTCTCGAGAGATCTTGGTGTAACAGCGCTTGAGCTTATGCCCGTGTCTCAGTTCCCGGGCGAACGCAATTGGGGCTACGACGGCACATACCTGTATGCTCCCCACGAGGCGTACGGTGGGCCGGAGGGGCTCGCTGCTTTGGTTGACGCTTGCCATGCGCACGGCCTTGCGGTGATCCTGGACTTGGTGTATAATCATTTGGGGCCAGAGGGGAACTATCTCTGGGGCTTCGGTCCCTATTTCACCGATCGATACCGAACCCCCTGGGGCCCGGCTATCAACTACGATGGTCCCGGCAGCGACGAAGTCCGGCGCTTTATCGTTGAAAACGCCCTTTATTGGGCAACGGAATATCATATTGACGGGTTGCGGCTGGATGCCGTCCACGGCATCTTCGACTCCAGCCCCATCCACATCCTTCGGGAAATCGGCGAAACAGTTCACCGTCAGGGGCAAGCATTGGGAAGGCAAATCCACGTAATTGCAGAGAGCGATCTTAACGACGTACGGCTGATCCGCCCGGCCAGCAAGGGTGGTTTCGGGCTTGACGCACAGTGGAGCGATGACTTCCATCATTCTCTTCACACCCTTCTAACCGGTGAAAAGGAGGGGTATTATCAGGATTTCGGTTCCCTGGATGACATGGCCGTGGCCTTTCGGGACGGATTCGTATATCATGGTCAGTTTTCCAGGTTCAGGAATCGGTGCCACGGGACATCCTCGCGCACCCGACCAGGGCGGCAATTCGTGGTCAGCTCTCAGACGCACGATCAGGTGGGAAATCGTGCCCGGGGCGAAAGGCTCTCAGCCCTGGTGCCCCCTGAAGCGCTGAAACTGGCCGCCGGGCTGGTTCTCACCGCTCCTTTCATTCCCCTCCTTTTCATGGGAGAGGAATATGCAGAAACCGCACCGTTTCTCTATTTCACCAGCTTCGAGGATCAAAAGCTCGCCGAAGCTGTGCGGAAGGGCAGACGCAAGGAGTTCGAGAGTTTCCGCTGGAAAGATGAGATTCCGGACCCGCAGGAACCTTCCACCTTTTATCGGTCTAAACTCAATCTCTCCCTTCGAAACCGGCCCGACCACAGGGTCATTCTGGAATATTACAAGCGGCTTATTCGTTTGCGTCGATCCCATTCTGCCCTCATAGAATGCGACCGAAGCCGAATGCGGCTGTTCCGTTGCGGATCGGAGCCGGTGTTGATCCTGGAGAGGCGAGACCGATCTGAAACGAGCAGGTGCTTGATTATTGCGTCCTTTTCCCCCGAGCCCGTGACCGTAAAGCCGTCAGCTCCCGCTGGATCGTGGCGCCCGCTGCTGAGTTCCTATCAGAGGGAGTTCGGATCTCCCCCCTCCGGTCCGGAAAAATTCACTATAGGGTATGGGAACGGCCCGTTGTCTCTGCCGCCATATTTTTTCGGGGTTTACGAGGGAACTTCAGGAACGAATGAAGATCATACCACAATGGAATGAAATCAAATGATCGATGCTAATCAGAAGGTTAAGAGCGAAAAAAAGTTTTTCCCTTTCGAGATCAAGGACTGCGCGCTGATTATAAGGATGAGCGGCGTGCGGTCTGCCATTAACCTGCGTGAATTGAGGGATAGAGTGGAGGTATGTTCGGACGACTCGATCTATCACCACTTCTGTGAGACCCTGCTCCGGCCGACATTTGACGATCCGGATTATCGCAACGACTTCGCAGTGTGGTCCTTAAGGAGCCTGCACGACAGGCTGCTGGCCGAGCGGCTGGGTATTCTGAACCCGTACGATTTCAATGACATGGAAGCCCTCCGGACGGCTGTGCTGGACATTCTGGACGAACGCTTGAGCGAACTCCCGCACATTCCCTGGGCTAAGCGAGAAGAGGAGTTCAGTTTTCAACAGGCCATGACGGTTGTATTCGACACGGGCAAAACCATAGACCAGCCCGAGGATTTACCGGAGGCCATAGCCCGGATGACGACCAGCAGTCTTTATTACCATTTTCTGGAGGCACGGAGACGCGTTGAGGACCGCCAGGATGACTTCTCAGAATGGTTGAAATGGTGGGGCCCACTGGGTGATACTCTGATTCGGGCATTTAGAGAGATCGATTTTTATTTTTTAACGCTCAGGGAGCTTCAAGCTGAGCTGCAGCGGGTTGCTTCAATGGTTTTGGAGTTGGTGAACAACGAATGACGATTACACTTAAAGCTTACGAAAGCATAGTGGGCCGTCCGGTCCTGGCACAACTGGAGGAACTGGCCGAAAATCTGCCAGGTATAAGGGTCGTTCACATCAATTCAACCCGGACGGGCGGAGGCGTGGCGGAAATCCTGGAACGGCTGGTTCCCTTGATGAATGAGCTGGGTATTGAGACCTCCTGGGAGGTGATAGAGGGCAACGAGCCTTTTTTCGAGGTAACCAAGAGCATGCACAATGGGCTGCAAGGGAATCCCGTCACCCTGTCCCCTTCCGCCCGCCGGGCCTACGAGGAAACCAACGAGCGCAACGCGCAGCGATTGTGTCCACTCCTGCAAGGGGCGGATTTTGTCTTCATCCATGACCCTCAGCCCGCTGCTTTGCTTAAGTTTTGCTCAAATCGCCGCGGTCTGTGGTTCTGGCGCTGCCACATTGATGTCAGCCAGCCGTTCAGGATCGTCTGGAAATATTTGCTCCCCTTTGTCGAAGGCTATGATGCAAGCATTTTCTCCATGGCCCAGTTCGCCCAGCAGCTCCGCCACCCACAGTTCCTTATGCGACCGAGCATTGATCCGCTGAGCGAGAAGAACTGTGAGCTGCCGACGAAAGAGCTCAAAGAAGTGCAAAATCGATTCGGCCTGGATCCATCACGCCCGCTGCTGGTGCAGGTCTCCCGTTTCGACCGATTCAAAGACCCTGTGGGAGTGATTAAGGCCTATCAACTCGTCCGCAAATTCTGTCCGGCGCAACTCGTTCTCGTCGGCGGCAGCGCCACGGATGACCCGGAAGGAGAGGCCGTGTTGGAAGAAGTCAACGAGGCAGCGAAGGGCGATCCGGACATCCACGTCATCCTCCTGCCCAGCGATTCGCATCGAACAATTAATGCCTTGCAGCGCCTGGCGGACGTAATCTTGCAAAAATCCACCAAGGAGGGCTTCGGCCTGACCGTCACCGAGGGACTCTGGAAGGGCAAGCCCGTCATAGGCGGTAATACCGGCGGCATCCGCCTTCAGGTGTTCGACTATCACACAGGCTTCCTGGTGGACTCGCCTGAGGGAGCTGCCCACCGCATCCGTTTCCTGTTTCAATATCCGGATAAATTACGCAGGATGGGAGAGAAGGGCAAGGAGTTTGTCAGGGAAAACTTCCTCCTGACCCGGCATCTGAGAGAGTATCTCACCCTTATGCTGGGACTGCGACAGGGCCTTGCCGATCACCTGATCGTGGAATAATGGAAATAAATAAAGACGGAAGTGTTTGGGCGGTATTGAATCACAGCTTCCGGTCCTCCAATGGGTAAGCAATAAGAATTTAATAAAAATCAGGCAATTAAAGTTTTATTTGCTGGCCTAATAAAATCAAGGAGTTATTGATAGTTATCAATAGTAATACTTTGTTGCGAAGTAACTTTTTCCATCATCCATCCAGCATTTCCTCGAAAAAACCCGGGCATATGCGGCTACCTCGGTCTCTGCTTTCCAATTGTTTCAATCTCCTCATGGTTTCGACAGAGGCTGTCCTGAATGTGATCCTCTCCGATCCGAAATGACGCGAGCCATTGCCACTCAGTGCATCTTTCTATCCTCCAGATTCATTTTATTGTCCGCCCATAACCAGGATTCCCCGCTCCATGGAATATTCGGGCGTAAAACCTATTTCCGACTGTAAGGGGCTATCATCCAGCTTCCAGACGATGCCAAACCGCCCGGGCTCGTACGTAATATCCGCATCCGGAATGATTGATTTCACAAATTCTCCAGCCTCGCACACACTTCGTACATCAAACCGGGTATTGAAAATATGAGTTTTCGTCGGTCCACCCTTTGAGCATTTTATGACCAGATCGGCGATATCTTCAACATACTGCCAGTCTATCACGTCATCACCGTAAGGAACTACGGCCGGCTTACCCAGCGCGGGTTCGATCATCAGCTTGTGGACAAAGGAAGTGGCCCCCCTGGTCCGGCCGGGGCCATACACAATGGTGAAGCGGAGACCAATGTGGTCGATCCCCCATGCCTTCTGATAGTGGGTGGCAAGAAACTCGCAATGGGATTTACACGCGCCGTAAACAGAGGACGGAGCGTGGGGGGCATCGTTGGGAATGTATTCTTCCGGATACATCTCGGGAGGCCCGAAAACCACCACGGAACTGGCCCATACGATCTTCTTCACCCCCAATAATCTGACGCATTCCAGAGCGTTGACCAGCCCGAGATTGTTGACTCTTTCGGCCAGGGGAGGATTTATATTAGAAGCAGGATGGAGCATGGAGGCCAGATGAATGATGCGCTGGACATTGTGTTCCTTGACGGTTCGGGCAAGTTGCAGAAAGTCCGAGACGTCTCCTTGTTCCACTATCACCTGCTGCTCCTCTTCCGGGGTCATGATCATGCCCATAATGTCGCGGGTGGGAAAATAGTCGTGGGCGATCACCTTCTCTCCGGATCGCACCAGTGCTCGACAGATATAGGATCCGATAAACCCGGTGCCGCCGGTGATTAAATAGGCCATTTGGTGACTCCTTTTAAGAAATCATACGGTGCAAACTATTTGCTCACTCTAAGTGGTCCGAATGTCTCAGGATATTATGGATTCTTCATGTGCAGATGGACGCCCACGCCTCCGGAAAATGCCTCGGGCGTGCAGATGATTCCGGGATTTTTGCCTACGATTTTCATCGCCCGTACCATGGCTTCCTCGAACGTGTCGGTGGGGATGCATCCCATACCCCGTGCATAGCCTGGTTTGAGGGCACCCGGTACGAAAACAGCGCTTGAACGCTGCAATGCGATGATCCCCATGGAGATCATGGAAAAGGGGTGATAGGGGTGATAGGTGAACTTGGTCCGGAATTGAAAAATATAATCCGGATGGGTGGCCATTTCCTGAACGAAGCCGGATTGGCAGAACTTGGCAAAATCGCTGAATTCCTGCATTTTTTGGTACGTGGGCTCATAGGAAGGGAACCAGTGTGGATTGAACCAGCCGTCGCAAATGGCGGGGGCAATAATAACGCCTCCCTCGCGAAACACACCCCAGCACCGCGTAAGTTGGGCACCGATGGCCTGAAGCATGAAAATGGGGTTGGAACCCATGCCGGGCCCGTAGTGGAAATTCCTGGGCAGCCCATATACCAGGACATCAGCGGGTTCCGGGATGTCCAGTGTGACATTGGTACGGCGATCGGCCAGCGGCCAACTGGCCTTTTGCACATCCTCGATGGCGCCGCAATAAACGCCGAGGACCTGCGCGCGCTGCCCCAGCACGGCATCCACGGCAAAGATTTTTTTCCCTATGCCCCGTTCAATAGCCTTGCCTATGGAGTCGAACTGCCGTCTCATAGTGGTGCCCGTGGAGGCCGACAGGAAATCGTCCCTGTGCATAGTGGACGGGCAGTGGTGGCTTGCAATGGACCGCCATCCCGTCAGCCCCGTGACCACCATCTTGTAGCCGCCGCTGTAACCGCCGTATGGGTTTCCCTGAACGTGGCCGATCACGATGGGAATGTCGGCCTCTGCCAGTAACCGGTTGCACTGCACCACATTTCCCATTTCGTCGGTTCCCAGATCCAGGAGGTCCGGGTCTTCAGCGTCATGGGTGGTCATTTGAGACGGCCAGAACTCGTCCACGATCTCTCTGCCAAGGTACCAGTACCACTCCTCCAGCGTGTTTTTTCGGTGGAGCCCCGGCGCACACATAAGGGTTATGTCCTCTTTTTTGACTCCTCCCTTGAGCAATTCCTCAACTATCAAAGGAATGCACACTCGCCGGTGAGCTCTGGGGTGGGCTCCGCCCTTCACCCGGTCCGGGAACGCAATGACAGCCTTTTTCCCTGGCATGGCCAAATCACGCAACGGCGGCATGCCCAGCGGATTTTCAAGCGCCTTTCGGACGGCCTCCCGCGGATCTACTTCGGGAGGGTCCTGATATGTCTCTCCATATCGAACAACCACTGTGGAGGACGGTAGTTCGACCTCCATCGTTCCATCGCCGTAATCGAGCAGTACACGTTGCATCAGATTCCCCTGCATTAAAGATGATCTCACCTGATCTTTCGGGTAACTCCCGTGCGGCGAAAAACAGCATCAAAGACGCTGTTCTTTTCGCCGCATCCACAACAAGCATATCCACCATAAATAGCGAATGTTCGGCCCGTAAGGAAAGTCGGAGGCATCCGATGCCGGAAAGACATCAGCCCCTTAAGCTCCTACGGCTCGTCGGCGCGCATTGTAAGCGTGGTTAATCATTAATACCTTCAGCATTGATCCTTCAGTTGCATGTGCATGTGATATCACTGACCTCCATCCGGATACATAAGTATAGCTTGTATGATGAACAGGGATTTTGTCAAGTCGATTCGCTCTCCCCGGGAAATAAAAGATTCTTTACCTGATCAGGCATTCCTGATGTAACCTGTTTTCTGTCTTCTCCACGTTTTTTCTTGACGGCACTTATTTGCTTTGCTTTGGCGATAAAATTTGCTAGATTCAAAATGATCAAAGGCTATATGGCTCAGGGACATCTCCGGCAGCCGGAACTGAGGGGGCATGAATATTCTTAAAAGAATTGAATTGTTAATAGCGAAAACGAACAACTCCATGATAAGAGGGAGTTCCTATTTGTGCATTATTCTGATCGGCACGATGACAGGTGTGGTTCTGGTTGGGGTGTTTTTCCGCTATTTCCTGCAAAACGCACTAGCCTGGACGGAGGAGGTCTCCAAATTCATCATGGTCTGGATGACATTTATGGCAGCGCCCATTGCTCTGCGACATGGCGCTCACGTGGGGATTAAACTCCTGCTCGATAACGTCAAGGGGCGGCTGCACCAAATGCTGGTCATTGTGGGTCAGTTGATCATCCTTTTGCTGATGGGTGTGTGTATTAAAGAAGGCATTGCACTTACCCTGGTCGCCAAAAAGCAAGTGGCTTCCTCTGTGGATCTTTCCCTGGGATGGATTTATTTGTCCATCCCCCTGGGTTCTCTGATGATGTTCATGATTGCTTTTCAACAACTCATAAGCACGCTCCAGAAGTTTATTGATCAACGAGTGGAGGATCAATGAAAAGAATAGATCCTCGGCCGAAACCGTCCCGAGTGATCGATGGCATCGATGGCAAGGGATGCGAAATGCCCGAAACGGAGAGTAGGTGAAATGCCCTTTTTCGTATATATCCTCTTTGGTACAATGCTCTTAGGAGTTCCCATCGTATTCTGCCTGGCCTTTTCCCCGCTGGTCGCCTTTACGTTGATGGACAAGACGATATATTACAAAATGATAGTTCAGCGATTATATGCGGGCATTAATCAATTTCCACTCATGGCCATTCCCTTCTTCATGCTTGCAGGCCAAGTAATGAACACAGGCGGGATCACCCTGAACCTGGTGCGGTTCTCCAATTCCTTAGTTGGGCACCTGCGGGGAGGTCTGGCCCATGTAAATATAATGGTGAGCATGCTGTTCGCCGGGCTGAGCGGCTCGGCGGTGGCTGACACCTCGGCCATAGGCTCCATCATGATCCCGGCAATGGAGAAGGACGGCTACAGTAAAGAGTTCAGCGCCGCTGTGACCGCTGCTTCCTCCATCATCGGCCCCATTATTCCCCCCAGCATAATCATGGTCATTTATGCGTACGTCATGGGGGTATCGGTAGGGGGGCTGTTTGCCGCCGGCATTGTGCCCGGCCTGATGGTTGGATTCTTGCTGATGTTGATGACCTATATGATTTCAAAAAAAAGGGGATACCCCAAGCGGGAAAGAGCATCTTTGCGTGAGGTCCTTATTTCATTCCGAAACTCCATACTTCCGCTCTTGACCGCCGTCATCATAATCGGGGGAATTCTGGGGGGGGTGTTCACCCCCACTGAGGCCGCGGGTGTTGCCGCGGGCTATACCATATTCCTCAGCATGGTGATCATGCGCACCGTCAAGCTGAGAGACTTGCCGAATATCTTTCTCCAATCTGCCATCTCTGCGTCAGTCATCCTGCTGATCGTTGGGACCGCCACGGTGTTCGGCTGGCTGGTAACAACGTCCCAACTGCCCGTTCGTGTGGGTGCTGCGATCTTTTCTATTACGGATAATCCTTACCTCTTGCTCTTTATCATCAACGTGATCCTTCTGATTACGGGAATGTTTATGGACGCTTCCCCCGCCATCCTTATACTTGGCCCTCTCCTTGGCCCGGCCATGATGAAGATGGGGATTCACCCGCTGCACTTCGCCATCATCATGTGCGTGAATCTCACGGTCGGCCTGGCCACGCCGCCGGTGGGATTGGTGCTGTTTGTAGCTTCCGGCTTGACCAAGCTCAGCGTGGAGCGGATTGCCAGAGAAATGCTCCCTTTCCTGGCCATTGAGATTGTAATGATCTTCGTTATCACATATATCCCGATGATTCCAATGACTATTCCCAAGCTACTGGGCTTTTATTAGCGTGGGGGAAAAGGAGGTGATGAGCGGAAAAAGCAGCTCAAGGTGTTTAGCCAGGAAAGTAATGCCAGGCAGGAGGCAAAGGGATTACATTTTTCAGTGAAAGGAGACAAACCTATGGCTAAGAAAAGATTTCTTTTAGTGGCGGCCAGTGTGATTTTATGCTCAGCTTTTCTGGTGGCCGGATGGAGCGGAGCTCTGGCTAAAACCTATGTGATCAAGACCGGGCATGTTGGGTCCGTGGATGACGAGGACCAGGACGCGGCCCTGGTATTCAAGAATTTTGTTGAGTCCCAATCGAATGGCCGGGTTAAAGTGGAGATTTATCCGGCGGCTCAACTGGGCAACTTCCGGCAGCAGTTGGAGAGCGTTGCCCTCGGCACTCAAGAGATGACCATTACCACCATGGGCGGCGCATCCAACATGTTCCCCGAACTCCAGGTAACCGACATCCCTTACATGTTTCCCAATGATCGTGTGGCCGAGATGGTATATGACGGATGGTTCACCGAAAAACTCAGGGAGTATGCCCTGAAAAAACAACCCACCGTTCGGCTCATGGTTGTAACCAATACGGGCGGCTGGAGATGCTTTACAACCAAGAACAAGCAAATCCGCACGCCCAAGGATATCAAGGGATTGAAGATCCGTACCATCGAGTCGGACCTGCAGATCAACCTCGTCAAGGCCATGGGAGGCAACCCCACGCCGGTGCCGTGGCCCGAGCTCTACACCTCCTTAAAGACGGGCGTTGTGGAGGGCACAAAGAACGGTATCACCGATATCATTAACATGAAGTTCCATGAGATGCTCAAGCATATGACTCTGGATTACCATGCTTACATGGGCGCCTTTTACTGGATGAACAACGACTTTTACAACTCACTGCCCGATGACCTGAAAAAGATCGTTCTTGATGGCCTTTATCACCTGAAATGGGTCAGCCGCGATTTCCCAAAAAGAACAGCCATCGATGCGTATGAGACATTCAAAAAAGCCGGCGGAACAATCTACGTACCCACGCCTGAGGAAAAAGCCCAGTTCGTTAAAGCGGCCAAGCCTGCCAAGCAGTGGTATATCAATAAATATGGCAAGGAGTGGGTGGATCTGCTGGAGAAAGCCGTGAAAGAGGCCGAAGCCGAGATCGAAAGGCAACGCAAGAAAAACTTGTAAATGTATCCTTCTCGCGGGTCTTCCGATGATCACCCCCGGCGGACCCGCTTTTTCCTTTTATTTTCATAAACTGCAATTTTCGGGATAAAAAGCTCAATCCATAAAGCTCCCGCCATTGACCGCTATGACCTCTCCTGTGATGAAAGAAGCCTCATCGGAGACCAAGAACAATACAGCTTCAGCCACTTCTTGCGGCTCTCCCACCCTTCCAAGGGGTATGAGGCGCGAGACTTTTTGCAGCCATTGAGTATCGGGCATCTCGGTGGCGACAGGACCGGGGGCCACGGCGTTGACGCGTATGCCGTAAAGAGATAATTCGTAAGCGAAAGATCGGGTCAAACTGTTGACGCCCGCCTTTGCCGCCCCATAACAGCCGAGGGTGACTTTTTGAAGGTTTGAGACTTCATCGAGCAATGCCCCGGTCTTGCTGAGGCGAGATGATATGTTTACAATACACCCCCTCCTCTGCTGGATCATATGAGGCGCCGCCGCTTTGATGGTGTGATAAACTCCGTGTAAATTGACGGCCATGATGCGGTCCCAATCCTCGTCCGACATGTCCAGCAATGAAGCGGTGGGAGGGATATTGACGCCTACGTTGTTAATCAGGATATCCACGCGCCCGAAGACCTCGATGACCCGGTGAATCATCGCCGCCACATCCGTCCGTGAGGTCACGTCTGCCTGAACAATGATCCCATTGCGCCCCAATGCTGAAATTTCCTCAGCCACCGATGTTGCCGTTTCCCTATCATGAACAAAATTCACAGCAACGTCAGCTCCTTCTCGCGCGAGGGTCAAAGCAATGCAGCGGCCGATCCCCCGCGATGCTCCGGTGACCAGAGCACATTTCCCATTGCACCTCAAACCCGGACCTCCTTTGTCTTCCATGCCTCGCCTCACACCAAATCCATGGACGGGAACTCGACGGGGGATCACGTCTGGCCGGATGCCGCTCGCAGTGTCGTAATGTCAAACATGGGTAACACCAGTTGAAGGAGCATAAAGAAATAGCCTTTGCTCCGTTTGCTTGTCAAGGGTCTTCGATCTCGCTCTTCGGGCGAAACGGCCTTCGGCCGACCTTGACAAGCACTGCGCTTCGGCTGCCGGGCTTATAAGATTTGGTTGACACCAAATCCTGTCTCATAAGTTGGCCTTCCACTTCTTTACTTCGTTCCAACCTTCCTTCCCCATGATCTTTATCCTGACCAGGGGGATACCATGTGTGTTCCGTTTCCCAGTTACCCCGTAAGGAGAGGGTCAACTTTTTTATCGCTTTTTGTTATCCTAACTCATTGGGCTTCGGTTTCCTCCCAAACCGGCCCTTTCCCGCAGCGAATCGAACTCGGCCCGGACCCGCTCCTGGATTCGCTGGATATCGGCATCGGTCAGGTGGCGGAAACGCCCCTGGAGCCGCAGGTAATCGTTCAGCGGCCGGAGTTCCCCGGGGTCCACGTTGAGCACGGTGCGGCCGTGGATCATCTCGTAAAGAGGGAAAACGCCCGTGATAACCGCTAGCCGTCCGAGGCGGATGCCCATTTGAGGGTCGCTGCGCCATCCGGTGGGGCATACGGACAGGACATGCAGATAGGCAGGGCCGGGCAGGGAAAGGGCGCGCTTTACCTTGCCCATGAGGTCGGCCGGGTAGCTGGGCGATGCGGTGGCCACGTATGGGATTTTGTGGGCGGCTGCTATGGCCGGCATGTCCTTCTTCCAGGTGGCCTGGCCGATGCTCTTCCGGCCCGGGGGCGAGGTGGTGGTTCCCGCGCCATAAGGGGTTGCGCTGGAACGCTGTATCCCGGTGTTCATATAGGCCTCGTTGTCCAGGCACACGTACAGGATATCGTGGCCGCGCTCCAGCGCCCCGGAGAGGGACTGAAGGCCGATGTCCGCAGTGCCACCGTCTCCGGCGATGATCACATAATGTATATCCCGACGGGCGCGGCGCCCCTTCTCCATGAGAATTTTCCAGCCAGCCTCCACGCCCGAACCCACCGCTGCGCTGTTCTCGAAGGCTATGTGAATCCATGGGATCCGCCAGGCCGTGTGGGGAAAGGGGGATGAAATCACTTCCATGCAACCCGTGGCGCTGGTAACGATGGTGTTGCGTCCGGCTGCCTTGAGCACCTGTCGTAGGGCCAGCGCTTCCACGCACCCCTGACACGCCCGATGCCCGGGGGAAAAACTCTCCACCCGGTCCATAACCCTCGGGACAAAAATAGATGTCATTCGGTTACCTCCACCACGGTGAAAGACTCTGTAGATTGTAGCAATCACGCATTTTTTCTGACATGTATTATTCGGTCACCCCCACCATGCTGAAGGGGGGATTCTCGCGGATCTCCTCCCGGTAAGCTCCCTCCACCATGTCCTGAAAGTCCTCCACCCTAAGGTCCAGTCCTCCAATCCCTGCGATATACTCCACGAAACGGGGCCGGCGCGCAAGACTGTAAGAGGCGCTCTTTACCTCCAGAGCCAGGGGCCCACCCTGGCTGCCGAAGCTCAGCGCTCTGTCCACCACCACCACATTGTCCGCGAAGCGAATGGCCTTCATCAGGTCCCCGGCTGGAAAGGGCCGCCAGAGCTTTACTTTCAACAACCCCACGCGCTTTCCTTCCCGACGCATCCTGTCCACTGCCACTGAGGCCGTGGAACAAACACTCCCCATGGTCATCAGCACGGTCTCGGCGTCTTCGATCCTGTGGCACTCCACCGCCCGGTGCCGCCTGCCGAAACGCCGGCCGAACTGCTCCCAGACCTCCTCCAGCACCTGGCGGGATTCGCGCAGGGCGCGGTCCTGCTGGTATTTGATGTTGGTGTAAACCTCCGGAGGCGCAAATGCCCCTATGCTCACGGGGCGGTCAGGGTCAAGACTGATCCGCGGTGAGTAAGTCGGGAGGAAATCCCGCACGGCCTCTAGCTCAGGCAGTTCAATGGACTCAATGACGTGGCTGAGGGAGAAGCCGTCCACGTTAACCATCACGGGGAGCAGGACACGGGGGTCCTCGGCCGCCCGGAACGCCTGCAGGGTCAGGTCGAACGCCTCCTGGCCGCTCTCGGCGAACAGGACAATCCAGCCCGTGTCGCGCTGGCTCATCACATCGCTCAGGTCGCTCCATATGTTAATGGGCGCCGATAACGCGCGATTGACCACGGCCATGACGACGGGCAGCCGCATGGAGGCGATGATATATAAAATTTCGTGCATAAGCGCCAGCCCCTGGGAAGAGGTGGCGGTGAACGTGCGCGCCCCCGAAGCCGATGTCCCCGCGCAGACGCTGATGGCCGAGTGCTCGGATTCAACAGGAATGTATGCGGCGTGAAGTTCCCCTTCGGCCGCGAACTCCGAGAGACGCTCCACGATGTGCGTCTGAGGCGTGATTGGATAGGCCGCGATGGCATCAGTATCCGCCATCTTCACCGCCTCTGCGACGGCCAGGGACACTTCCATGCCGACTCTACGATTCATGTATCACCTCTTGCATTGCCTCATGCAGATTTGATGTGAGTTATCCATTATTGATAAAATGTATAAAAAGTCATATAAAACCCTCTGGAAAAGTTGTCAAGGAATTCATTGAATAAATCCGCTCTTTAATGTATAGGATTATCCTATCAGGTCAGCAAATAAAACTTTAATTGCTTGATTTTTATTAAATTCTTATTGCTTAACCATTGGACCGAAAGCTGTGATTCAATACCGGCCAAACCTTAACGGCATTCAGGTTCCATGAGGGGCGGCCAGGACAATTTGTTGTCAGGGCCACCCCAACAACATCCTTCATCTGTTATTGGCGGCAATTTGACTGTAATATCGTTGATAAATATGTTGCTGATCAAAGTAGATAATTCTATTAATTGGAGCCCGTTCAATACTAAAATAAATTAATAAATACAGCCAGTTACAAGCTCATAAAAGTGGAGTTACCCCCAAAATGGTGCATTTCCGGGGGACGGTTTCAAAAAACCTCAATGATTTGAAGAAAGTTACCCCCATTAATGTAAGTTTTATGGGATAAGTTACCCCCTCAAATTAACGTTTGCTGCTCTTTGAAAATAAGGAATATTTAAAAAATCTCTTTATATTTTAGTAGTCTTATGCTCCTTCTTAATATTGAACATCGGTATTGAACGGAAGGAGCATGATCATGATTGATTTTCAAGTTCCCTTACCCGGTCTTGCAAGGGATTTCAATAAGCTGACAGACAAGGAAAAGGAGTTCATTGAGTACTTT
>JAFDED010000010.1 GCA_019310535.1 Deltaproteobacteria bacterium
AGAGCGTTAAAGAGGCCACCATGGGGCTGAGAGCCTATTTCAGATTTTACAATGAGCAAAGACCACATCAAGCGCTGGGATATGTGACGCCGGCCATTGTTTATGCCGGAGCGGGCCGATGAGGACAAATTCCACGAGTCGAGCAAGAAACGTCGGTGAAGGAGCGCTCCGCCCGGCTGCAGCGGCGCACCTCCGACGAGCTCTCTGGAAGGCCCATTCTCGACGCGCCGCCGATCCGGGCGAGGCGCTCAACCCGGGAGGGAGTCCACCTTAAAAATGCCTAATTTTTGTCTTGATAAAGGGGTACACCTTAAATTCATCCGGAAGGAAGATACTCTAATACTTAAAAAACCATTTCCTTAAGCATCATGACTCAGCTCATTTCAGCAGCATCAGGTGGCAATAAAAGTGGGGGAAACTATCGATAAGATCATTGGTAGTTTAGTCTTCATTAGAGGAGAAATGATTATGAGTAGCAAGGGAAAGAGAGGGGCTCTTGATTGCTTTCACCGAGTTGTCGGGCATGAAACTTCACATCTGGAAAGAATAGCTACGCTGGTCTTGTCGTTGATTTTAGTTGGGATCTGGCATCAGACGGCAATTGGACAGCTTTCGTGCACTTTCACACAAATTACCAGCACCACAGGGGGCTCCAGCACTGCCCCATCGATCAATGCCGACGGCACCCGCATCGCCTTTGCATCCGACATGGACTTTACGGGGGGGAACGCTGATGGCAACTGGGAGATATTCCTATTTGACGCCACCACCGGCACCTTCACACAGATAACAAACACCACAGGTGGGGGCCAAGCCAATTTTTCCCCATCGATCAATGCCGACGGCACCCGTATCGCTTTTTACTCCGACAGAGACCTTACCGGGGGTAACGCAGACGGCAACCGAGAAATATTCCTGTCAATCTGCCTGGCTGAAGCGCCTATCGTCTTTGATCTTAGCCAATACTACCCCCTTCAGGTAGGCAACGTCTGGCTCAACCGTGAGACTTTGGTCGAAAATGGTGATACACGGGTGGAGAGTTCGAGGGATTTGATATCCAGATCAATCTTCATAGAGGGTACGGAGGTTTTTATTATTGGAGAATTAGATCCAGGCTGTTGGGAACAGGAGGGCGACGCCCAGGCCTGGGACAGCGAAGGATTAAAATCTTTCGGCTTCATTAATTGTGAAGGAAATTCCATAGCTGACGCTCAGTTTTTCGACCCGCCTGTTCTCCAATTCCCGAGAGAGATGGAATTAGGTGAGTCCCGATCATGGAGTGTAATGGGTACCGTCCAGATAACGGTCACATTGCAAGAATTCGAAAGTGTTACAGTGCCTGCCGGAATCTTTGACGATGCTCTTCGATTTGAAATGCGGATCCAGGATGGAGAGAATTCAGAGCTGTGCTGTTATTGGATTGTTCAAGACATAGGAATTGTTAAGAGGGAATGTGAGCTTACAGAAGGCGGAGAAACAGAGGAGTGTACCGATGAACTAATAGCCGCCATCATAGGAGGAACATTGGTGGGATCCCCTCTGCAGGCGGAAGATATGTTCTCGGCCTTAGATCTGGCTTATGTTTCAACCAATGGTTGTGGAATGGTATTGAATAATGTTGTTGTCCAGGGCGCCGGAGGTCCTGAGATCTGGTGGGCCGGCTTTGAGTATGATATGGACTCCACATCCTGGATTCCCATTAATGCCGACCCGGGTATTAGTACCCCGCCTTTTATTTCGTGCGAAACTCCTCAGCTGGACTTTGGACAGGCTCTTAGCAAGTTAGGCCGCGATAATGTGAGTGGGCTCCCGGAAATTTGGATGCGTATCTCTTATGAAGAGCAAGCTTATGGAATTGCTTTTCTTTTATCCTTAGAGACACTCAGCTGGGATTTGCTTCCTTTCCTTCAGCCACTGGGCTCGTAATTCCAGGAGGCTTTCAAGAATCTTGATTTAGAGAAGGGCCAAAGGTCGTGTAAATAGATACGTAACCTTTGCCAAACAGATGGATAACGGAAAAGCTCAGAAGTTTGTGATTTCAACGTGTGATATCAAGTTGCCATCTAACAGGTAATATTAACAAAAGTTTACCATAGCAAAAAATAAAATTCTATTATTACAAGTAGTTAACCGTCAGAGCGTAAATTTATGGGCACTACATCTTTACTCGTCTGTTTCTGAGGCACTTTGGGGGAAGCCCCAAAGCAAGATATATTTGTAAATGAAAGTTTTTTCTCCTTTCGGGAAGTCCATGTTTTACGCAAGATATGGGCAGGGCCTATTCCCGAACCCTACCCATCTCTGTTGGTGGCGAAGAACAACTCAATTATTCCGCCTTGTATGAGGTATCCAAAAATCAAAATAAGGATAAGAGAAAAAACTGTATACCTTGGTAGATTCGCTAAAAAAACGCTCAGAAGAAGATAATTCTGAAATTGCACCCGGGCTCAAGTTCTTCGTAAAACCTAACAGATCCGGAGTGCAAAAACCCTACCTTTCGACATGACGGTCTGAATTTCCATTGTTTGAACCTGATGTCAACTTTGGCTAGTTCAACAATGTTGTCTTTTGTCAACTTGAGTATTTGATAAACGAGCTCCGCAGGAACAGATGATGCGGCTCCCCATACGTAGGGTGAGTCGATGACCAGTACTGTTTTCGTTTGTCCTATATATATATTTCGCGGGAATAAGGTTATAATGTAATTCGGGCACTTGCGATAGATCCTGTGTGCCAGTTCTATTCTTATCGGAATCAACTTGATCGGCAGTGATTCGGACAAATCCACCAAAGCGGGAGTAGGATAACTCGCCTGTACGGTCAACGCGTCAACTCTGCCCTCTTTCATAGCCGCAACACCTTCGTTAATCCCAAGGTATGAGGGTTTGAAATGCTTGTAGGTAAGGCCTTCCATTCCAAAAATGGTGCGAACGCTGGCAGCGGTAGGTGAATCCATAGGGCCTACCACGACTCGTTTCCCTCTCAGATCCATGAGAGACCTAATATCACTGTCTGCGGGCACAGCTATTTGCAGAGGATTGCCATGCATCCAACCTATGATCTTGATTTTGTCGAACTTAATGGTGAAGGGTTCTTCTCCGCTCACAGCTTTACAACACAACTGGCCGTCGGAAACAAAAAAATCTACTTCGCCTCTCTGAATCAATCGCAGATTCTCCTCGGATGAGGCCGTGACTTTCAAAGTCAGCTTCACTTCTTTTAAGTTCTTGTTGATCATCTCGGCCATGGTGGACCAAATGGGATACATCTTTCCATCTGCGGCCATTGAGTAATGTTTTATTTCAGCCGCGCGGAATTCAGACGGTGTTACACCCACAATGAGCAGCGTAACCAAAATACTCACAGTTGCGAGTACAGCAAGGCTCCTGTAATTCATCTCTACCCTCCTTTGGTATAAATTAAGTGGCTCATCCATTAGCTGCGGATTATTCTCCTGGGAGAGAATTCGTAGTTAAAATTCTTACCTCATTTCATTGTGAATTAGAATTATCCACTTAAATCAGCAACCAAATGACGGTAGGTAAGCGCCTCGGTATTGCAACAAGCATTGACCAACCGATCAAAGATGGTTGCACGACGTTTCTTGAACCGACGATTGAATCGATAAGAGAACTCATCCAGATATCGGTTCATATGTTTTATCGATACAGGGCAATGAGTACCGCGAAGCCAGGTTTTCAGCCGAGCGATGACTCGGTGAACATGGGGGGAAATCTCAACAGCCTTTGGGCCCCCATGGAGCGGAATTTGGCACACATCGAAACAGGCAGCTAAGGGGCGGTAAAGAGGGAGGCCGTCTGCGGTAATGAGCACATCATCTCAGACCTTTTGATGGAGGAAGCTCTCTGCCTGCTGGGAAGAAAAGGATTACATTTTGCTTAAGGCAACATGGCCACAACCTTTGGGCCTGGATTCCACGGCAACGATAACCTGGATCTTGCCGCCAGCGCCGCGGCCGCGTTTCCCGGGCTTTTTCTTGCCGCCAATATAGGTGTCATCAAGATCGAGCACCTCCTGGAGGCTTTAGCGCGTATCTCTGTCCTGCATGGCTTTGCGAATCTTATGACACCATATCCAGGCCGTTTGATAAAAGACGCCCAAATCATATTGGAGTTGACGAGCAGAACATCCTGTGCTTCGGATGGCCACAAGAAATATAGCCCAAAACCAGTCTCTCAACGGCTTTCGTGTTCTGTGAAAAATAGTATGGCCACTAACCGAAGTCTAATGCCGGCATGCAGTGCATTGGTACAATTTACGAGATTCAATCAAATAGGCCCGCTCACAGCCCAACAAGGACAGCGAAAACCATCCGGCCATTTGCGGCTGAAAGAGATATCTCAGACAGTCTCGTTCTGTGCGAAACCTTCGTCTGAACTGTTTGATGGACATTTTGGCATACACTTTTTCATCGCCGTTGTATGACAAAGTAGTTTTGGTCCATCAATTATAAATCGAATTATAAAAAAAAATCAAATAATTATTGAAAAATATGCTGATTTAATAGGATACTTCTTTTGTTAATTAACTATCGACGTCGGCCGGATGCTTGAAGACATTATCCTACAACAGACCCCGAATGTCGTTGCAGGCTCAATTTAGCCTAAAAATCCGGGATAAACTCGCCAGAATTATGGAGTCTTTTCTCGATCAATTTTCGACAATTGAAAAGTCAACTACCACCCCTAAAAGGGTCAATCCCTCTGCCACATTTCGAGTTGATCCCTCATACAGAGAGTGCTTTTGGGGGATTGACACAAAGAAATGGATATGATCAACTTGCACATTACCAGCTAATATTTCTGTCTTCTTTCATTCACAATGTCTGGGGACACCCACCCACATCTTGAGGGGTGTTCGTTCGGGGGAGCTAAGAAAATAACTCACCTACCCGCAAAGCAAAGCTTGGACCATCAGCATAGCTGATGGTTTAGGTATTAAATTAAAGTTTTATTTGCTGACCTAATAGGTTAATCCTATTTTTTTATAAGAGATTATTGATAGGATTACAGGATGAAGGGTTTATAAGGGAAAGAGGTTTATGTTTATGATTAAGGATATGGAAAAACCTCTTTTTTCCTTTCTCCTTTATTCTCCATTCTTTCGGCCAACGGGATTTTGCTGATCAATTGAGTTAATACAGCAGCCCCGCGGGCAATTGCAACTTTGTGGTAAAAGAGGAATTCCAGCCGGGCATAGGGGCCAGCCTTGTCCGATATAACCTTGAGAATAAGACCGGGGCTTCCATTGAGTTTACACACCTCCAATATTGCCGCACCTTCCCAGTCAGCACAAAGGGCCTGATATTCATAAGCCAATTTTGTGCGGACACTATCGGAACACACAACCCTATCAGCAGTGCAGATGACGCCCTGGTGAATTCCCGGCAGGTCTCTTCCCAATTCCAGGAGTTCCGGGGCTGCATGAAAAATGGTCTTCTCGGGGTCTTTGTGATCTGTATCGTACATTACCGCCCGGGTGGATACAACCACGTCTTTTACCCGTAAGGAATCATCGATCCCCCCTGCTGTTCCGAAATTAATGATATAGCGCGGGTGGTATCGATCGATAAGAAGTTGAGTCCCGGAGGCTGCCCGGGTCTTCCCAACCCCGCTATTCAGGATTGTTACCCGCCTTCCATCCAGAAAGCCGTGCAATATCGTCCTGCCGGCCAGAGCATCCCATTTCTTATCAATGAGATACTCAGCGATTCCCTTGGCCTCTCGACCCAGAGCGCAGATGATTCCTACCAGCGTCCTGCTGCTGTTGTTCATTATCGATGTACTTTTTGTTCTTTCAAATTGCAGATTCCAAAACGAAACATCCGCATTGATATAAGTATGACTTTGACACAGAGACAAGCTCTAAGAATACGTTTTGCCTGTTTTCAGAGTTCTCGCCCATCCCTATCCGGAACCTTTTGAAAGCCTCCACTGCATAAAGTCGAGAACCAGCCATTCAACCTGCTTGCCGGATGCAAAAATTGCCATTAGAATTCTGAAAATATATGTGATGCTTCGATTGGCCGGAAAGGTGCAAAAAACGACTTCACTATTAACTCCGCCCGGCCCTGACAGGAAAATGGCTGCCGGTTCGAGCACACCGATACCATGCATGCTGATCGAAATACAGGGAGATAATCAGGCTTGCACATTGACCGGGATACCTTGCGCAAAGGAAATGGGCCGACCGAAGGCCATAAATCCCGTGGGGGCTTGCTGCTTGTATAGGAGAAATATATTCCCCTTCATTTGCGATGCCCGTTAAATATCTTACCATCACGAAATTGACGTCTCCATGCCTCTACTTCCTGGAGAACCCGGCCTGAAGCCATTGTTATTACCATTATCCCGAACGTGTAGACGATAATACGATTGACCAAGAAGGCGCACAAAGTATCAGAACCCGGTATGCCAAGCTGCCGGAACAGGTAGAATGCTGTGGTTTCCAGCACACCAATACCATTAAGGCTCACAGGAATAAGCGTTGTCAGCCGTGCCAGGGTGTTTATCAATAAAACATCGATATAAGACATAGATCGGCCGAAAGCCGCAAAAGCCACATAGATGGTGGCTGCACCCAGGGCCAACCGCCCGAAGGTGATGATAACGTTAAGCCCCAGTGCCATGGTATGATGACGAAACAAGTCTGAAGCAGCGCGGAAGAACTCATAATGCCCGATAATCCACCTACTATGGATGACGGCGCGGTTGATGAAGTTTCGGGTGTCCGGTATCCAGACAAGCAGCGAGAGAACCACCAGCCCGCCCAGCACCATTATGAAAAATGCCATAAGCCACGGCTGAGGAGGCAGGTAAACCTTCACCGCCACTATGGACAGGATCACACCTGCACCCAGGGTGATTGCCTTGTCCACAAACTGCATGGAAAGACCCTCACGTATGGATATCCCGTGGCTCCGCAGCATAAAGACCAGCGTAAACTCCCCCACCTGGGCCGGTGAGTACATCCCCAGGGATGTGCTGACGCAGAAACTCTTTAATAACGCGGCCACGGGCACCGGCTTTCGTGTCTGGATGAGTATCCAAAGGTTGACGCCGCCTATGAGCAAAAAAACAGCAAAAAGGCCGACCAGGACAGGGATAGCCCACATTTGAAGACGAGAAAGGGTTCCCACGAGTGCCGAGGGCCCGATCCTTACCATCAAAAGGGCAAGGAGAGAGAAACTCAGTAAAGCCCGCAGTATATTTCCGACAAGATTCCTCGGCGGGTGGGAAGATGATGCCGATTCGTTCACATGTCCTCTCTTGTGGCTACTGGATGGTCCGGATGACCCGCAGGGGAATGCCCGCCGCAAACGAATTGGGCGGAACATCATCCAGAACCAGGGAGCAGGCGCCGATAACGCTGTTGCGACCGATGGTGACGCCGTGGAGAACCGTCGCCCGCACGGAAATCCAGACATTATCCTCTATGGAAACGGGGCGACTCTCTGGTTCCTGATCCAGACGTAATCTGCGGTCCTTGGCCATAAAGTGGTTGGGAGAATCTGTGATGTAAGCATCAGCTATACAGCACATGTCTCCTATCGTAACCCGCTCGGAACAACTGATAGTGGTGCCGCTGAAAGTGGAGTGGTCTCCTATATGGATTTCCGCCCCGGGCTGATCGGTGGAGAAACATATCGGCTTAATCAGCAAAGACTGGATCATCACATTATCTCCGATGACAACCCGGCCCGGGCCCATGATATAAAATTTACCGTAGACCCGGAAATATTTTCCGATCTTCACCCTTTTGAATAAAACGCGGAATTTGAGCTTGTAATACAAGCCCCTGAGCCAGGCCATAATTCCCCCCGCTGCCAGGTAGGGGCGCCTGCGGAGACGATTGATGAGAAAATTCCGAGTGTCCAGTTCCTTAAGCCGAAGCTCGTCCTCCATTTCATCACGCATGGTTGCTATCCTTGCATGGTGCATCGACCCCCAGGGTATTTCCCGCATCTATGATCACGGGCTTGCCCGTACACAGAGATTCCACCGCGCGGAGAGAGCAAAGATTGGCAAGGACACCCTCTCTGAGCCCTACCACCGCGTCTTCCTGGCGTGTAGATCCTTTCAGCAAACGCAGAAAAGATTCCAATTCCTCCCGGTGGCCAAGGTCACCGCCCCTCACCTTCCAGGTTCTCCGTTCGCGGCCCCATAAGGTCAGAACCTTGAAGTCATCCAGCATCAGCACGCTCTGGCCGGTGAACACCTCCACCCGTTCCCTGGGAACCGACGGGTGGCCCATGTCAGTGTACTGCAAAGATGCCAGGGAACCGTCAGCGTAACGCACCTGCACCACGAAGTTGACTTGCTGGAGTATATCCTGCTCCGGGTTCAGAATGCACTGGGCAAAGACGCTCTCGGGAGCCGCACCCGCCAGGTAATTACAAAAGTCGAAGAAGTGGTCGCATTCTCCGATCAGGCGGCCGCCTCCCTCGATGGGGTCCATTGTCCAGTGTTCCTGCGGGATTCGCTGCACATTGACCGCGTACCGTATCATCAGCGGCCCGGATGTAATAAGTGCTTTCAATCGCCGGGCAAGGCTGCTATATCGACGGTTGTATCCCACGGAGAAGTGCACCCCGCTCCCGGATACCGCAGAGGCCACCTCCTGGCATTGTTCGACGGTCATGGCCATGGGCTTTTCGACAATGATGTGTTTACCTGCACGGGCTGCCTCTGAGGCTATGGGGGCGTGCAGGTTGTGGCGGGTAGTAATGACCACCAGATCCACTTCCTCGTCGCGCAGGGTCTCTCTATGGTCAGTGGTGAAATAATCCACGCCATAACGATCCACCAGGGAGGCGACATTGGTTCCCGTTGCAGCCGCCAGAGCCCGTATTTTGTAACCCTGAATCCTATGAAGATTGGGGATATGGAATCCCCGGGCGAAATTCCCGCAACCGATTACTGCAACATGGACCACTCTATCCTTTATCTCTCTTGGTTTTGCAGCCCCCCAGACTCTTCTTGCCAGGGGTGGTGCTTCATCCCCAAAATCCAAAAGAGCTGCAACTCCTTTCATCTCATCAGACTGGATGTAATCGTATGCCTCCTGGGCCTGATCCAGCGGAAAGGCGCGTCCAATCAAGGGAAGGGTGCAGACCTTCTTGTCGGCCAGGAGCCGGATGAACTCCCCAAGATTTCGCTGTTCCGTCCACCTCACGTAATGGAATGGATAGTCCACCCTGCCCGTCTCGTAAGCAGCATCGTAACTGCCTGGCCCGTAGGCCCTGGAGAAAACAAAGTCCAGTTCATTCAGGAAAAACGGCATCCGTTCCAGGTTCATCCCCACAATGCCCACCACTGTTACACGTCCCTGTTTTCGGGTCATCCTCAGCGCTTGATTGGCGATCTCCGATTTCCTTGACCCGGCGCAGATGATGGTCACGTCAGTTCCTGAACCGTTCGTAAGGCGTAGAACCTCTTCCACCGGATCAGTGCTGGATGCGTCTACAGTGTGATGGGCTCCCAAAGATTGTGCCAGTGTGATTCTCTCCGTGTTGACATCTATGCCGATGACAACCGCACCTGCGGCCCGCAACACCTGGCAGGTCAACTGTCCCACCAGGCCCAGTCCGATTACGGCAGCCACTTCTCCCAGGTGGACTCCTGATCGGCGCACCCCCTGAATTGCGATGCCCCCCACTGTCATAAATGCCGCCTCGCGCAGGTCAACCCCATCCGGTACTTTCACCACATGATTTCGGGAGGCGCAAACCATCTCTGCGTGGCCCTGCCCGGCATAAGCCACCCGGTCTCCCATTTGAAGGCCGTGCACGTTGACTCCTTTCTCCACAACAACTCCGGCTCCGCTATAACCGATGAGACGAAAGCGGGTCAGTTCGTCCACGATGCGGTCAACTGTTGAGCTCACTCCGCCGGACAGCACGGTGTTTTTGACCGCCGCCCGCAGCCAGGGATCCTTAAGTACTTGCTTGGCCAGTTCAGGGGCAGACTTTTGGATGCTGGCCACTTCCGTACCCGAGCTGATCACGGAGTGGCGGACAGCGATGAGCACCTGGTCCGGCCCGGCAACCGGAACCGGAACGTCCTCCACCCGGATCTTTCCCCGCGAGTCAATGACCCGGCGATAAATCTGTTTCAAACGATCTCCTCCATCGGTCTTCGCGCCAGAGCAAGCAGACCGTTGCCGTGCCGAGGTGCAGCTTTTTTCCCCAGCCATGCCAGGCCGCGGAGAAAGGGGAACACAAGCCCGTACAGTTCCTTGTTCCTCATCTCCGCACCGGTGATGGCGTAAGAAATGCTCTGGGCCAGGGTCTCACAAAAACCATACACTTGCAGGATGCGCTCCACAGCGAACCCGTTCCGGGTCAGAAGATCCCGGAGTTCCTCACTTGTGTAACCAGGCCGTACATGTCCCCTGATCTCCAGGTTGGGCTTCACCCGGCCTAAAAATCGCCTATACAGGGACGGGGTGTGCAGGATCAGCAGCCCGCCGGGTCGCAGCGCCCGGAACATACTGGCAGTGGCCATATCATCTTCCGATATATGCTCAATGCTATCGATATTTATCGCCATGTCAAACTCGGCTTCCCTGTCAAGGCTCACAAGGTCGCCAACAGAGAAACGCGCGTTATTCATACCCAGGATCTTTGCCAGACGCTGACCCTTAGTTACCTGCTCCGGATCCAAATCGATCCCCTCGAAGCATACCTGTGGAAACCTCCGCGCCAGGGCAAGGGTGAAAACCCCCTGGCCGCACCCCGCGTCCAGCACGTCGCGGACACCTTCAAGATGGGTTTCGATGACCGGGAGCAGCCGCTGTGCCCGGACTCTCAGCCCAGCGGCCGGCCAGCCGAAGACCCTGATATAGAGTCGTTCCAGGCGGTGTAGCCCCGGCGCCGCAGCCATTTCAGATCCGAAAGGCATCAGACTGTCCCTTGCCCGCCGCAGGAGGGCTTTCGAAGCCTCAAGCAATATCGCCATCGAAACCACGGACCGATCAACGGCAAGCCCATGAACGCTTTGTCCAGCAGTCTAAAAACGGGATATGCGTTGCTGAAGAAGTATTCCATGTCAATATCGAACGGAGCCCCGCTGGAGATAAGAACTTCTTTTATCTCCTCGGGCCGTCGAACCGCTATGTGGCTGGGGAACTGTTTCAGGATGAAATTGTGTGCTTTCAAAACCTCAACATAGTGATTCCGGTTTGGAGTCAGAATGGAAAGGGTACCACCCTGCCTGAGAACCCTGTAGCATTCGCGAAACATCCCTATGAGCACGTTGTCGTATATGTGCTCGACGAGGTCGATGGCCACTACTTTGTCTATTTGATTATCGGGGATGCAGGACATGTCGGATACGTCCGCTACGTGAAATTCCGTATTGTCAACCCCCTCTTCGGCGCTTTTTGCGCGTGCTTTTTCCACTGCTATGGGTGAAAAATCTATACCTATGACTTTTCGAGCCATTCGGGCGATATAGCGCGTGGTGGGCCCTGTGGAGCAGCCTACCTCCAGGATGACATCTTCGCGTTGCGGCTCCAGCATACGAAGGATGTTCTCGTTTCGCTCGCGGAACTTCCTCTGGTTGTTGATGAACCAGTGATAATCGTATATGGAGTCAAAGTACTCCCCGGTATAGATCCTTTCGGTTTCTTCTGGATTTAAGCGAGGTGAGCGGCTCATCATGTAGTCAGCGGAGAAAAGGTATTACAGGTCTAAAAGAGGACGTACCATCCTCCGATTCGGTCCAAAGTCTACTCCGGTTCACATGGCAGACGCTGCGATTCCGAAAATCCTTGATCAACTGCCTGTCTGATGAATTAGCATCATTTAAATTCATGGCTATGGTCCCGCTGCAACAACAAGTACAGGAGGGAGAGTGCCCTGGACATCCATGCTTGATTCCAGCGCATCAGACAGAAGCGCAGGGTGAAGTACCGCCGCTTTTGATAGTAAAAACGGCCATCGGTCGGGTCCTGCATTTCCCGGACAGCCCAGGCGGCTGTACGGCAAGCTTCCTCCAGACACAGCGGCTGGCGCTTTGAGGCCTTGCAAAGGGTAACGATACTTTGGGCCGCGCCGTGGATATCCAGCGGATAAATGCGGTTATTCATGAATTTTGGGGCTCCATCCTCTCGAAAAAGGGCGCTGCGATAAAATTCCAGGCCTTTATCCAGGTATTTGTCGAACTGTCGATCATCGGTGGCTTCAGCGTAATCAATTAAAGAATCCAGCACATTTCCCGTGTGGTAATTGTCATGGGTAATAGGAGACGCTCCCGGTGGGTCCGTATAATACCAGCCGCCGTATTCGGTCATGCGCTCGGCAGCGTACCGGAGCAATTGCTCGGCTTCTTCACGCAGCCTCTCCTCGCCGTTTTGTTCAAATATGCGGGCCAATAATGCAGCGGCCTGGGCATTGACGTTCAACACGCGAATGGTACTTTTTGCCGGCACATAGGCGATACATTTGGATGTTTCCGTCTGGTCCAACACCTCCAGGTCCGTCAGGATAAACTCTGCCGCACCCCGGGCAAGCTTCAGGTAACGACCTTCCCCGAGGATCTCGCAGCCCTTCACCATGGCCTGGCCGACCACGGAAGTCACCACTAAATTGGGCATGTAAGGCGGAGCGTAAAACCCCGGACTTTGCCATCCGAAGTTATATCCCCAGCATGGTCCGGCATACCCGGTGGAATGATTTTCGGCCAGCCAGTCCAGGCACCTACGGGCTTTGCTTTCAGCATCCTCAGCAAACCCCGCGCTGCAAAGATTGAGGTAGGCCATGGCAAAAAGGGCCATCCCTTTGGGGTTGATGGATTTTCGCACTCCAAAAAACGGTCGAAGATTAACCGGCGACCTCATCAATGCCTGGGTGATGAGGAGCCGGAGCACCGGGATTCCAAGAGTCAGACCGTGGAGCAGTGGACTATTCAGGGCATCGAACTTGCTGTATCCCGCATAGCCATTATTTTCCGCATAAGCAAGGGCCCTCTGCAGGGAAGACAATATCTCTTCATGACCGATGGGGATTCTCATGAATCGTAATATTGCTCGAGATCGAATGAGGGCTTGGCAGGGCACCAATCCTCAATAAACATCCGGTGCCAGATCTGGAATCCTACTACCATCCACAAATATGCATAATGCCATCGCATGCGTTGATGTGGCCGGTGATCCATGATTCTGCGCAAATAATCATACTGGAATATCCCCTGAGTGTCAATTCTTTTGCGTGTGAGAAGTCTTTCCGCAGTGCTCCTGAGATCCTTTTGAAACTGGCGATATGGGTTAAAGGCAAATCCCCATTTTTTCTTCCTCAGCGTTTCGGGGGGAAGCACCGGGCGCATCGCCTCCTTAAAAATATATTTCAAACGGTTTCTACGCAGTTTCCATTCCTCCGGAATGGAGAAACAGAACTCCACAAACCGCCTGTCAAGGAAGGGCACCCGCGCTTCCAGGGAATTAGCCATGGATGTTCTGTCCTCGTTAACAAGGAAATCGTCCACCATTTTTGTAAGGAACTCCACGCGCAGGGCCTGAGCCAGGAACGATTCCCCGTTATTCGGGAAAAACGGGCGGAAATACTCCTCGGTAAGGACCAGATCACGGGTCTTGAATCCAGGGTGGTAGATCAGGTTGAAATTGCGGGGGCTTCCGTCCCAGGCATTGCGAAGGATCAAATAATATCGAGCCCGATCACCCGAGGCAAGCAGCATTTGAATCCCTCTGCGGTACTCATCCCAGGCCATACCGCCCAGGCGCGTCTGTAGTGCGTGCACTCTCTCTCCCATGATCCGCAGCCATGGATTAAGGATATGGGGAATGTGGTCCCCCAGGAGACTGCTGTAATGGATATAGCGATTGTTGATGTATCCTGCGAACAACTCGTCCCCGCCCATTCCGCTGAGCACCACCTTGACGTGTTGAGAAGCGAATTGCGAAACCATGAAACCCTGCAATTGATTGATCTTGGGCTCCTCCATGTACCAGATAATTTCCGGCAGTTTGCGCAGCGGCTCTGCATCGATCCGCAAATCGTGATGTTCAGTACCGAAGTGGCGGGCCACGAATCTGGCGTCCTCGATCTCGTCGGTGGGTTCGTTGAAGGCAAGGGTATACGTTTTGATGTCCGGTATGTTGAGCCGGCGCATACACGCCACAATGGAGCTGGAATCCATCCCCCCTGAAAGGAACACGCCCAGGGGAACGTCGCTGATGAGGTGGCGCTTAACGGCTGACTGGAAGTGCTCGCGGATTCCTTCAGCCCACTCCTCGGGGCTCTTGCCGCGGTCCACGCGGGTGGGAAGGGAGTAGTAGCGCTGTATCTTTATCTCTCCGTCGCGCCATATCATCATTTGTCCCGGCAACAGGCGCTGAACACCCTTGAAAAGGGTTCCCGAACCGGGGATGTACCTGAGGTTCAGCATGAAGTGCATGGACTGTTTGTCCAATTCCCGGGAAAACCCCGGGACAGCCAGGATGCACTTTATTTCCGAGGCAAAATAGAGTGCATGGTCGTGGAGCGCAAAATGGAGAGGTTTAATCCCAAATTGATCCCTGACCAAAAGGAGCCGGCGTTCACGGGCATCCCATAGGGCGATGGCAAACATACCCTCCAGCCGCCGGGGGAAGTTATTCCCCAAGTCCTCGTACAGGTGAACGATAACCTCAGTGTCGGAGCGAGTGGCAAACCGGTGTCCCCCGGCTTCCAGCTCAGCGCGCAACTCGGGAAAGTTGTAAATCTCTCCATTGTATACCACCCGTACGGTCCCATCTTCATTCTGAATGGGCTGGTTTCCCCCTTGCACGTCGATGATGCTGAGACGACGCACTCCCATGGCCAGTTGATGGTCGAAATAGGTGCCGCCGTGATCAGGCCCTCGATAGACGATAAGATCCATCATGGTCCGCACCAGATCGCGGTCCTCCCGTCCGATATATCCGCAGATTCCGCACATTTCAGTCAGTGATCTCGTTTTCTCCGCTGCTTAACAAAATCGAGAACAAAACGAGTCATCCAGGCCGTGACATCAATTTTGTCCCGCAATAGAGCGCGGCGTTTCTCTTGCCATTCGGCACCCAGGTTCGGGCGATTCAAAAGCTCTTGGGCCCGCTGAATTGCCATGTCCACCTGGGGGACCCTGAAATTAAAGACCATGCCATAACACTCTTCTTCTTCATCCGTGTACCCTCTTCCTTCAGGGGAAATGAAGATGGCCGGTATCCCTAACACTGCTGACTCAGAAGCCATGGTGGCGCTCTCGCCAACATATAAACGGGCAAACGCCAGCAGGTGGTGAACTCGTTCCGGAGACATGGTCATCCGGCACGCTTCCAACTCTTTGGGAAGTGAAGACTCGGAGCTGATAATCACACGGCCTGACCTCATCAGTGTCCGGACAAGCTTGAGCTTCGCCTCAGGAGACAGCCCCTTGACTCCGATATCGTGGCCGGCAGTCCAACCAACAAACCTTATCACGATGTATCCGCCGGGTACAAGCCCCGCCGAGGCCGGTACTGCAGGATCGGGTTGAAAACGATTGGGGTGGAGGTAAGCCAGTTCGTGGTATCCATCGTATATGACGTGCCGGGACCCTGCAGACCCTTGGAAGCATTTTGGCGTACAAACGCAGCCCGCGAAGGGGAATGTAATCCTGTTGGCCAAGCGGGCATTCTCGGTGTCGGTGAAGACGATGGTGGGAATCCGCGCCAGCTTTCCAGCGTGGACGATGAATGTGCCGCCGATCTCCAGCATTACATCGGGGCGGAACTTTCTGACGACCCCCAGCAGCCTGGTCTCATGCTCCACCATCTCTAACAGGAGCCCGAGCGCCCGCCGCCGCGCCCGGCTCAAACACGTGTGCTCAAGACCAAGGTTTTCCAGCAACTGCAAGGTGATATCCTTGTCCCTGGAGGTGATCAACACCCTGTGCCCTTCTTCTCGCCATATCATGACAGAAGGGAGAAAAAAATGAACGTGCGCCGGATGCGAGATATCCACAAGGATTGATATTTTCTTCATGTGATGAAGGTCACCTTATCCGCCACGGATGCACCATTTTCCCGTGACCGACTGACTGAACTCACACACGCCGCTTTAATAAATCCTGTCCATAGACCATACAAAAATTATCTCCCTTTTATCGCATCGAGTGCAAGAATTCAAGCAAATCTAATCCCGGGGAATTCCTTTTTATTTCCTCTGAGCTTTTCCGTCCGGATGAAGACCCTATTGATTGCTTTGAGTTGATGTATTGGTGTGGTATATTTTTTAAATATGGAGCGGCAATAAAGCGGTATATTCGCAATGACTTTCCTCTCTTTTCTCATTGCTCGTCCAAGGATTTTTTGCCGCTTGTTAATTATGGATCAACAGGCGTTAGTAGTTCTGACCCTGGAATGACCTCTCGATCCCTTTGATGAAATCCAGTTCAAAGAAGGCAGGAGGCAATAAAATATCATGGAATTCAGAGAAGAAAAAGATTCACTGGGTGTTATCACAGTGCCCGCCCATGCATACTGGGGTGCCCAGACGCAAAGAGCGGTGGAAAATTTTCCTATCAGCGGCTTGCGGGCAAAACCCGATCTTATCAAGGCATATTCCCATATCAAGATAGCCGCTGCGCGGGTCAACGTAGCCGCCGGTATTCTGGATCGCGAACTGGGGGTTCTCATCGAAAAAGCCGGATGGGCTATTGCCGAGGGCGGGTTGAATGATCATATCGTTGTCGATGTTTTTCAAGCCGGAGCCGGAACTTCTTTTAACATGAACATCAACGAGGTGATCGCCAACAGGGCCAATGAGCTGTACGGGGCGAAACGCGGCGCGTACCAACCCGTTCATCCCAACGACCACGTCAACATGAGTCAATCCACAAACGATACGTTCCCCACAGCCATGCGATTGGCCGGGTTGTCAGCCACACGACGCCTTTTGCCGGAACTGGAGGAGTTGGCCGGCGCCTTCGAGGACAAGGGGCGGGAATTCGACGAAATACTCAAGTCAGGGCGCACTCACCTGCAAGATGCAACACCGGTCCGGCTGGGGCAGGAATTCTCGGCGTATGGCCTTACTGTGAGAAAATGCTCCGAGCATTTGCGTATCGAGTCCATCTCCATGGCCGAGTTGGGCATCGGCGGCACAGCGGTGGGAACCGGCCTTAATACGCCTCCTGGATTTCCCTCTTCTATGGTGGAGGAATTGAAGAAACTCACCAACATCCAGGATTTGGTTCCATCCCTCGATATGCGCGAAGCCATGCAGAGCCAGATGCCCCTTTCCAGGACATCCGGAGCCCTGCGTAACGTAGCCCTGGAGTTGGGCAGGATCGCCAATGACCTGCGGCTTCTTTCCTCAGGGCCCACCACCGGCCTGGCGGAGATTCGACTGCCGGATTTGCAACCCGGCTCCTCTATCATGCCGGGCAAAGTGAACCCGGTCATGGCCGAATGCATGAATATGGTCTGTTTCCAGGTCATCGGTAATGATCTGACCATCTCGCAGGCCGTGCATGCAGGCCAGATGGAGCTTAATGTAATGATGCCGGTGATAATTCACAACCTGTTGCAATCTTTGGATATTCTTGCAAACATGTGTCGTGCGTTCCGCCAGCGGTGCGTGGCAGGGATAACCGCCGACCCGATGCGCTGCCATATGTACGCAACGCAAAGCCTGGGACTCGCCACTTTTCTGAGCCCCCGGCTGGGATACGAAACGGTTGCGAAGTTGGTGCAGGAGGCAACGGAAAACAAGGCAAATATACTGGAATTGATCCGTTCCAGGGGCCTTCTAACCGAAGAGGAAATCAGGAAATTATTGGACCCTTATGTCATAACGGAACCTGGAATCCTTACAAGGAAAAAGTGAACTTCAATCTATATATCCATCGGGTAAAAAAAACATTCTTTTTTCCTAACCCGCCAGTTATAAAAGGACAGGAATGCTATTGATTCTTTATTAGGAGATGCATATAATAAGCATGGAAGGAATGAGGCTTTGCGGTTGACTCTATAGCCATGAATTCCATCTTGACAGGAGGGATTATCATGCCTAAGTACGAATATCTGTGCCGTAATTGCGAAAAAAACTTTGAAATCATCATGTCCATGAAGGAGCACGAAAACAAAAAAGTTTCTTGCCCCACGTGCAAGAAGGAACAAGTCGAGCAACAGTTATCAACCTTTTATTCCAAGACGTCAAAGAAAAGTTGATGCCCGGTGCCATGCTCCTGCGTTATGTCCGGAAGCACTGTATAAAGAAGGAAGCGAGCACGGTCGTATGAATGAACGCGCCCGCCGGGATTCCGGTCTGTTTAATGTCGAATCGGTTCGTCCGGCTGAATTCTCATGTGGGTATGGGGTCGACATGGAGACAATATGAACGAAGAATGGAAAAATGGTATCTGCGGAATTTGCCCTTACAACTGTGGAATTAAAGTAAAGTTAGAGAATGGCCGGATTCAGGAAATTCGAGGTCGAGAGGATCACATCAAGGGGATTACGTGCCCCCGGGGAAAGGCCAGCGCTGATATCGTTCATTCCCCCGATCGACTTCGACATCCGCTGAAGCGCAAAGGGCCCAAGCCAGGGTTGGATTTTGAGCCGATCTCGTGGGAGCAAGCGCTGGACGAAATTGCGGCCAGGATTCTGAAGCTCAAGAATGACTATGGGCCTGAATGTATCTCGTCGTTCCAGGGAAGGGGCGCTTTTTTCGAGCACGGGATGGTCCAGATGTTTCGACCCGCGCCCCGAGGTGGAGGAGCCACTTTCACGTTATTTATGCCCCTGGGTTCTCCTAATGCTTTTACTGTGGGGACTTTGTGCTTTGTATCATATGGAATGCTGGCCCCCATGACCCTTTTTGGACGGGCCATGCGGACCATCCAACCTGACCTGGAAAATTCCGATGTGATCTTCATCTGGGGTGCCAATCCTGCAACTGATTCCCCTCCTATAACAATGCGCCGCTTGAGGGACGCCCGGCGTCGCGGTGCCCGCATAGTGGTCATTGATCCCTTGAAGACGGCCCCTGCCCACATGGCTGACCGGTGGGTTCCCATCCGTCCGGGAACCGACGGCGCCCTCATCCACGCTCTGGCCCGCCTGTGCATGGAACAGGGCAAGGTGGACCTTGATTTTGTAAAGGAATTCACCCTGGGGTACGATCAGTACCGGGATTATGTCCGGCGTTTCACACCGGAGGCCGCATCAGCCATCACATGGGTTGAGGTCGGCCAGATTCAAGAGCTGGCAGAGATTTTGACATCTACCTCCAGGGTCTCCCTTCTCACTTTTACGGGGCTCGAATACTCCAACTCAGGAGTTCAAAGCATCCGGGCGCTGCTGAACCTGTGGGCTCTCACCGGGCACCTGGACGTGGCAGGAGGATTACGTATCCTCGATTTCAAACCGATTCCTCTCAAAAAGCCGCCCATAAATCCGCCTGACCATCCCAAGCCCATAGGTTACGACAGGTATCCGTTCTTCTGCGATACAACAATGGCCGGGCATTTCATGGAGTTCCCACGATCCGTTTTGGATGGGGACCCATATCGCATCCGTTTCTTATTGATCGGTGGAGCATCCGTTCTCACCGGCTTTCCCGATACCGCCCTTTTCGAGCGTTCGCTGGCCGCGCTGGATGGGCTGGTGGTGGTGGACCGGTTCATGACCGCCGACTCACAGTACGCCGACTACGTCCTCCCCGCAACCACATATTATGAGAATATTTCTTATGTCCAATATCCCGAAGTTATTCCGGCGCCTTCCCATATCCAGCTTCGCCGGCGCATCGTGGAGCCGGTGGGCGAGTCGCGCAGCGACTACCTCATTTGCGCGCAACTGGCCGAACGACTGGGCTATGGCCACCTTTTCCCCCAGACAGAAGAGGAAATGGTCCGTTACATCATCGGCGATCTACCGCTGTCGATGGAGGACCTGGCCAAGGCAGATGGACCTGTGCGCGTGGGCCCCGGCCCCATTGCCGGCGAGGAGCGTAAATGGGAAAAGGGAATGTTGCGTCGGGATGGACGGCAGGGCTTCAATACCCCTTCGGGTAAATGGGAGATCGCCTCCAATATCTTGAAAAAATATGGGCACGAACCCCTGCCCGTTTACCTTGATATCCACGAAGGGCCGGAGAATGGAGAGCTATTCGTCCGATTTCCCCTTGTATTTACGTCGGGGGCTCGGATCCAATCGACCTTCCGCAGCCAGCATTTGAATATTCCGCGATTGCTCCGTATACAGCCTTGCGCCCGGGCCCTCATCCATTCCCGAGACGCTGCACCGCGAGGCATCTCCGATGGAGACGCCGTGAAGATCATTTCACCCCGGGGTTGGGTTACCATGAGAGCTTGCGTTACCGACGGCATCGTGGCCGGTGTCGTCGAGGTGAACATGGGAGGCGGCTCTCCTATCCAGGCTGAGGGCTGGCGCGATGCCAATGTGAACCTCATAACAGACGCGGCCAACTGTGACAGCATCTCCGGGTTTCCCGTGTTCAAAGCCCTTTTGTGCCAGGTTGAAAAAGTGCACCAGCCCATACAGGCTGGGGAAGACCCGATCTTGTGACTCACAGACCCATGGAAGCGAACGCGAAGTTTCTTCCGGGTTATTCCCGAAAAAACCCGATCTCTCAACAGGAGTTTCCCTGAAAATTCTATTCCAGCGTCAATCCGAAAACTACAAAAATTCATTCTCAACTCTTAAAGTAAAAAATTGAATACGGATAAGATAGCTTATAATATCAGCAAGTTATAGTATAAAAGAATCCTTCTCTCCTCACATGAAAAGAGAAAAAAGTGGGGTTTTCGGATGAACACTCGTTATTAAATCGATTCGGGGAAAAAGCATTCCACCAGACGACCGCTCTCAATGACGGGCTCTGGCGTGACGGTCTTGCAGCGTTGTGTTGCCTTGGGGCAGCGTGGGTGAAAGGTGCAACCAGGGGGAGGGTCTAAGGGATTGGGATACGAGACACCCAGGTGGGTTTCGGGTAGGCCTAATCTCGGTTCTGGCGTCAAAACGGAGGTCAGTAAGGCTTGGGTGTATGGATGCCTTGGCTTTTGAAATATTTCTTTTGTTGCTGCCTCCTCTACAATGCGGCCGAGATACATGACTGCAACCCGAGATGCCAGATGCTCGACCACGGCCAGATCATGGCTGATCAGGATATAGGTCAGACCGAATTCATTGCGCAGGTCTATGAGCAGATTGAGTATTTGGGCTTGGACTGAGACATCCAGGGCCGAGGTCGGCTCATCACAAATCACGATGTCCGGTTGCATGATCAGGGCTCGGGCAATGGCTACTCGCTGGCGCTGCCCTCCAGAAAGCTGATTGGGAAAGTTGCGCTTAAGCTGGCGCGGCAGGCCCACTACGTCCATTATCCCCTCAACCTTTCTATTCCATTCTGCCGAGTTGCCGATCTTATGAACCCTAAGCGGTAAAGAGATGATAGAGCCGACGGATTTACGGGGGTTGAGGGATGAGTAAGGGTCCTGAAAGATCGGTTGAATGCGCCTGGCCACCTCCCGGCGACTGATATCGAAGACTGAATGCGAGTCCAACCAAACCTCCCCTGATGTCGGCGGTTCCAGGCCAAGGATAATTCGGGCCATGGTACTTTTACCGCATCCGGATTCCCCCACCAGCCCCAAAACCCCGCCCTTCTCCAACTTAATGCTCACACCGTTGACGGCCTTCAAGACGCGTTTTCCCCTAAATGCACCGGCATTGACTCGATAGATTTTAACTACTTCATGGGTTTTTAGGATCGGCTCGCTCATGTAGATTCAGCCTTAATCGCATTTTGAGCGCAGACCTCGGGGCTGAGCAGGCAACGGTAGGCTCGGCTTTGCGATATCTCGCGAAGCTTCACATCCTGCTTGGCGCAATCCATAAAGGCGTATCGGCAGCGATTTCGAAAAGTGCAGCCCTTAAGGTCTCCGATGGGCGTTGGCACAAGACCGGGAATAGAACCGAGGTGTTCGCCCGGTTTGGTCCGGCCAGGAACGGGAATACAGACAAGTAGTCCCTGGGTGTAAGGGTGCAGCGGGTTTTCAAAAAGCTCAGTTACCTCCCCGGTTTCGACCACTTGGCCGCAGTACATCACAGCCACCCGGTCGGCTACACGGGCGACGATACCGAGGTCGTGTGTAATCAGGATCAAACCGGTCTCGAGCTCCCTCTGCAATGAAGCCAGGAGGAACAAAATCTGGGCCTGGATGGTCACGTCCAGGGCTGTGGTCGGCTCGTCGGCAATGATCAGGCTTGGCCCGCACATCAGGGCCATAGCGATCATCATACGCTGACGCAGTCCGCCGGAGAGCTGATGTGGATACTGCTTCAATCGGCTCGTTGCAGCCGTAATGCCGACCTTATCAAGTAAAAACACGGCCCGTTCTTTCGCCTCACGCCGGGAGACTTTTTTGTGATGTAGAAGGACCTCCTCCAGTTGATTACCGATGGTGTAGCATGGGTTGAGCGATGTCATCGGTTCCTGGAAAATCATGGACATCTTGTTACCCCGAATTTCAGACATCTGGCGCTCTCGGCATTTGGACAAATCCCGCCCCTCTAAATTCAAAGATTCCGCGCTGCGGCGAGCCCTTGGAGGAAGGAGGTCCATAATGGCCAGGGCAGTCAATGACTTACCGCAGCCGGACTCGCCCACGAGACAAAATGTTTGGCCGCGCTCGACGGAGAAACTGACGTCCCGTACGGCGTGCAACACCCCAGTCGCCAGGGGTATCTCAACATGCAGTCCTTGGACTTCCAGTACCTTTTTCATCCTCGACTCTCCGGTGCAGTGATATCTCGGATACCATCGCCGAGGAGGTTGATGGACAAAACCAGCATGAACAGAGCCACACCAGGAATGGTGATGATCCAGGGACTGAAGAGCATGTATTCTCTGCCTTCGGATATCATAAGGCCCCACGACGGGAGAGGCGGCTGCACTCCCAGACCCAGGAAAGAGAGTGCCGCCTCAAGGATGATCGCCCGGGCCATCTCCAAGGTTGCCACCACGATCAAGTTGTTAAGAATATTGGGCAGGATCTCCGTCAACAGGATACGCAAAGTCGAGCAGCCGGCTGCCTTGGCCGCGTTGATGTAGTCGAGTGATCGGAGCTGCTGAGTGGAAGAGCGCATGACCACGGCAAAGCGGTCCCATATCAGGAGACCAAGGACAAAGATGACCACCTGCAGGGATCCACCGATTAGGGCTACCACAGCCAGGGCCACAAGAACCACGGGCATGGCCAGACGGACGGTAATCAGAAAACTGATGACCATATCAACTTTACCGCCGAAGTATCCAGCCAGGATGCCAATGGTCGAGCCGATGATTCCAGAAATGAGCATGGCCGATATGCCGATCAAAAGGGAGATGCGAGCGCCGTACATCAAACGAGAGAAATAGCCCCGGCCCATGCTGTCGGTCCCCAGGGGATAGGTCCAGGTGCCGTCTGCATGCCATATGGGATTGATCAATCGGCGGGAGAGCTGCTGATCATAGGGATCGTGGGGGGCCAGAACCGGGGCAAGCAGGGCCATTGCCAGGATTAAAACGAGGACGATCGCACCAAGCATAAACCCCCGGTGACCGAAGATGCGACGCCTGAGGATGGCACCAGGCGTGGGCTCCAGGATACCTTCCACTTGCTCCAGAGTAGTGGTGCTGTTCAATGTCGATCCTACCGAGCCCATGATTACGTAACTCGAATACGGGGGTCCAGAAAGGCGTTCAAGAGGTCAGAAAAAAAGGTCAGGACTACGTAAAACAAGGACAACAGCAAAACAACGGCCTGCATCACCGGCAGATCAGATCGCGTAATGGATTCCCAGGCCAGATAGCCTATACCTTGAAGCGCGAAGACGGTTTCTATGACGATGGAGCCACCCAGCATAAATCCAAACTGGACCGCCGCCAGGGAGACCACCGGGATAATTGCATTGCGCAGGGCGTGTTTGAATAAGACGCTGCCTGCCCTGAGTCCCTTGGCCCGTGCGGTCCTGATGTAATCAGAGGCCAAGACTTCGAGCATGCCGGCCCGAGTCAGGCGCATGAAGGCCGGAGTGGCGTAGTAGCCCAAGGCAATGGCCGGCATGATGTAGTGACGCCAGGTGCCGCTGCCGGAAATGGGCAGCAGACGCAGCATCACTCCCAATACGATGATCATGATCAGGCCGAACCAGAAGGCCGGCATTGCCTGTCCCATCACCGAGATGGTGAGGGCGATTCGATCGATCCAGGTGTTTGGCCGGATGGCAGCCAGCACCCCCAAGGGGATGGCGAGGACTATAGCAAAAACCAGAGCGCAAACGCCAAGGGTCATGGTCACGCCAAATCGACCGCCGATGATGTCACTGACGGGCTGATTGAAAAACTGGGATTCACCGAGATCGCCCTGGATGGCACGTTGTGCCCAGTCGAGATACTGGATGACAATCGGACGATCGAGACCGTACTGTTTTCTGACGAAGTCGATCTCCTGAGCCGACGCTGCGGCTCCGGCCAGAGCAATGGCCGGATCTCCCGAGATGCGCAGCAGCATGAAACTCACAAAGGAGACCGTCACCGCGACCAAAAGGGAGAGAGCCAGACGTTTTAAAGTGTAAATTAACATTGCTTAATCCCGGCTATGCCATGATTTCATACTTGGGCGAACAAGGGCCTCGTCAAATCTTAATCGCAGGGATCGACCGGCGCGGCCCCAGGACAGAGGCCGTGCCGTTCGGAATCAATCTACTTCCATTTTGTCAGGAAGAATCGTGGAATTTCATCTGGATAGGCTTTGTATTCCAAATCCTTGGAATACGCAGTGTTGGTCACCCAGGTGAACATGGGCAACGCATAAAGCCGCTCGGAAATGCGCTTGAGAGCCTTCTTGTAAGCCGTTTTGCGCACTTGCGGATCGATGGAGGTGTCGCCTGTTTCCAGCCAGTCGCGCACTTGGGGATCCCGAGCGAAATCGTCTATTTCGAATTTGAACCAGTGGCCCGTGATAGCAGAAATGTCGTTAACCGAGTAAGAACCCCAGGTCCAGAAGGCCAAGGGGACCTTGTTGCCCTGCCACTTCTCGCGCATGGCCGCGTACTTCATGTAAACCAGCTTGGGCTTAAGTCCAACGGCGTGAAGGTAACCGATTGTGGCCTCGGCATAAGGACGTTCTCGATAGGCATGGAAGTTGAACTCAAATCCGTCGGGATAGCCTGCCTCGGCCAGGAGCTTCTTGGCCTTTTCAGGATCATACTCGTATTTCACCACCCCCTCGTCGGTGCAGCCGAACTGGGTTGGATAGCATACGGAGTGCACGACCCGGGAGCTTCCGCCCACAAGGTTCTTGACGATGGCCTCCCGATCAATCGCATGAGCCACTGCCTGGCGGACCTTTATATTCTTGAAGGGTGTGTCGCCAACGCAATTAAAATAAAGGAAGCCGACGCGCATGGTTTCGGCAAAATCGACTTGAAGATTTGGCATCTTGGCCAGCTTTTCAGCCTGATCTTTCGGTACCAGCCAGATCCAGTCCAGGTTGCCGGTAATCAACTCGGCAACCTTAGTCGTCACTTCCGGAATCGTCCGTTGGTTGATCTTGCCGATGAAGGGCTTCCCTTTAGGGCTGCCGTCGAAGTAATCGTCGTTCTTAACCATGGTAATTGCTTTTCCCGGCACAACCTTGACCACCTTATACGGCCCGGTGCCGACTGGTCTGACGCCAAAGACTTTAGGGCCGACCTTGGCATAATATTCTTTGGGATAGATCGGGGTTTGGCCGGACAGATACTCGAGGGCGACCGGAAAGGGCTTGTGCAGGTTGATGCGGACCTTGTACGGTCCAAGCTTCTCGGCGTTTTTTATCCAGTTAACGTTTCGCTGCGCCAGAACCTTGTTTTTCGGATTGCTGACAAAATTGAGGGTATACACCACGTCATCGGCGTCGAATTTGTCGCCGTTGTGGAACGCTACCCCTTTTCGAAGCTCAACCTCGATGGTCACGTCATCGATCCATTTAAACGACTTGGCCAGCAGTGGTTTGTACTCCCAGGTATCGGGATCACGATAAAGCAGGGAATCGTATACGTGCCGACTCAGGATGGTCCCCTCCCTGGCGGTTTGGAAGTAAAAATCAAGGGTTTCAAGTTCTTTCTCCCAGGCGATGTTTAGCGTGTTATCCTTTTTGCCAGCCACTGCCGGTGATTGAACAATCACCATCATGGCCAGTATGACGAGAACCGCAACCAACATCCTCATCGTTTGTCTGACCATTGCTCATACCTCCTTTTTTTAGTTTCGTCCCCGATTCACGGGGATCTGGAGAGGCGATATCAACGAGGCCCGGAGTTCTGATGGAATCTCCATCTAAAAACAACTTCTTATAACCCATGCGCGCTCCGATTTCAAGATTCTTATTATGGAATGGAAGAGCAGCCTTGTCTCCTTTAGAGCTACAAAAGCTGATTCGGGATTCAATTGAAAAAGTCAGTCAGTGTCCATCAAAAAATCATAACTTGTTGAAATAACTTGTTAAAATAAAAACAAGAAAATGAAGCCATTAAAAAGTGCGAAATAAAAATCAAAGATTGATTCGACTGATCTTTTCTACGGATATCGATCATCCAAACGTAATAAATAATGGAAAAGATAACTCAACTTATTGATAAATACATTATCATAAATGAAATGGCATTTCAAGATTTGACCCGTCATGCGGATGCACCTGGGCATACGTGGATCCGGAATGAGTGATAATCTATTCATAAGCTCATTGGCATGCTTTTCAGATAGTTTCATGGGTTTGACCTCTTTGTTGAGTTTGATTGTAAGAATGGCATTTGGCGAATTCACGGGTGTGGCTTAAAAAGACCCGTCCCGCCGCCTTGTAGCATGTGCCTTTGAAAAAACGGGGATCCACGAAGCTCTCGACGAGCCAGGTGGAATGGCCGTAAAGCACTTGCCAGCCTCGAGATAATCGCTTGAGATTGACGGCGAGGATGCGGTAAGCAAGATTGGGGATGTTGATGCGGGGGAGGATCAAGAACCGGGTGTTATTGGCCAAAAGCCTTAAACGCTGCCACTGAAGTAAAGGAGGCCATCCGATCCATTGATCTCGAACTTTACACTTGAGGGCCGCGGCGGACCAGCCCGATAAACCAGGCCAATGTCCTTGATAAACCGCCATATAACGAAGAGACTCTCCAACCAGAGAACGAAGCCCGAGGTAATGGTATTTACGCAGGAGGCTTTCCCAGAGCGCTCTCTCACTACGGTTGATCGGCCTCACTTCAACACAACGAAGTATCCTGAGCAGATTCTTGTTTCTGTTCTTTACGCCACTGCTCATTCACCGAATCTATATACCGGTTAAAATAAAAAGTTCGGTTAAATCTTCTTTTTTAATGATTAGGTTGCACGAAAATAATTCGGCATTTTCTTGCGCCGTAATTGCAATATAATTACACGGGGGAATTGTATTTCAAAATCTCCAAAACTTGAAAACGGGCATTTAGTTCAGCGAATGGACGCGGGCATTTCTGTATGTTTTTCTTTTTCGGGCTCAATGTGAACGACAACGCGACAGCGCGGAAGACTATTGCAAATGGCCTCTTCCAGTTGATTGGCAATGATATGAGATTCACACACTGTAAGGTTTTTATCGACCTGAATATGGAGATCGACATGTCGGTGTGCGCCTGCTTTTCGAGTACGCAGCCTGTGGAACCCCTTGATCCGTTCGTCAGCTCCTTTAATAATGGAACGGATGGTGACCAGTTCCTCTTCGGGCAGACTTTGATCCACGATGGATCCCAGAGATGATTTTGTGATATTCCATGCAATCTTCGTGATAAACATAGCAATGAGAATCGCCAGGATCGGATCCAGAACAGGCATTTTGAATACATGCGTAAATCCAAGCCCTACCAGGACTCCCAGCGAAGTGTAAATGTCCAGGCGCAGGTGGTGGGCGTCGGCCTCCAGCGCGGCGGATTCGGCGGATCGGGCGACGAAGAACAATTTCCGCGTTACGAGGAAATTGACACCTGCGCTGAGAAACATAACCCCCAGGCCCAAAGGAACGGCTTGGAGGGAAGTTACGGTTTTTACCCTGTGAACCGCCTCATAGATGATATAGACGGCCGCCACAACTATCAACAAAGCCTCCACAAGGCTTGTTATATTCTCTATCTTGCCGTGCCCATAAGGGTGTTCGCTGTCGGGAGGCCTGTCGGATACTCTCACGGAAAAGAAGGTCATGACCGAGGCCAGCAGGTCGATACCGCTGTGTACAGCCTCGGAGATGATGCTGATCGAGCCGGTGAAGGCGCCGACGACCAGCTTCAAGAGGACGAGGGATACATTGGAAAAAATGGACAGTCCGGCAGCGGTTGTTTTTGTGTCGAACATGAAGGTGTTACCCCGAAAAAGGACGCTTTTCCCGCTCCTGCTGCAATGTAAAGCGTATCAATTGTGCTCGTTCCGGAGGCCGGAATCGGTAATTTTCTCACTTGTGATTTATCCCCCGGACCAGCGGCCTCTCAGGATTGAAGCTTGGACCAGTCTTTCAAGAAACGCTCCAGTCCAAGGTCCGTCATCGGGTGATTGAACAGCATATGGAAAATTTCAGAGGGCATTGTGACGGCTTCGGCACCGGCCAGGGCGGCTTCCACCACGTGCATGGGATGGCGTATGGAGGCCACGAGCAGCTTCGTTGCGAAACCGTAATTTCGGTAAATAGTTCGGATCTGCCGCACCAACTCCATCCCATCCTGCCCTAATCCGTCCAGACGGCCGATAAATGGGCTGGCGAAAGTTGCTCCCGCCTTGGCTACAAAAATGGCCTGTGCAGGGGAAAAGATCAGAGTCAGGTTGGTCCGGATTCCTTCCCGGGTCAGTTGGCTGGTTGCGCGTATGCCCTCCGGGGTGGTGGGGATCTTGACCACCACATGGCGGTGCACTGCTGCCAGCTCGCGGGCCTCTTTCATCATTCCTTCCGCATCCGTACTGACAACTTCCGCGCTCACAGGGCCGTCCACGATTTCGCAGATTTCCCTGATCAATTCGTGAAAATCCTTGGTAGTTTTAATCTCTTTGGACACATGGGTCGGATTAGTGGTAATTCCGTCCACTACTCCACTGGTTTTGGCCTTCCGGATGATTTCGAGATTGGCGGTGTCGAGAAAGATCAGCATGATACGCTCCTTTTCTGATTACCAGATATACCTGAATAAGTATGCACATCCAGAGACGAAAGGCTTATCCCCCGCGAGCTTTATGAGTCAAGATTTCCGGCTCACGCAGGCCGCGGCTGCCGGTGATGGCTGCGGTAATAATCAGCTTCTGGTCCAACGCCTTCATCCTATTAACACCCCCGATGATATATTGAAAAAAATGTCTGTCGGAATCCATGATGCAAAAACATTTTTTCACTATTGCGGGTGTTTGGCGTGAATTGGAGTGCAAATAAAGGCCCATATTGAATGGGGAGGGGTCTTTATTCCTTGCGAAGTTGAACCAATGTCGCTCCCCATCCGCCAGCTTCAGGTGGGGCCAGCGAATAAGATGCGACCGACGGCATGCGCCGCAACAATGCATGCACTCTTTCGCGCAAAACTCCCGTCCCTTTCCCGTGGATGATCCTCACTTCCAGGATGTCTTTATGCAGGCATAGCTCCAGGTATTCTTCCAGCAAAGACGGAAGATCAGAGGGTGAAAATGTATGAAGGTCAAGCACACCGTCCACCGGGATCTCAACCGATGCCTCTTCACGATTATTATCCGTCATTTAGGCTCCATTCCATCATGGCACAGTGCATTTATAAGGTTCTCTTCCGCGGAGCGGATTACTTTATTAATTTACTCGCTGTCCCTCTTGGTGTCAAGCACACCGTCAAAAGAAATATTGTTAATGCAATTTATTGCCACAACCATCCCCTCCGGCCGCACCCCGAGGGGGTGACATTTTCATGTTGTAATGACAGGTTTAGCTGGTTGATTGTTGGTTAATTTTCAATCACCTTCAAAACAACCCTTTCGTACTGTCTCAGGAGACCCCTTGGAAGTATTATTGATGACACCGTATAGGCCCTGTGGTTTTTTTGTATACAATAAAAGATTTTTCCTCCTTTTTAATCCGGTATTGATGGGCATTTACAAGGTGTAAATGGATTTTTTTAAAAGAATACGATTTTTTTGTTGACTTTCATAAAATGCTGTTGTATTGGGACGGCATGGAATATGATGTGCTTTGCGCAAAGGAAGGTTGCAGGCAAAAAAAGGACAGCAGTAAAGCTTGTCCCTTGTGCGGTACCAGTTCATCCATTCTGCGTATTAACGGAAGCTACGAAATAGAGGTTGGCCTTTTGCTCCAGACAGAATTGGCGTCTCTATTGGAGGAGCTGGATCGGGTCAACGGAACCTTCGATAACGAGAAATACTTCGGCGGTACAACCCGTTGAGCGAGAATTCCCCCACTGTTTAAGTAATGGAGGCATCGATCACCGGGGAGTGATTGATGCCTATTTTTTTATTCTTACTTACGGATTGATAAATGAGTGAGGCTGCCCGGTGGCCGCAAGCACCTGGCCCCATAAATTTCCCCCGGGATCGATAGTCTTTCGCTGAGAGACGGTCAGTTTTATCGGCACATGCGTGTAGATGTTATTCCATCTTCCGACCAGCATGTTGGTTTTTCCGCACATTGCGGCGTGGACAGCATTCTGAGCCAGCACTGAGCAGAACACGTTATCGTCCGCATCAGCAGGAACGCTCCTGATCAAATAGCTTGGATCGATGTATTTCAGGTTGATTTCTTTGTTCTTCCTCTTAAAATACTCGGTTATTTTGTCCCGCAGGAACGCGCCGATGTCCATCAGTTTGATGTTGCCTGAAGCGTCCCTCTCAACTTTATCCGAATCTTTTATAAGCAGGTCCTGGCCGGCCCCTTCCGCCACCACGATAGCGGCATGGCGGCGGCGTTCCAGTCGTATCTCTAATGTACGCAGCAAACCCCTCTCCCCATTTAAGTGAAATGGCACCTCGGGAATCAGCACGAAATTAACATGGGGAAGGGCCAGCGCAGCATTTGCAGCGATATATCCCGAATGCCTCCCCATGAGTTTCACCAGACCGATGCCGTTGTGGGCTCCCAGGGCCTCGGTATGAGCCGCCTTGATAGACTGGACCGCCACTGAAAAAGCGGTCTGGAAGCCGAAAGAGCGTTCAACGTACATGAGGTCGTTGTCGATGGTTTTCGGCAACCCGATGACACTGAGCTTCAGACCGCGACGCATCGCCTCTTCTGCGATGAGAGTTGTGGCGCGCATGGTGCCGTCTCCGCCGATGGTGAACAGCATGCAGATGTTCATCCGCTCCAGGGCATCAACCATCTCGCCTATCTCTTGATGTCCTCTTGATGAGCCGAGGATGCTACCGCCCTGTTCAAAAATGTTTGCCACAAGATCCGGGGTGAGTATCATGGGTTTGTGATGATATCGGGGGACAAGCCCCTCGAAACCATATCGAAATCCTAAGATATTTTGAACTCCGTATTGATACCAGAGTTCCATTACCAGCGTGCGGATCACCGAGTTCATCCCCGGGCATAATCCCCCGCAGGTAACGATCCCGGCTCGAACTTTGGATGGATCGAAATAAATGGTTCTGCGGGGGCCCGCCACTTCCATGGCCGGCGGTGTTTCTTTCTTTTGCCGGTGCTTGAGAATGTCCTTCAAGTTAGGGTTGTAAATGATCTTCTCATCAGGAGTCACAAAGGTAACACAATGGTATGGAGATTGAACGGTGCACTTGCCCAAGTCGGTTATTGAAAAATCAGGTTCCTTGCCCATGGCTATCCTCTCTGGCTTGTAAGAATGCTCTTTTATCATTTATCAATACTTTCTTCTCCGCCTGCCCGGATCATGTACGCCGGGAAGTCCCCCGCCTTCAGGCTGATGGAGATATCAATATAGATATTATCATACAATAATGTCTCTGTTCCATATGAAAACATGCACAACCGTGGATGATGAATTTTTTCTTGCCTCAACGGTCGGTTCTATGTTAATAAAAATGACGCGGTTATGTCAGGCTCCATGGCTGAGCCATCCCGGCCGCAAGACAGGTTGCCGCACAGGAAGAAGGGAGAGCCATAGCCATGAAGAGCCGCTGCAAACTCTTTCCCGATACGCCTCACCCCGGCCTCCACCTTGAGCAATTGTTAGAAGCCCTGGAGGGTACCCGTGGGAGGGGATCTCTGGCGGGCCTGTCTCGTCCTGGGTTACTCATCTTGGACCTGCAGCGTCTGTTTACCGATTCCCGTTCTCCGGCCTTTTTGCCGCAGTGGAATACCTGCCGCCCACGCTGTTTCAGTCTTGTAGAGGCTTTTATCCAGCGGGCCCTACCGGTGGTTTTCACCCGCCATGTCCATGGCACCGAGGACGATGGATTCCTGATCAAACGATTCTTCGGCCGGCTGCAACGACCAGACGACCCGCTTTCAGAGCTTTCGCCCGATGTGCGGCACTGGTTACCATCGGCATCAGTGGTGGACAAGGATCGGCACTCGGCCCTTCTCCAGCCCGAGGTTATGGATAGGCTGGCCGAATGCGACTGCGTTGTCATCACCGGCGTGCAGACTCCTCTGTGCATCCTGGCCACAGCCCTGGACGCGGCCCGGGTGAGGCTGGTATCCGTGGTTGTCATGGATGCCACAGCAGCCAGGACCCGGGAGTTGCACTTGTCCGCTTTGCGCTGCCTGGCTGCGGGTCATGCCCATGTCGCAACCACACAAGAAGTTCTAGACCTGCTCAAGGAGGGGGTTCGAGATGAATGAGCAGGTAAAACTGCTTATAGTAGGGAGTGGCCCTGCCGGTCTCTCAGCGGCCATCCAGGCTGCCCGTGACGGCCTTGATCACCTTGTCCTTGGACGTCAGCCTCACGGTGGATTGATTCACTCGGCTCGGTTCATTGAGAACCTTCCCGGATTTCCCCACGGCATTTCCGGCTCACGTCTGGCCGCAATAATTCTTGCCCACGCTCTAAAATTAGGTGTTCGCCTGGAGGCCGCCGAGGTGAGACTCTGCCGCCGGGTGGGAGAAGATGGTTATGTGGCAGAACTGGAGGACGGGGGGCAGGTGCACTCAAGGGCATTGATCGCAGCCACTGGCACTGTACCGGAGGATTTCGACTGTCGGTGGAGCGATGGCGTTCATGACTCACAGCGATTGCACCGGGAGGCAAGAACGCTGCCGCGGGATTTGACGGGCAAGGTGGTAACAGTGGTGGGAGGCGGAGAGGCCGCTCTGGATACGGCCCTTAACGTGGCGGACCGGGGAGGGACACCCCGGTTGGTTATACGGAGCGAGGCGTTCCGGGCGCGCGGACGGCTGGTGGAAGCCGTACAGGCCTCATGTATAGAAGTGCTCTGGAAACGCACTGTGCGAGGACTTGGACCGGGCGATGGAATGGTGATTGTTTGTATTGAAGACGAACAGGGGGATTTCACCCGGCTGCACAGCCACCACGTGGTTATCTGCGTGGGACGCAAGCCTTGCACCGAAGTTCTGGAGGGGCTTCCAGTCGGCCCTGCGGATGAGGTGGCCACGCATTTGCCCGGTTTGTACCTGGCCGGAGATTTGATAAGGGGTCGGGATCGGTTCGTGGCCACCGCCCTGGGCGACGGGCAACGGGCGGCTCGGTTGGCGGGAAAGTTCTTGAATGAACGTGAGAGTGCACCCCCATTGAAATTACGGAGGAATATACATGGTCATTACAGACGTCAAGAGATCATTCACAGCGGACATGGAGGTCATTAGCCGCAGCGGTCGGCCCGACGTGGCCGAGGTATTCGTGGCAAGAATGCGGGGCAGAGATGAACTTTGCGTCGAGTTCGTGGACGGGCTGGATATCCGCCACCCGCGCCACGACAAGTGGATCATCAACGTTTCCACTCAGTTCGGCTGTCCGGTGGGCTGCGTATTCTGCGACTCGGGATTCCGCTACCTTGGCGATCTGAGCGCTGAAGAGATTCTATGTCAGGTGCGCTATGTACGCGATCGTCATCCGGGGTTGGACCGGCGCTGTCGCAAGCTCAAGGTACATTTTGCCCGCATGGGCGAGCCAGCCCTCAACCACTCAGTCCTTGAAGCAATCCGAAGGCTTCCCGAGGAGCTTGACAGTCATGGGCTGTGGGCATGTGTGCCCACTGTAGCGCCCCGCGGCTGCGATGATTGGTTCAACCGATTGAAAGAAATAAAAGACGAGCGGTTTTCCGGTCGGTTCCAGCTTCAGTTTTCGGTCAATTCCACCGAGGAGGCGGAAAGGATGCGCTTGATGCCCATCTCTCTTCTTAGTCTGGAAGAACTGGCAGAACTGGGCAGTAAATTCTTCGAGCCCGGCGACCGGAAGGTGGTTCTCAACTTTGCCCTTGCCCGCGGCGTGTCCTTTGATCCCCGGGTGGTCATAACGTTGTTCGACCCGGAGCGGTTCTCCGTCAAGATAACCCCGGTCAACCCCACGGAGCAGGGTCGGCTGGGGCAAGTGGCCACCGTGCTGCGCTCCGAGGCGGCCTCTCTACTGGACAATCCCGTGGAGGCCCTCCATCGCGCCGGTTTAGATGTGATCCTGAGCTTGGGCGACCCCCGCGAAGACGAGGTGGGCAGCAACTGCGGCCAGGCCGTTCGACGGATGGCCTTCAATGATGGAGCATAACATGATTTTCCCTCATCATGAAAAGGCGGTCGTTATCAAGGGGAAAATCAAAAAAATTCCAAATAAGATTTTTTCTCGTACAAAGTTTTTCATAGTCTTTTTCTTTCTCAGTCAGCCGGCGAGTGGTATAAAATCTTTTTGCATTTAAACTCACGTTGTTTCAAGAGACTATCTGTGATAACCTCCATCCTGAATATATAAAAAACAACAGAGATAAAACTGTCGGATAACCACAATAGACCGGCAGACTCGACTTTAAAGATGCTGCCTCGTTGATCCGGTTGGTACGTCTATCACAAACCTTTGAATCCAGTTTTGCGCAAGAATTTCATGAACTTCCATGACATGACGATCACAGGGGGTAAGTATCGTGTCTGCTCTTCAAACCGGTTTTGTCGAGATTACCTGGGACGATTTGACGACATGGGCCGGGTCTAAAATTGTTTCGCGAGGACAGTCCTACAAAAGCAAGGTGCGGGAATTACACACCACACCCGAAGGGGGACTTTTGGCCTGGGTTCATGGCACAGAGGTGTATGCAACCCACGTTTGGCTCGACCAGTCGGGCAGGTTATACTCGGCTTGCTCATGCCCTTATAATTGGGGGCCTTGCAAACACAGTGTGGCGCTCATCCTGGTTTATCTGGATGCGTTGAAAAAGAAAGAAACCATTTGTGAGGCCTCACCGGATGACCAGCGGTTACTCCTGCTATTCGAAAACGGGCACGATGACAATTATGATGAATTGGAGACTTGGGATTATGACGATGATGGAGGTTCGGAAGATCTGAAGGACGAAGATGAAAGGGAAGATGAGGAGGATCTCGCACACAGAGAAAGCAGGTCGGCCAAGACGAAGACAAATCAGCGAACCAATGCACTGCGCAATGTATTCGAATCCATGACCAAAAAAGACCTGGTCGAGTTTATTATGGATTTGACGGAACGATATCCCGGCATCGGTAACCAGGTTCTGGAGGAGGAGCAGCTAAAAAGCGGCCGGGTCAACAAAATCGTCCAGTCAATCCGGCATGAAATAAAAAATCTGTCCAGCGAGCCGGCTTGGAGCGATCACTGGTCTGACGAGGATAACATCCCTGATTATTCTCGTGTATGTCAGCGATTGGAATCGCTTCTGAAGTCGGGGCATGCCGACGAAGTTGTCCATCTGGGTGAAGATCTCTGGCGTTTGGGAAATGAGCAAGTCGGCATGTCCCACGATGAAGGTGAAACAGGCGAGGAGATTGCCAGATGCATGGAGATAGTCTTCAGGGCTGTTCCAGAGTCATCATTATCGCCCGTGGACCAGATGTTGTGGATGATCAATGCTATCATCGAAGACGATTACTCCATTCTAGAGGGCGTTGACGATTGTATTTCAGATCCCCGGTATAACAAAACAGATTGGAGCCAGGTGGCCGACGCCCTGTTGACCAGGCTGGATAAGTTTCCCAAACCTAAGAAACAGGATGCCTATTCAATCGATTATAAGCGCGAGCAAATAATGCATTGGGCCATAAAAGCCCTGGAAAAAAGCGGACGAACGGCGGAGGTCATCCCGTTGCTGGAGAGTGAGGCGCCCATTACGCATTGTTACAGCACCCTCATTGACCATCTGCTTTCCGCGCGTCGCAAAGAGGATGCTCAAAAGGTGGCTGTGGACGGCTTCAGGAAAACAATCAATCAATTGCCCGGCCTGGCCTTGAACCTTGAAAAAAAATTATGCGAAATGGCTCAAAGTGACAAGAACTTTCCCCTCGTCGCCGCCTATCGCGCGCTGGAATTCTTTCATCGACCGTCACTGGAAACCTATCGCAGCCTTGAAAAAGCAGCCCATGCCATGGGAAAATGGCCGGGTGTCCGCGAGGCCGTCATCCATTTTCTTGAGACCGGCGTTCGCCCCGATATGCCACCGGCGACAGGTAAAAAGAAAAGCTCCTCCCCGCCGCCCAAAGCCTGGGCTCTGCCCGCAACCGAGATCTCGCCATGCTGGGAAAAGCACCCTAATCAAGAATACCCCGATACCGACACCCTGATTGACATTGCCATTCACGAAAAACGAAACGACGAGGTCATCCACTGGTATGAAATTTCCAAGAAAGGAAAATTCCGGGGATATTTTAACGACGATTCCGTAGCTGAAGCAGTTCAGGCTTCTCATCCCGACGTTTCATTAAAAATTTGGCAGCAACTGGCCGAAGGACAAATCAATCTGGTCAAACCCGCGGCCTATCGAGTCGCTGCCAATTACTTACGGAAGATGCAAAAGATTTACAAACGACTCGGACGTGTTGATGAGTGGCAGGCTTACCTCACAGGAATCCGCACCCAACACAAAGCCAAACGGACGCTGATGCAAACCCTGGATTCTCTGGAAGGCAAACGGATTATTGATTTATAGGTTTATATAGCCGATGAAGGGACATCTCAAATCGGGTCGAGTGAATGGTCCCGGCGGAGGGGGCATTGCAATAACGGAAAACATTTTTTCTCATTGACTTTCCTCACAATATGTGATGACTTTTAAAAAGAATCTTTATACATATATTTTTGTATTCCAGAGACAGAACGATACAGAATGGAGGGTCCAGTGGATTGGGAAAACTTCTTCAAGGAAGCTATGGAAGAGGAAAAGAAGGCAGAAGCCAAATATCGAGATGCTGCAGCCGAAACCGACGACCCCTCGCTCAAACAGGCCCTTGAGGATCTTGCCTACGAAGAGGGTCTGCATCAACAGATTCTGTTGAAAAAGCAAGAAGAAGCCAATCTGGATTAATATTGACAGGGCTGCACGACAGGGAAACTTCTTCGCTTCACCGGGGATACTTTATCATCGGTGTTGAAGATTTTATTTCACGATCACGATGAACCATCAGTAATTCATGGACTGGCTTCTGCACATGGAAAGGGCTTTCCGGCTGGTCAGGCGATTCCTTCTCACTGAAGGGTTCCAGCAGCGGCAGGTCCTTGGCCTCAATCCAAAGGGCGATCTCACCCTGGGCTTCGATAGCGGTGCGGAGCGGGTCGCTGTGGAATATTTCCGGCGCCATATCTCTGCACCCCTGCGCATCATGGGCGAGGAACAAGGGATCACGGACATTGGCCGCGGGGAGCCCGATTTCATGTGCATTATTGATCCGGTGGACGGCTCGTGGAACTGTTCCCGCGGAATTGAGGTGGGGTCATTCTCCGCGGCACTGATCCCGGCTAACGAGGAACTCCACCCGGACAACGTGCGCTTTGCCTTCACAGGTAATCTGTTCACCGGTACAACATTCAGCGCCGAGAGCGGAAAAGGAGCAAAGCGCAACGGCGTGCCCGTCAACTCATCCAGGCAGGAGGAGCTGCCGGAGGCGGTTATCGGTTGTGAACTCACGCTCACTCGCGCTGATAAGTGGAAGATCCAGCGGGTGAGCGATCTTTTAGGGCTGGCGAGGCGGGTGGTCAGCCTGGGAAGTTCGGTAACCGAGTTGTCCCTGGTCGCCTCCGGTGCACTGGATGCCCACGTGGACGTTCGGGATGAGCTTTCCGCTGAAAATTTCCTTGCTGCAGGGCGAATCATCCTGGAGGCAGGCGGAATAATTACGAGCCCGACCGGGGATTCCCTTCCCCAAATGCGAAAACTGAAAGAAAAGACCAGCGTGATCGCCTCCGGAAATCCCACCCTGCATGAAGCCATAGTAAGAAGCATACTGTTTGAGTAAACATGCGATGATGTGTAAGTGAATAACCCATGGCAAAGTCTTTCATAGTCTTCTGGAGCAGTACACGATAAGAACTGCCGGTGCTGCCGTGGTTCTCTACCACGGGGCATATGAGAACGGCCGTACTTCCGGCGGCCGGCGTGCGGGACCCGAGGGCCGGGCCTTAATGAATCCCTTGTCAGGAGGAAAAGATGAAACTGTATACCTTCAAAGTCGCCCTCAAGGAGGAACCCTCCATCTGGCGCACCATAGAAATGAAGGGCAACCAGACCCTGGACAAGCTCCACCAGGCCATTTTTAGCGCTTTCGATCGCTTCGATCCCCATCTTTATTCTTTCTTCCTTGGTAAAGATATCCGCGATACTTCACAGGAATACACCTTGCTTGATGAGGCAAAATGGTCAGAAGCTAAAAGCGCGGTCAGCGCCAGGGTGGACAAGCTCATGCTTCGGAAGGGGCAAAAATTTTCTTATCTGTTCGACTTCGGGGACGAGTGGTGGCATACCATCAACGTCGTTTCCATAAAAGACGACACCCCCAAGGGAAGATTCCCCAGGATCATTGAGCGGCATGGCGAATCGCCGCCGCAGTATCCTGACTACGATGACGAGGAGGACGAAGAGGACTTCGATTCCCTATCAGAAGATGCCCAGATCAGCCGTGTAAAGCCTGAAGACCTTCCCGTGGACCTGTCCTGGTTGGAAATGGCGGAGCAAGTCATTGAGGAGGCGGAAGATTCCACCTCCTCAGGGTTGCAGTTGTTCCAATATCTCTGGCACAAGATTTCCGGGGAAAAGGACCATCTCCTGCCGCTCAGCCGTGTGGCCTTTCTGATCTTCTTAATGGAGAACACCGATGACTCGGTAACAACTTCTTTCCGCCGGGTCATGGAAATGCCCGAGATAGGGACCGAGGTGAAGTTGGATTTATGCGATCTGATCGCCTATAAAAAACTCGAAAACATGTTCATGGTTTACAGCAACACAGATGAAAGCAAATGGCATGAGATCGTCGAGGAGTTTATAGAAAAGTCTCGCATATATCTGACCGATTATTTTGTTGTCCACTATCTTGAAGACAAGAAGTTGAACAGCCCGACCATCGTGTACTTTCCAACACCATTTGAAGGCTTTTTCAATCCCCTGGCACGAGAAGCTGTGCGATGGGGCGGGGAGCTTTCCTCTCTCGTAAAGGAATCCGTGCTGCACTACTCCAAGGTTGACCACAAAGAGATTTTTCCCAGGCATTACCAGTATCTCACGCTTGGTGCACTGGATCTTTTTGATGCTCATCAAAAAATCTTTTCACAGGATGAGGCAAAGGATATCCTGGGAAGTGCCATGGGGCATTCTCATTCTCAAGTCAGGAAAAAGGGGTATGAGATTGCGGCGGATGTGCTGGGCATTGAATCCATCAAACCAGGCCTGAAAGACAGCAACAAGATTGTCCGTGACTTTGTAAAAAAGTGCATTGACGCAGGCGGCAGGCCGACTCCTAAGGGTCGCAAAAAGAACTCAAAAAGCAAAAACCTCCAGGGGTCGCTATTCTGATGAGCTTCACACTGCACGGCTCATCATTTTGGTTTGGGATTATCATGTCCAAAAGAACGGCAATACAACCAATGCAGATAAATGGAGGCAGAGATGTTTGATGTACCGAAACAATTTGAAGAACTTCAAGTACAAGCATGCATGAAAGCTTTGAAGGCCAATGGAATGGAGGCCGTCTATTTTCCGAACAAAGAAGCGGCGGTTAACGAAGTCCTCCACCGAATCCCCGAAGGCGCCACCGTGGGAGCAGGGGGATCGGTTACTCTCAGGCAGTTGGAACTTCTGGATATTTTGAGACAGCGGGGCCATACCGTCTTCGATCACTGGAAAGAAGGGTACGGCGATCCGCGTTCTCCCAGCCGAAGAGCCCAGCTTACAGCCGACATCTTTTTGACCAGCACAAACGCTGTTACTCTGGATGGGAAGCTGCTCAATACCGACGGCACCGGTAACCGGGTAGCATCCATGTTCTTTGGCCCCCCCACGGTTATAGTGGTGGCCGGCGTGAACAAGATCGTAGCCGATCTGGACGAGGCTTTTCAGCGGATGAAGAATGTTGCTGCTCCCATGAACGGGATGCGTCTTTCGGACAAACGAAAATATGCCTGCAGCGCCACTGGCGAATGTATTGAGTGCGACGATCCGGGACGAATGTGCAAAATCACGGTGATCATCGAAAAGAAACCGCCGGCAGCAACCCAATTTATAGTCTTCCTGGTAGGAGAAGCGTTAGGATATTGATGAGTATTGCAATAAAGGAAGTCATAGCGGGGCCTGACATCATGTGATGGGACTGCCTGGGGGGATGGGATCGATCAACTCTGCCACCACCAGGTTCCCATGGGCGGGCCCGCCTGCCAGAATCATGCCGTCGCTGACCCCAAAACGTGTCTTGCGGGGCTTTAGATTGGCAACCACCAGTAGAGTCCGACCCACCAGGTCTTCGGGCCGATAGTCCTTTGCCAGTCCGGCCAAAACGGTCTTCTTGATCACACCTATATCCAGCGTGAGTCGGAGGAGATTGTCCGCTCCCTCTACCGTCTCGGCGGAAATCACCTCCCCCGCCCGAATATCCATGCGGGAAAAATCATCGATTGTGATCTCCTCCTTGATTGGCGGCATGGAAGGCTTCTCTTCATCCGTCTCCCCGCCAAGGGTCTCCTTGCTGGCCTCTACCAGGGCGAGAACCTCCTTCTCATCCATCCGATCGATCAGGCGGACAAAGGGGCCTATTGTGTGCATTTCCAGATCAAAGCGCGCATCCTTCCATTGCAGATCGCCCAGGCGCAGTATTTCCTCCACCTGGAGAGAAAACGATGGCACGACGGGCTTCAGCATAATGGCGATAATCTTCACACAATTGATGGCAAACGTACAGGATGAGCGAGCCGCCTCCCTATCTGTCTTGATAGTATGGAATGGGGCTGTTTCCTGAAGGTAGGTGTTGGCAATGTCGGCCACTCCGCAGATTTCCCGGATAGCTTTGCTAAAATTACGACCGGCATAATGCTCGTGCACCAAATCGCGCTTCTCCTCAACCTGCTGAACCAGCGGGGATATGTTCGGGGGCAGGGGTCCCAGTCGTCCTTCGAGCTGCTTGTTTACAAAGTTCACCGTCCGGCTGACCAGATTGGCGATCTTGTTCACCAGTTCGGCATTAACCCTATGCACGAATTCGCTCAGATTAAGGTCAATATCATCCACGCCATTCCCGAGTTTGGAGGCATAGTAATACCTCAGAAATTGGGGTTTAAGGAATTCCAGATACTTTCGCGCAGTAATGAATGTGCCGCGGCTCTTGGACATTTTCTTCCCATCCACGGTGAGAAATCCGTGGATAAAGACATTTGAGGGGGTGTTGTAATCAGCGCCGTGGAGCATGGCCGGCCAGAAGAGCACATGAAAGTACATGATGTCCTTGCCAATGAAATGGTATATGCGTGTGTCAGGATTAAACCAGTAGGCGTCAAAGTTCAGGCCTTTCTGTAGACAGTAATGCTCTGTAGTGGCTACGTATCCCACGGGAGCATCCAGCCAGACGTAAAAATACTTGTTCTCTTCACCGGGAATTTTGAAGCCGAAGTACGGCCCGTCTCTGGAGATGTCCCAATCTTCCAGTCCTCTGTCGAACCACTCGCGCACCTTGTTTACAACCTCAGGCTGAAGCCGCTCATCCTCTATGGTCCAACTCTTTAGAAAATCCGCAAAGTCCGACAGGCGGAAAAAATAATGGAGCGATTTGCGCGTAACGGGAGTGGTGCCGCAGATTGCGCATCGCGCGTCTCGCAGTTCCGTTGGATTATATGTGGAATTGCATGTCTCACATACATCACCATATTGCTCGTGAGCATTGCAGTTCGGGCATGTCCCGCGGATGAACCGGTCCGGTAAAAATCTCTGGCAATTGGAGCAGAAGCTCTGTTCGATCTCCCGTGTGTATATATGTCCTTTTTCTTTCAGGCGACTGTAAATATTGACAGCGTGTCTCTCGCATTCCGGGCTGTTAGTAGTGTAAAAGTCATCAAACATGATTTCAAAATCACGAAAATCCTGGAAATGTTCCCGGTGGTACATTTCCACCAACTCCTCGGGCGTTATACCCAGTTTTCGCGCATTCACCTCGATGGGCGTTCCATGGGTATCCGAGGCGCATAAATAAATTGCATTTTCCCCGATGAGCTTTAAAAAACGGACGAAAATATCAGTCTGAATGTATTCGACCAGGTGGCCAATGTGTATGCTCCCATTAGCATACGGTAAGGCGCTGGTAACAAGGATTCTGCTCATAATTATTTCCTGCCTGATTAATGGTTCTGATCAATTTCTTGTTTTTCATAGTATCTCATTACATGAGGATTGTCTAGCGTAAACTGCTTGAACAGGCGGACAGCCGCATCATATAATCTCCGGAACTAAAGTCAGGACGGGACGAGAACTTTCCCATGGTGTTCTTTACTCCTAATTCGTGATGATTTTCACTTGATTTTTTATTCAAACAGTGATACCAATGATCACAACATGTTGTATCCTATCAACAACATACCACAACAGAAAGGGGTAGACGGGATGAACTACAAAGACAGAACCTCAACAATCCTGGCGATCCTTCTGGTGTTTGTGGTCATAAGCGCACAATCAGCCGGTGCTTTTCAATGGAGATGGATGAATCCCCTTCCCCAGGGCGGCGCGCTTTACGCTGCCTGGATCCACAATGCCGGAGAAATATATTGGGTCGGGGAAAACGGCGCCATGTTCCGTTACGATGGTCAGCGTGCGCTTTCCATCTTTACCGGCACGAAAAACAACCTGCTGGCGGTGTGGGGTATTCGGGGCGGTCCTCTTTTCGTCGTTGGGGAACGAGGAGCAATATTCTTTTATTCACAAGGCACAACAGTGCGAATGGACGGGGGAACCACCGATAATCTTTATGGTGTCTGGGGAACCTCCGAATCGGACGTATACGCCGTGGGTGCGCTGGGAACGATTCTCCATTTCGATGGAACCAGGTGGAGCCCTCAGGAAAGCGGAACCCAGTTCGATCTCTTTGCAATCTGGGGCAGTGACCCGGCGAATATCTATGCCGTGGGAGATGGAGGCGTTATTCTCCATTTCGACGGTGAACACTGGATATCACTTGAATCCTCCACAACGAACTTGCTGCGGGGAATATGGGGAACTTCGCCTGAGGATATTTACGCAGTCGGCGATGAAGGCACTGTAATATATTTCGATGGGTTTCACTGGCAGTCGCTCGATACGGGCCGAAGTCAGCTCAATTTCTTTTCCGTCTGGGCCGCCCGTCCTGATGAAATATTTGTCGTCGGCGGAGCCGCATCCGCCGGTGATGCCCCTGCATATGGCGCTATTCTTCAGTACAATGGCCGGGGTGGCTCCCCGTGGCCCATGCGTCTTGAGGAAAGGAATTTCCATCATGTTATCGGTTCTGACAATGGCCAGGTTGTTGCAGTGGGAGAGGCGGGACGTGTCTATATCAGACAGGAGTCAGTATGGGAGTCCATCAACCCGGGAGGATTTACTTCGGACATCCGCAGCCTGTGGGGTATAGAGGATCGCCTTGTCATGGCCTCTGTCAACGAGGGTCGGGTGTTTATCATCGATGAGCGCGGGAACAGAGAGACCTTCGTGGGCGTCAATGAGAGCCTGAACGATATCTGGGGGACGGATTTCAATCATGTCTATGCAGTGGGGGATGCAGGCGGGATCTACCGATTCAATGGCATCCGCTGGGCATCTATGTTGAGCCCGGCCGGACGATCCCTTCGCGGCATCTGGGGGTCTTCTTTCGACAACATTTATGCTGTTGGAGAAGGGAGCGCTCTGCTCCATTTCGACGGAGCCGCATGGCGTCCGCTGACTTATAACCCTGAGACTCACATCCTCACGGATATCTGGGGCTCTGAGTCAGGACACATTTTTGTTACCGGCGGCGAGGGTAAAATCTGGCGTTTCAACGGGGTACGCTGGTGGGTGTATCAAGATTCTCGCGTGCAAACTTTTATGGCCGTTCACGGTTCAGGCGCTGACAATGTTTACGCGGTAGGAACCAGCGGCTACATCGCCCACTGGAACGGCAGAACCTGGGATTCTGTCCAACCGCCGGCAATCGATACGGATCTTTCGGCTGTATGGGTTCTGGGAGAAAACGACGTAATCGTGGCCGGAGACTCCGGCAAGGTATACCGGTTCAATGGCGTGGCCTGGATCCCGCTTCCCGTCGCCGCTGATGTCAATATTAACGCCATATGGAGCGCCAACGGTAAAATCCTCCTGGCCGGAGAAAGGGGGGCCATGCTCTGGAATGCATCTCTGGATTTTCCCGGCATCGCCCTCACCCTCAATGGCGAAGTGTTTCACCATGGGGACTCGGAGTTCACGGCATTTCTTTCCGGCTTCCCGGGCCGCAGTGGAAACACGGTGGACCTTTATGTGATGATCAATCTGCCCGGTGGTGGGTTCATCAATTACAGAACCGGCGACAATACGATTGAGCCGGTGCTGAGTAATTTTCCGATGGTCTCCTTTGCTTATCTCTTGGCCGAGGGCGATCTGCAGGGCTTACACTTTGGCAATTATTCAATCATGGCCCTTCTGGTAAGGGCGGGCAGCGATCCACAGGATATCTCAGCCTGGGTGGACTGGGATTGGGCCGGCTTTGCGTATTACGACCGGTAAACTCTCTTAATGATCTCAGCCGGCTGGCTGAGGTGCGCTCACCGGTCGGATGGACCCCTCCTCCTTGACGTATTCTCTTCCACATGCCGAGCACTGATAATGTGGACTATCCTCTCCGGCGGCGATCCGATTCCCACACCGGCACATCCACCCTGCCAATTTGGCCGGGTTGCCAAGCACAAGGCCGTAAGCGGGCACATCCCGGGTGACCACCGCTCCTGCCCCCACAAAGGCATATTCGCCGATTGTGTGCCCGCACAGGATAGTGGCATTGGCCCCGATGGTGGCCCCTCGTCGGACAATGGTGGGGCGAAACTCGTCTTTGCGCGGGATTTCGCTGCGCGGATTGATTACATTGGTAAATACCATAGAAGGCCCGCAAAAAACATAATCCTCCAGGATCACGCCCTCATAGACCGAGACGTTATTCTGGATTTTAACGTGATCGCCTATGGCAACATTGCTGCCCACCACGACGTTCTGACCTATATTACATTGGCACCCGATGCGGGCGTTTTTCATTACGTGGCTGAAGTGCCATATCCTGGTGCCCTCGCCGATTGCGGAGTGCTCGTCAACGATGCTTGTGGGATGGAGAAAGTACGATCTTTCGGCACGACGCCCCATTATGACTGGCTCCCCTGCCCGTTCCAGGGATTCCTGACACGCGTGAAGGATTCGCAAGATTTTCAACCCATTGTTGCCGTCGGTGCGTGGTGCACTTCCATCGCGAATGCAAGAGAGAAAATGCTCACACTCCAGGCGGAGAGGTTCCAGCTCCTCGATGGGCACCACCACGGCATCTTCTTTGCGTGGAACCGGGAGGCGCTCTTTCCAGTCGATCCCTCTGTCGAAGAGCAGAAGCTTGTCTTTTGACTCCACATCATTGAAGACCATCATTTTCTGATCCCCCACCACCACCAGGCGCTGCTCCTTGTATGGATGAAGCCAGGATACAAAAATGTGGGCCTTCACACCGCTGTCGAAGCTCATGGTGCTGATGGTAACATCGGCAATTCCGGGTCGTAAATAATTGCCTCCCAGGGCGGTTACCTGGGTTGGCATCTCACCCAATAGTCGGAGAATTATCGAGATATCGTGCGGGGCAAAGCTCCACAAGATATTCTCCTCGTTGCGTACCTTCCCCAGGTTCAGCCGGTTGGAATAAACATATTGAATTCTTCCCAGTTCGCCAGCATCGATGAGATCTTTCATTTTTGGCACTGCGGGGTGGTATTCCAAAAGATGGCCCACCATGAGCGTGCGTCCAACCTTTTGGGCCTGCTCTACAAGGTCTTCTCCGTCCTCCAGGCGCAGGGCCATGGGTTTTTCCACAAAGACATGCTTTTCCGCCCGGAGTGCTTCCAGCGCCAATGAGTAATGGTGCTCGGCCGGCGTAGCCACTACCAGGGCCTCTACTTCAGGACTCTCTAAAACATCCCGGAAAGATTCTGTGGTCTTTACCCATGGATACTGAGATTTCACGCGCTCAAGCACTTTCGGGTTCAGATCACAGACCGTCTTCAGCGCGTCAAGGGATGCAAAATTCCTCACTAGATTTCGGCCCCAGTAACCGGCACCAACCACTGCCACGCTCTGTGTACCTTGCATTGTACTACCCCCATGCCTCACTGTATTTTTTACATAAGCTTACCAGGGTAATGTGTCAGCGACCCATACCGACGCCCCTCACGGAGGGCGTAATTTATCAATTCCTGATTCACGGTAAAAGGAAATAGGGCACAATTATCGGCGCCCTTATACTGCTTCAAACCGGTCTTTGAAAGGCGGGGGAATTCCGTCCTCAGACCCCGGTCTTGTCCTCTCCCCCCATACTACACCGGAATTTTACCGGTCTGACCTCATTGTGTAATAACTTTCTCATCTCTCCTTCGCACAATATCATTAAAGCCCCTCCCGTGAGTTTTTTTGCAAAATCACTACCCACAATCCAAGGGCGGTCACGGCCAGGAAGGCAGAGGGAGCAATATGAAAGTAAAAATGGGTGAGGGATTCAACCGCACTGACCAGCACTGTGCAGGCAAATCCAATCATCACCGCGTAATCCCGCTGGATTACCTCCATTTCGCTTTCAGAAGGCGCATGATGTTTTGATGTTGCATTTCCGTTCCGCCGATGCTGACGGAACTGACGCACGGATCGCCATCCTAGAATAATAATAGAGATGAAAAGCCAGCCTGCGGCGGCCATTCCCGGTATGCCCGCCTCGGCACCCAGCAACAGGTATTCATTATGCGGCGTCTTAAAGATGTGGAATATCACCGGATATATTGGAGAGTCAGGAGAAAGTTGAGGGAGTAAGGACGCCTGGTAAGGGAACTCCCAATACGTGAATGTTCCCAAGCCTCTGCCGAGCAGCGGCCGGTCTTCGATCATCTTTATCGTAAGCCACCAGATGAAGGGACGATGCGAGACGATGACGTTCCAGTTGGTATTGCTCCAGTGCGATTTCCATAGGACAAGCCGGGCTTTCATGGGTTGAGCCGTTGCCAGGAAAATGCCCAGCAACACCACAGCGACTGCAATGGCAATCACGATTCTCTTCTTGACCATACGAATGCCCAGGAAAACAGCGATGAAAAAAACAGGAACGGATAAAGCCGCACTTGCTGCTGCGGTGAAAGTCTGGTTGAAACCGATCCCCGCGCCCATGGCAATGAGCGAAACAAAGCCCACAAAAGGCATCCAAAAAGGCCTCCGGACAAGCAGGGCGCTTAATGACAGAGGAATCACAGAAGCGAGGTATCCGCCCACTGAATTGGGGTTTCCAATAAAACCCGAAGAGGCCATCCGCCCCCCTTTGCCGTCGCCCAGGATCAAAATGAACAAAGGGTCCCAGCCCAGGTATTGAATAACACAATATACACCATTGATCATACCCGTTACCAGAATCACCGTCAGGAATTTTATCACATGGCGATGTGAGACGTGATTTATAATAATAAAGTAGAGCATCACAAATAAGGTTAAATTGAGGAAAGGTCGGAGGCTGAGGGCACGGTTCGTAGAAAATGCAGTGGACAAGACCCCCATCAGCAGTAGAAAAAGCATGGGACGGTGAATCACGCCCGGGCCAAGAGAAAGTGAATTACAGGCACTGGTGATCGCTGCACGGAGCCTGCCCAAAATCCCCCATCTATCCACAACCCGCAGCTCTTTCTTATTGCTTTTTCTTCCCCAGCGCTCCACCATTAAAATAAAACTGCATGCCAACATAAGAGCGATGACGATCTGGCAGAAGACTTCTTTGACAAGCCGGAACTGGTTTACTCCAAAGGGATTATAAATCAAGGGAGTAATGAGCAGTGCTATCCATAAAAGGAGAGGGATGCTTCGCCGGCATAATCGCTCTTGCCAACTTGCCTCCAGTTCCGGAGATTTGCATGCATTCAGGCCCCTCATCGCTGCATCCCCTTCATGGTTTTTCCAGTATAAATCCTTTGGGCAAACCGGGCTTTTGCCCCTGCTTCAATAATTTCGAATTTCCAATTTCGGATTTGGAATTTTCGATCAGTCCTTCCTTCTGGATCACGAAACGGTCAGTGCCGGGGTCGGGCTCAAAACGCATACTCCGCCTACGGGCCTCGGTGATGTAAGAGCCGGTTGAAAGCCTGAACTCATCCATAGGTGTAACGATAATCGCGGATTCTCCGCCAACGGGGCATTTATGCTCACAGTATCCGCAGCCATTGCACTGCTCTTCGACGACGAAAGGACGCCTGACACCGTCAACCGAGCGGAAAACAATGGCATTGTACGGGCAGACCTCGTCGCAGATCAGGCAGATACGATTTCTCTCCCACACCAGGCACCGATCCTTGCTAATCACTGCTGTACCTACCTTGGCATGTTTTCTCTCCTCCAGATCCAGTGCCCGAATAGCGTTTGTGGGGCATACCAGGCCGCAGACATTGCACCTCTGTTCGCACGGGGCATAGCGAAGATCCATCCGCGGCGCCCATATTCCCTCAGAGCCTGCCTCCCAGAGGCTGGGCTGAAGCGTGTTGGTCAGGCAGGCCCGCATACACTGGCCGCAGCGTATGCAGCGCCGGAGAAACTCCCTCTCGGGAACGGCACCCGGAGGACGAATGATAGCATCGCTCCTGCGTATTCCGTAGGGCGTTGTGCTATGAAAAAATGTCAGCGCCAATCCTCCGGTCATTCCCCAGAGGAACATTCTGCGGGAAGGGCTCCATGGCTCCAATTGTTTTGATTGTGTCTGATGCCGGACAAACTCGAACGAAATCACCTCCACCGGGCAAACCTCTCCGCATATCCGGCAGAGGGTGCATTCCTGCCAGCGGAATGTGCGGGGATCTTCCCCGATGGCCTCCATGGGACAGTGGCGCTGGCATTGGCCGCATTCAATACATCCGTCTCCCACTGTGCGGCGGAAAAGGGCCCACCGGGAAAAGATCCCCAAAAGCGCTCCCAGTGGACATATGGTCCGACACCAGAACCGGCGGCCAAGACGGCCGGCCAGAAGGACGGCAACTGCAATTATGGCGGCCATTATGTTTGCATAAAAGAGAGGTTGACGAAAGTGTGCGTGAGAAAGGGCAACCCATCCCATAGCCTTCGCCGCGGGCCGAGCCGCATCCAATCCCAGATTTACACCCATGACCGTCAGTGGGTAGAGAACCAGGGCATATACCCGCGTCAGGAGTGCGATGGGGTCCACCCAGAATACGCCATTCCACCCGGCCAGGGCCCCCGCGGCCAAGCCGATAAGAACGTAGAATTTCAGGTATCGCAACCGTCCTGCAGGCTTCATGCCAGCATGTGGATGGCGTAACCGTTGATCTGAAAGATCGATCAGAGTGCCCAGGGGGCAAAGATGGCTGCAGAAAAAACGCCCCAGCATCACTGTGGCGGCAACCACAGCCAAGGCAGGCCAGAGGGAAATTGCCACCTGTTTTGTAGAAAAAACGATGGTGCCGATGACAAGCGGATCCGCCTTGAGAAACGCATGTGTGGGCACTCGCTCTTCCAGGGGATAGCGTGCCAAAAAAAACAGCAGAGTGAATACTGCCAGGGAGATAATTTTATATTCGAAATTCGCAATTCGCAATTCGCAATTTTTTTGGCGGTCTTTCAATCCAAAACCTTTCGGATTCGCACTTTTTTTACATCCATCTCCCCCAGGCCCATTCGGTGTGCGGCCGCGATGTGGCGGACCTGTCTCCCCTCGAATTGTGCGCCATACCAGGAGGCCAGGGTAACAGCATAGGCGTCCACGGCCACTGGGTCTTCGCCCGCCACAATGATATCCAGCCTCTGCTTCCGACCCGGGCCGGAGGGCCCTCCCTGGATCATCGCCTGCGTGGCATCCACTACGGTCAACTTGGCACGCACCACGGTGGAAAGGTCTGCGATAGCTTGATCAATATCGTAAACGGAGTGAAAAGAGTATCGATCCCAGATAACTCCCATCAGGTTTTTCATGCCCAGCGTCACACCGGTGGACATGTGCGATTTGGCCACCGGGGCATTGATGAGCACATCTGCGTCTATCACATCGCGCAGGATATCAACGCTTCTGAGCTGCTTACCTCTGGGGACAGCCACTTTGCGGAAGAATTTGCGATCGGCCAGAACAAAGGCATGCGTTTTTGGGATTCCCTTGACGGAATCCCGTATACCTGATTTTTCCAGACAGACAGTCGGCTGCCTGATTGGATGATCCAGCACCAGCACTTGAGCGGCACCCGCTTGAATAGATTGCCGGGCCAGCTCGGCCACGACCTCCGGGTGGGTCGTACTGCCCCATGACGGCGGATTGGGGAATCCAATGTTCGGCTTGATTACAACATGATCTCCCCTGGACACATAACGCTCCATGCCTCCCAATAGCTGAATGGCGCGCCTCACTGCCCCGGCCGGTCCTTTCCGCTTGACCACGACCAATTCAGGCGCCTCTACAGCATGGACTGATGAACCGGGGAATGCCATCACGACAGCGCTCCCCATCACCACGCCAACGGTGTTCTGTAAAAATTCTCTGCGATTTATCACACTCATTGTCGATACTTTCATTCTTCAGTAAAAGTCGCTTGAAAACCTGAGTCCGGCATCGCTTTGTCCCCGGTAATGAACTAATCTCCCTGGGGTGCAGTCAAAGGTGCTTTTCGTTGGAAATTACGTTTTTTCAAACGGATCGAAAAGCTTTCGGTACTCTTCCAGAGCGTATCGATCCGTCATGCCGGCCAGGTAGTCGCATATGACCACCTCGGGATCTTCCTGCAATGTCCTGCGGAAAAAATGGGGTGGAAGCTGGTTTATATTATTCCTGTATGACTGGAAGAGAGACTCCAGGATCATTTCGGCCTTTTGCGCCATACGCACTACGCGGTAATGCCGATAAAGACGCTCGAGGAGCACCTCCTTGAGAACCTGATTTTTTTTCTGCATTGCCGGGCTGAAAGCAACGATGATCTCCTGGCTGTTCCGAACATCTCCTCCGCTGCTAATCCCCAAATTCATGATGTTTCTTTCAATCTGGTGGATCACATCTGTTACCTGCATGTTGATGAGAGATCGAATACACTGGTGTTTATGAATTTCAAAATCGGCATCCGGATAATCGCGGCAAATCCTGGCATACGTCTCCTCCCACAATTCAACCCCGCGTAGATCTTCTGCTTTAATGAGGGAAGAGGTGAGGCCGTCGTCAAGGTCATGGTTATTGTAAGTGATCTCGTCGGCAATATCCACTATCATGGCTTCCAGGCTGGGTCTTTTTTGGGGATCGAACCGATTACTCACGGGGTGATCATAGTCTGTACCGTGTTTTATGATTCCTTCACGCACCTCCCATGTCAGGTTAAGCCCGGGAAACTGCGGATATCGTCTTTCCAGCACCTCCACCACGCGCAGCCCCTGCTGGTTGTGCTCAAAACCGCCATGCCCCTCCATGAGCCGGTTCAGCGCCCGTTCCCCGGAATGGCCAAAGGGCGTGTGTCCGAGATCGTGGGCCAGAGCAATGGCCTCTGCCAGCTCCTCATTGAGCCGGAGTATACGGGCGATACTCCGGGTGATTTGCGCCACCTCGATCGTATGGGTCAAGCGGGTCCGGTAATAATCCCCTTCATGATTGACAAAGACCTGGGTTTTATACTCCAGACGGCGGAATGCTGAGCAGTGGATAATACGATCACGGTCGCGGACAAAAGCCGAGCGAAGGGGGTGTTCTTCCTCCGGATACTCGCGTCCTCTGGTCTCACTGCTTCGGTGAGCATAAGGAGCCAGATACTCATGCTCAACCTTTTCCAGCTCCTCGCGAACTAACATGGCTTCTCAAAAAAGTCGCGCCCGGGAAGGCTAAGTTTTTATGAGGGATCTTGGGGCGAAGCACCACCATACATCGTCCGGGCCGTTGCAACGCCGGGTTCTGACGCGCGCATTTTATCTTTTCCTATTCCCCGGAAGAAAAAACCGAGAGACCCGGCTAAATCGCCGGGTATGACATTCCGGCCATCCACGATGAACGGTGTGCGCATAAGTTGATGGACGTGGGCCAGGTCTAAATTGAAATATTCTTTGTGTTTTGTGACGATGGCCATGCAGTCTGCGTCCCGCAGGACATCATCCAGATTTCGCGTCAGCGGAATACAGGAAAAATCGGAATTACGAACATGGGGATCGTGAGCTACAGCTCGGATTTCCTCTGAGGCAAGTTCTTCTATGATGGAAAACGCCGGTGAGTTCCTCGTATCATCGCTATCCTCCAGGTAAGCTACCCCTAATATGGCCACCCGCGCGTCCAGAAGCCGTACGCCAAGCTCTCGGAGCCCGTTTATAATTAAGCCGGCCATGTGGAAGGGCATAAAGTCATTAATATGACGCGCCAAGCGAATGAACGAGGTCTCCATGGGCCATTTGCCATATCGTTGCAGCCCGTAGCGCAATAACCAGGTATCTTTAGGAAGGCAATGCCCTCCCACCCCCGGGCCGGGAAGGTGCATATGTCGCTCGGCCCTGGAGTTGATCAGTTCACGGATCTTGAAGACATCCACCCCGAGGTTCTCAGAAATGAGAGCCATCTCGTTGGCAAAAGCAATGTTTACGTCTCTATATGCGTTTTCCATGGTTTTCGCGACCTCGACTGTGAGCACGTCGGCGGAATAGATGGCTTCCTTCACTATTTCTCTGTACATCTCCACAGCACGACGCTCGCTCTCCGGGCATATACCTCCAACGATCCGAGGAAGTTCCTGGATATACCGGATCAGCCTGCCCGGCATAACTCGTTCATACGAGTATGCCAGGTAAAAATCAAGACTGCCTTTCATGCCTGATTCACGCTCCAGGATGGGCTGAATCACGTGTTGAGTGGTACCCGGCGCCACAGTAGATTCAGTGATGACCAGTGCTCCGCGCCTAAGATATCTACCCACCTGCTGACAAACCTCTTTCAGAGATTCGTATCTGGGCCGATGGTTCTTACCTTCTGTAGGGGTTTGCACGTCAATCAGGATGATATCCATGTCCCTTATGACCGAGAAATCATCGGTGACTCTGAAGCTCCCCTTGGCAACCACCTTTGCAATAAGCTCTTCCAGACCCGGCTCATTCCCCTCGATGGGAGACTGGCCGGCATTGAGGGCTTCAATTTTCCAGCCGGATCGTCGGGATTGGCGCTGAATCCCGGTTACGTCAAAGCCATCCACATCGGCTAAAAGGGCTGCACATGGGATTCCCACGTAACCCATACCGACTACGGCAATCCTTTTTTCAATACTCATGAGGGCCGCTCCATTTTATAAATTCGAAATTCTCATAGGATGTCCTGGCGGCGATCGATGATCCGGTTGCCATTGCGAAGGTGTTCCCTGATGGTATCGGCCTCTACCAGCCGGATCCGCGCCGGTAACAGGAGAGTTTCCTCGATCTCCCGCTGAATTCGACGGATCATCATGACCATTTCTTTCATTTCGTCCGAGAACATGTCTGCCCTCACTTCCACCCATATTTCCATAACGTCCAGATGCCGCTCGCGATCGAGGAAAACGAGAAAATTAGGCCGCACCATTTTCACTTCTCGAAGGAACATCTCTATTTTGTCCGGATTGACCAGGGTGCCCCGAACCACCGCCGCCTGGTCCGTTCTTCCTGCCAAGGGTGCCATACGTACCAGGGTTCGCCCGCATGAACACGCTTCAGGCATAAGGCGGGTCAGGTTTTTAGTCCGATACCGGATCAAAGGAAAGGCCTGAGTCATCACAGTGGTCAGGATAAGTTCACCCAGTTCCCCGGGCGGCACAGGCTCTCCGGTCTTGGGATCCACCACTTCCGGAATGAAATGATCCTCGCAAATGTGCAACCCCTCTCGCTGTTTACACTCGAAAGCCACTATTGACGGGATGACGTCGTGAATGCTGTATAGACCCGAGGCTCGAATGTAAAGAGTCTCCTCGATCCTGGCTCGTACCTGCTCGATCAATGGCTCTCCGATCAGCAAGGCCTTTTTCAATGAAAGCGTATTCGGATCGATCCCCATTTCCTGGATGATGCTACCCAGATGCAAAGCATATGATGGTGAGGAGATAAGGACCGTCACACGGTAGTCCTGCAGGACCATCGCCCGCTTGTACGCATTAACACTGGAGGTGGAAATATAAGCGGCGCCTAATCGCTCAACAGCGCCCTGGAATTGTTGACCTAAATCGGCCAGGCCATGGTCGAGGCATGACTGTACAATGTCTTCCTCCGTCACACCCGCCGCCGCCAACGCCCGACACCCCAGCTCATTCCAGTTCTTGACATCATTGCGGGTGTATCCCACCACCACTGGGACTGATGCATTTCCCATAGAGGTGTGAATGCGAACGACATCACGCAAAGGAACTGCGAATATACCGAATGGATAGTTCTCGGTAAGGTCTTCATCCACTGTGAACGGAAGGACTGTCAGATCCTTCAGACTTTGTATCCGGGTGGGATGTATTTCTCTTTTGTCAAAGATGCCGCGGTAGAAAGAAACATTTTTATAAGCGCGGTTAATCGTTGATTGGAACCTTTCCAGTTGCAAATGTTCCAATTCTTTTCTCTCAAGGCTCTCTCCGTCCGGATCCCAAATCCTCATCGCTTACCCCGCGGATTCACCTAACTTAATGGCAAATTTACTTTTTTTAACGCAGACTGTCAAGCGAGCGGCCATCACACATAAGGATACGAATTTCCTGACCGATATTTACCTCTCCCAGATTTCCCGATAATCCCTTCCGAGGTATGCACGCTTCACGTCCTGGTTCTCCAGCAAGTTCTCCTTTTTACCCTGGAAGATCACACGGCCGGTTTCCAGAACATAACCCCGGTCCGCAACGCTGAGCGCGGCTCTGGCGTTCTGCTCTACCAGTAGAATAGTAGTCCCCCGCTCCCGGAGTTTGCGTATTACTTCAAACAAGTCCCTGACAATGAGGGGCGCCAAACCCATGGATGGTTCATCCAGCAAAAGCAACTTGGGACGAGACATGAGTGCTCGGCCGATGGCCAGCATCTGCTGTTCACCCCCGGAGAGCGTGCCAGCCAGTTGGCCTTTGCGTTTTTCCAGGATAGGGAATAGTGCAAATACCATCTCCATGTCTGCCCGGATATCTTCTTTCGGCTCCCGGCCATAGCGAGGATATGCTCCCAGGATCAAATTATCATGAACGCTCAGGGGCCCGAAAATCTGTCGTCCTTCAGGCACCTGGGAAACACCCGCTCTGACGATTCGCTCAGGAGACCAGCCCGTTATTTGCCGGTCCTGGAACCAGATTTCCCCCTGAGCAGGCGTGATAAGGCCCGAAATAGTGTGAAGTGTAGTTGTCTTGCCGGCACCGTTGGCACCTATAAGGGTTACGATTTCTCCCGGACGCACATGCAGAGAGACCCCCTTGAGAGCTTGGATCTTACCATAAAATGTGTGGATGCTCACCACTTTAAGCATTCCTGATCCCCTCACCCAAATAGGCGCGTATAACTTCCTCGTTATTTTGCACTCCCCTGGGGGTGTCCTCGGCTATTTTCTGGCCGCGATCAAGAACAACGACCTCGTCGGAGATGTTCATGATCAGATCCATGTCATGATCCACCATGAGGAGGTTGATCCCCTGCTGTCGCAATTGGGATAAAATATCAACCATGGCGGTCTTTTCAGACTCGTTCAGTCCGGATACGGGCTCATCCAGAAGAATCAGTTCCGGCTCGGTAGCCATGGCACGAGCCAACTCAAGGAGGCGTTGTTCACCAAAAGAAAGATTCTCCGCCAACTCTGAACTCCTGTGGTCCAGGCCGACCCGGGCGAGCACTTCATAAGCCTTCCGCTGTGTGTGTTTCTCTTCCTTACGCATCCGTTGAAGCCGCAGTCCTGCTCCCAAAAAACCCGTTCTTGTCATCAGGTGGCGGCCAACCATGACGTTTTCCAAGACCGTCATGTTCCCGAAATTTTGAACGTTTTGAAATGTGCGCGATATCCCGAGCCGGGCCACCTGGTGAACCGCAAGGTCTCTAAGGGAACGCCCTCTGAGCCTTACGTCTCCTGTGGTGGGCTTAATGAAGCCGTTGATAACATTGAACAGGGTGGTCTTGCCTGCGCCGTTGGGCCCGATTATGGCTTTTATCTGGCCGGCATAAGTCCGAAAGCTCACCCCTGCCACGGCTATCAGCCCTCCAAAGGCTCTCGTCACTCTGACGGTCTCTAACAAAGGTTCCATGCGCGTTCCACGGTTAAAAAGCTTCAGTTCCCGTGCTCACCGCAGCCAACGGCAAACCACATCAGGTATGCAGCCGGCCAGCCCTCGAGGTAAAAACATTACCATAGATAACAGTATTGCCCCGTAAATGAGCACATCATAATCCTTGAACACCCGCAGGTACTCCGGGAGAAATGTCAGGATGGCCGCACCCAGCACTGCTCCCCACAAACTGTGCCTTCCTCCGACGACAACCATAATCAGCAATAAAATGGAGAACATCAGCCCAAAAGTCCCGGGGCTTAGAAATGTTATGAAGTGAGCATACAGGCTCCCGGCTAATGAGGCATAAACGGCACTCAGAACGAAAATCTGGAGTTTAAACCGCGAGACGTTCACGCCCATGGCATTGGCCGCCGTCTCACTGCCGTGAATGGATCTAAGTGCCCTTCCCACGCGGGAATGAATAATGTTCATGGAAAAAAGGAAGATCAACCATGCAATTGCCCAGACAAAAAAATAATAGGAAATATCGCTATCCAACGTATGCCCAAAGATCCGGATATTTGGGATATCGCCGAACCCGGACGGGCCGCCGGTGAGGTCGATCAATTCGTTAAAGGAGATAAAAACGATTTCGCCGAACCCCAGGGTAGCCATGGCCAGATAGTGGCCCCGCAGCTTAAGAGTGGGCATGCCCACAACGAACGCCACAGAAGCGGTGAACAAAGCGGCCATCACCATGGCCGGCCAAGGTCCCAGCCCGCAGCGAGTGGTAAGAATTCCTGAAGTATAAGCCCCGAGGCCGTAAAATGCAGCGTGGCCCAGGGATATCTGGCCTGCATAGCCCATCAGCATACATAATCCCGTGGCGATGATCGTGTTGATCCCCACGAAAATCATTATGCTGAGGTAATAAACGTTCAGTGGAAGAAGGGGAAAGAGCAGAATGACCGCTGCAAAAATCAACAGGGCTATTCTGTTTTTTCGATCCATGGACACACCATTTGTTCATACATTCGATTTTCTTAAACAGCCGGGGTTTAAAATTTTTTCAGTTTACCTGCCTCGCGGCTTCCCATCAGGCCGCTGGGTCGGAAAAAGAGCACCATGAGCAACACAAACAGGGCGATGGCGTCTTTAAATCCCGAATGGATCAGCCCGGCTCCCAGAGATTCCAGAATCCCCAGGATGAAACCGGCCAGCACGGCGCCCGTGCCGCTTCCGAGACCGCCCAGCACCGCGGCACCAAACCCTTTGAGTCCCATTATGGCGCCCTTGTCATACTCCATCAAAGAGATAGGAGTGATGATGATGCCTGCCACCGCTCCTAATGCGGCACTGAGGGCAAATGAGACCATCACCATTTGTTTGACGTTAATACCCATAAGGCTGGCGGCCATCCGGTTGACGGCGCAGGCCCGCATGGCTTTGCCAAAAACGGTAAATTCGAAAAACAGGCCCAGAGCCACAACCACCGCCAGTGTGATCCCTAAAATCCAGAGGGTCTGGGGCAAAATCGTTGCCCCGAATATAAAAATAGGATGATCTCCGGAGAAAGGCCGAAGGGTCACCGCCTCTTTTCCCCAGATGAACATGGCCCCGCCCTTGAAAAGGATAGAGGCTGCCAGCGTGATAATGATCAAGGTGATGACATCGGGATTGCGCAGGGGATGGATGGTCAGTCGCTCCAGTAGCACTCCCAGGAGAGTGACCAGAATCACGGATCCTGCAAACCCTATTGCCAGGGGTAGCTTGAGCGCCATAGAAAAGAACACCATGATCATCCCGCCCAGCATGACGAATTCTCCCTGGGCGAAATTGATTATGCCGGTGCTGTTGTAAATAATGTTGAAGCCCAGCGCCACCATGGCGTAAATACTGCCCACGGTGATTCCGGTCAAGACATACTGAAGGATTTGATCTGCTAAGCTCACTTTATCCAGCTTTTAAGTTTGCCATATAGTATTTTCAACGAAATTGCGACAGGATAACAGGATGATCAGGAACCTGTCCGTATTATGTATTAAAAAAAGCTTTTTGACAGGATAACAGAATAAATCGGATTTTTTATTGCAACATGCAAATTTAGCAATCAACCTTTCAAAATTTTTAGAAATTGCTAATTTTGTACTGCTAATTGGTAATTTTGCAATGATTTCCCTGTTATCCTGTCAAGATTTTAAAAGCACTGATTTCTCTATGGAGCCACTACGAATTTTCCATTCTTAACTGTTAGCATTTCAAACGCTTCTTTTGTCAGGCCTGTATGATCTTGCGGCGATAAATTGAAAACGCCTCCGGTTCCGACGAATCCTTTTATATTTTCGATGGCGTCGCGTATTTTTTCTCTGTCCGGCCCAGCTTTTTCAAGAGCGATTGCCAGGATATGGAAAGCATCGTAGGCATGTCCCCCGAAGGTGCTTGCCTGGGTTTTGAATCGACTCTCATAGTCTTTTTTGTATTTCATCAGGACGGCCTTTTGGGGATGACTGTCGGACAGTGTGTCAACGGCCAGCAACCTTCCGGCAGGGAACAGGATACCCTCTGCGGCCTCTCCGGCCATCTTGACGTACTTGATATTTCCGAATCCGTGGCTGAGGAACAGCGGAATATCCATGCCCAACTGCCGCATGTTCTTGGCAACAATAACCTGGGCCGGAACGATGGACCAGTTGACCACAGCCTGTGCCCCGGTTCCCTTGATCTTGGTCAACTGGGCGGTCATATCCGTATCCTTTGGGCCGTAAGTCTCATCGGCCAAAATGGTCAAGCCCATCTTGGGAGCCAAGCGTAGAAGATGTTTCCGCCCCTGGGCACCGAATCCCGTCGTGCCGCTCATAATTGCGATCTTTTTTATCCCCATTCGGTTCATACGATCATAAATGGTCTCAACGGCATGTTTGTCAAGCTGGGGTGTCTTGAATATCCATTTACGTTTTTCTATGGGCTCAACGATGCTGGCCGCAGCGGCGCAGGATATCAACGGAACCTTTGCTTTGGTCATGATGGGAATCAAGGCCATGCTCGTCCCGCTGCGGGATGGCCCTATTATGGCCAACACTTTATCCTGGTTGATCAGCTTCTTGACAGCGAGCACGGCCTTGGTCTCATCACCCACGGTGTCCTCGATGAACATCTCCAGCTTATGGCCATTGATACCCCCGGCCCTGTTTATTTTCTCTACGAGCATTTGGGCGGTATTGCGTTCAGGTTCCCCCAGCCAGGAGGCCGGGCCGGAAATGGCAAAAATGGCTCCCACCCTGTAAGGCTCTGCAGCCGGTGCGGACCCTATCCACGAAAAAATAACCATTGCTGCAATGATTAGACCGATAATGGAACACTTGTGTCTTTTCATGATTCACCCTCCTTGAATATTTTCGATGTTGACAATATTGCGATCTCCGAAAAAGTCTTCAGTCTGAAATACTACGGACGGCACACCCGCTTAATTTCATAAATGTTCTGACCTTTTACAGAGCATCCCCTTTGATCGCAAACCACCCGGACCCGTATGTCTGTTCCTCTCCGAGCGTCATCAGCGCTGGTAAACCATCTGGCCTGTCAGCACGTTAATTCCTTTTTCTTCCAGCACACTAATCGCCTGGTCAATGTCGTCAAATCTAAAGATGATGACCGCGTTGTCCTGATGACGCTCTAAAAATGCATACATATACTCGACATTGATGTCGGCCTGATGCAGGATATCAAGGATGGAGGCCAATCCGCCAGGTCTGTCAATGACCTCGATGGCCACAACTTCGGTTTTGCCCACCGGAAAATTTTTCGTTTTGAGTGCTTCCACAGCCTTACCGACGTCGCTGACGATCAGCCGCAGGATACCGAAATCCGTGGTATCGGCCAGAGTCAGCGCCCGGATGTTGACGCCCGCATTGCCAAGTGTCCGGGTGATCTCAGCCAGCCTTCCCGGTCGATTTTCGATAAAGACCGAAATCTGCTCGACAGTCTGTTTCATATTTCCTCCCTGGTTTGCCGATACATAGATTCAAACATTCGAGTTTCAAACGAGGCACGGGCCCTTTTTCGATGACCGTCAAATTTTTCTGCGATCGATCACGCGCTGGGCCTTGCCCTCGCTGCGCTTGATTGTGTGAGGCTCCACCAATTTCACCTTGCACGTAACTCCAAGCATCTCCCTGATCTCTTTCTGGATTCGCCCCTGCAGTGCTTGCAGCACTTTTACCTCATCATGAAAAGCTCCCTCATTGACTTCTACTTGAACTTCAAGGGTGTCCAACTGGCCCTCTCTGTCAACAATGAGGAGGTAGTGGGGAGCCACTTCCTTTACGTTCATGAGCACCGACTCGATTTGCGACGGAAACACATTGACCCCTCGGATTATGAGCATATCATCGCTGCGCCCAGTGATCCGTCCCATACGCACCATAGTCCGACCGCACCGGCAAGGCTCGGGAAAAAGTCGCGTAATATCCCTGGTTCGATAGCGGATAATGGGGAAAGCTTCTTTGGTCAGCGTGGTGAAAACCAGCTCCCCTTCCTCGCCCCATGGTAATTTCTCGCCCGTATCCGGGTCTATGATCTCGGGCAAAAAGTGATCCTCGAAAATATGAAGCCCATTTTTGGCCTCGATGCATTCCACCGACACCCCCGGCCCGATGACTTCACTGAGACCGAAAATATCGATGGCTTGGACTCCTATTTTGCGTTCGATCTCCTCCCGCATTCGCACGCTCCATGGCTCTGCTCCGAATATACCCACGCGCAGCCGAAGTTTCCTGATGTCGATCCCCATTTCTTCAGCGGCCTCGGCAAGATAAAGAGCATAAGACGGAGTACATGTCAGCACCGTGGGGCCAAAGTCCTGCAATAGCATCACCTGGCGTTTTGTGTTGCCTCCTGAAACCGGGATGACTGACGCCCCCAGTCTCTCAGCGCCGTAATGGAACCCCAAGCCGCCGGTGAAAAGCCCATAACCATAAGCGTTATGGACGATATCAGAGCGAGTCACCCCGGCTGCCATCAAAGTGCGGGCCATGAGGCCGGACCATAAATCAATGTCCCGCGAGGTATACCCCACGACTATGGGCTTGCCCGTGGTTCCCGAAGAAGCATGTATACGAACCACATTGCTCATGGGTACGGAAAACATGTTGAATGGGTAGTTATCCCTCAAGTCATCCTTCACGGTAAAAGGGAGTCGTTGAAGGTCGTCCAAAGACCGAACCTGTTCCGGTCTGAGCTTCATCTCGTCATACTTCTTTTTATAAAACGGAACCGTTGAATACACCCGTTGCACAACAGCCTGAAGGCGTTTCAGTTGCAAAGCTTCCAGGGCTTCCCGAGGCAGAGTCTCGAATTCCTCGTCATAAATCATGGGTATCACTCCTTGATGATAGCTCCTTCGCAACGAAGGCGGAAACCAATATTTCTTAATCGCCACTTGCCTGCGGATGGTCATCTCCCATCCAGAAGTCGTTAGATTCCAGGGGATCAGGATACCGCAAACCATTTGGGGTAAGCACGGGCAGACCGCGATGGATCTCCTCTCCTTCTCGCATCAGCCGGTCAACCGCCAGGATCACCCCCACCACGAGACCGTGTTTCCGAACGGCATGGATCGCATACTCAGAGCACGTGGGCTGCATGCGGCACCGATCGCCGTTTACAGGAGAAAGAAATTTCTTGTAAAACCTCAGGACACCGACGGTCATCTTTTTGGAAAATGAACTATCCGTGAGCGCTCTTTCATACATTCCCTCCGCTGCAACCGCTGACGCGGCATCCGCCCCCAGCGCAACTAAAAGAAGAAGGATCAAGGCCGTTTTTCTCATTATTATTGCTCTCCATTGAGGCCCGAAAGTTTTCCCCCAACAAAGGCCCTGCCTGACCCGCATAATGTTAAGTACTTTCTTAAAAGTCAAGACGCAGCCCCAGCCTGACACCCTGTTCACGGGGTTCATTGCGTCCTTGAAAGAAGTAGCGTTGCTCAAGTTCCCGAAAATAATCCCTCTCCATCTGTCGGTTCATTTTATGAGCGGCACCGAACGCACCCACTATGGAGGCGGAATACCAGATGGCCTCCACAGCGAGCAGTATGACAGCGAGGCCGTCATCGTCATTTTCCAGGGCCTCAAAGGCCCCCCATGTTGTAAGGGCATTGAGAATCAGTGCTACTGATCCGTGTCGGAATCGTCCCAGGTAGAACTGACCCGCTCCGGGCAGAAAAGCTGAGAGGATACCCGCAGCCAGCGGGCTTTTTCGGGGAATTTGATCCATGTCCTCCAATTCCCTTGCCATAAGGCGCGCCGAGTCCCGGAAACGGTTACCCGGTCCCACTTCCATCAAATCCTGCAGCGCCCCCCCATAGTCCCCCTGTTCTCCTCTGCTGAGGGCTCTTTCGATGCCGGATCGCTGTCCCCATTGCGAATCAGGATATTTTTCAGCCGTCCGGGACCAAACCGAGCGCGCATCTTCAAATCGACCAGCCCTCTTGAGGCAATGTCCCTGAAGATAGAGCGCATGTGGTAATACGGGGCTGCCGGGAAAATCCTTTTCAAGTTTTTCGAACTGAGCGGACGCCTTCAACCATAGCCCGGCTTCCATGTAGCTCAGCCCTGCCCGAAACAATGCATCCTGCGCCCGTTGACTGTCCGGAAACAGACTATAAAACCGGAGGTATTCCCCAGCCGCCCGAAGGAAGTCCTTTTCCTCGTACAACCGGTCGGCCAGACCGAGAATTGCATCCTCGTCGGACAGTTCGGCCGATATCCTGGTCCCGCCAATGGCAGGACAAACTGTGTAATTCTCGCGGTTTTCTCCGCTTGCAGTACCTCTGGCGCCGAACACCAGCGCACAAAACAGGAACAAAAGCAGACCCCTCATCATGAGGCCTGAATGCCGGCCGCCCGGCCCAATCTGAACGCCTCGAGGTTTATGGATACCAGCCGCCGGGGAAAACTGCTCTCGATGGCTTCAGTCCAGTATCCTTCTTCCACATCCAGCCATGTGGATAGAACCCCCAGCAACACCACATTGGCAGCCCGAATATTACCGGCCTGTCGGGCAAGTGTCAAGCCCGGAATCATCAGCAGCCGCATCCCGCGTTCATGAATCAGGTCCGGGATGCCGCCCGGATACGATTCCTTCCCCAGGCAAACCGATGGGGGGGAAATCTCCAGATCGTTCAGGAGCACCCTGGCCCCGGTCCTCAGATAATACAAGTACCTCAAGGCTTCCATTTTCTCGAAAGCCATCAGGATGTCCACTTCCCCCTGTTTGATCAGGGGAGAAAAGACATGGGGTCCAAATCGCACATGGCAGGTCACACTCCCCCCCCGCTGCGCCATCCCGTGGACTTCGCTTTTTTTCACGTCTAAGCCGGCAATCAGCATAAGCCGGGAAAGTATATCACTGGCCATGATGATCCCCTGGCCCCCCACACCTGCCATAAGTACGTTGGTAACCCTCATCGTTTCAATACCCTGCAAATTACTTGTATTGAGTTTCTCAATTACTATAGTACGATAAAACCGGCCGAAGAGATTTTATTTCTCATATTGTGGGTAAATTGCCGCTGGAGTTTATGCCTCAGCGGAATCTTGAGGCCTGCGGATGGCCCCGAACGTGCAGATCTGGCCGCACACATCGCAACCGACACACAGAAGCGGATTGATAAACGATCTGCCTTTGCGCTTTTTACCTTCGGCGGTATATCCTTCCTCGGCTTTCCATTCCAATGCGGGACAACCGATGGAAAGGCATTGCTTACAGCCCCGACACGTATCCTCATCCACACTCTGAGGCACACCGCTCAGCACACGATTACTCTTGAGCAAAACGCACGGCGCCCTGGAAATGATCACGGAAGGTTCCGGTACAGCGATCTCCTCGCGTACGACATGCTCTGTTTCTGACAACTGGTATGGACTCACCACCCGAACCCTGTTAATTCCCATAGAGCGGGCCAGCCCCTCCATATCTGCCCGAACTGTTGGCTCACCTGAAAGGGTAAATCCGGTGCCGGGATTCTCCTGGGAGCCGGTCATGGCTGTAGAACTGTTGTCCAGGATGATTACGGTGGCTGCGCCTTTATTGTAAGCCACATTCAGAAGGCCCGTCATGCCGGAGTGGTAAAACGTGGAATCGCCGATAACGGCCACTACTTTTCCTTGTGCAGCATCGCCCAGAGCTTTGCTCATACCCATGGCATGGCTAATGCCGGCGCCCATGCACAAACACGTGTCGATGGCACTCAGGGGCGGAAGAAAAGCCATGGTATAGCACCCGATGTCTCCCGCCACGAAGAGTTTCAGTTTATGAAGCACGTAGAAAAGTCCCCGATGGGGGCACCCCGGGCACATGTTGGGCGGACGGACCGGAAGTCCCTCTACCGGCCTTGACTGTATGTCCGGCAGCGGCTCTCCAAGCGCCTTCTTGATGCCCCGTTCCACGTGATCGGCATTCAATTCACCGCAGATTGAAATATATTCTTTACCCTCCACATGGATGCCCAGCGCCTTGATCTGCTCTTCAAGAAATGGATCAAGCTCCTCAACAACCATCAACTGCCGAACACTACCGGCAAATTTTCGGATCATACGGGAAGGCAAGGGATAGACCATTCCCAGCTTCAGGATCGATGCACGGGGGAAAGCCTCGCGGGCATACTGGTAGCTGATACCCGCTGTTATGATTCCCAATTCAGGATCACCGGCCTCAATCCGGTTAATTTCAATTGTCTCGGCCAGTTGGGCAAGAGCTGACATACGCTGCTCTATAATGGGATGACGCCGCCGTGCGTTGGCGGGCAGCATGACTAGTTTGGCAGGGTTTTTCTCGATGCCTCTCTGGTCCTCCACATCCTCAGGCTCTCCCAGGATGACCGCTGTTTTGGAGTGAGAGACCCGAGTGGTGGTACGAACCATCACTGGCGTATCAAACTTTTCACTGAGCCGAAAGGCCAGCCTGACAAAATCTTTGGCCTCCTGGCTGTCGCCGGGCTCAAGCATGGGGACCTTGGCATGGCGGGCGTAATGACGATTGTCCTGCTCGTTCTGGGAGCTGTGCAACTCGGGATCGTCGGCGCTTATTAAAACCAGCCCACCGCGCAGGCCTGTATAGGACAAAGTGAACAGCGGATCAGCCGCCACGTTTACCCCAACATGTTTCATCGCCGCCAGTGCTCTCGCGCCCGCGTATGCGGCTCCCGCCACCACCTCCAGCGCGACCTTCTCGTTGGGAGACCATTCTGTATAAACTCCTGCATACTGGGTAAGGCTCTCGAGGATTTCGGTGCTGGGTGTGCCGGGATATGCAGCGGCCACACGAACCCCGGCCTCGAATGCACCGCGGGCTATGGCCTCATTTCCCGAGAGAATCTCCCGGGGCCTCTCCCTCAACGAAGTTGATTCGCTCACGGTTTCATCTCCGATTCCTTCTCCTTTTCCGATGCTGCGGATGCGCCAAATTTCGCCTCAATCCATTGGGCCAGCGCGGAGTCCGAAAATTCTTTCTTTATGCGCTCCCGCATCTGTCGGGCCCGGTCTATCTCGTTCAGGCTCTCGAAACATTGTGCCATGTTATAGTAAGCATAAACTTTTTCGAAGCCATTGGCATCCACTATCTTCTGCAGATATTCCAGGGCCTGGCTGCAATCCCCTTTGGCCTGATAAGAATACGCAAGGCCGCTCCAGGCCTGTTCTCTGAAAGGATCGTTCTCGTCAAGACGCTGCAAGTACTGTTGATACAATGAAATGGCCTTATCATACTGCTGGCCCCAGTAAGCGCACTGTGCGGCATACAGCATGGCTATTTTTGCAGCATTGGTGCGTCCGTAGTTTTTGATGACCTCCTCGAATTGTTTTAAAGCATTGGCATAAACAACAGTCAATGGTATGTCGCCCTTTCCTGATCGCTGGCTGACATTGGCTTGAAAATAGCTATATGCCTCCCCAAACTGTAGAGCGGCATCCGCCTCTCGGGTCTTCAAATATGACCTCGCCACCACCAAGCCCACCAAAGCCAGTACTACAGCACCCGCAACCAGGGCAAACAATGTGCGATGAGCATCGATAAACATCAGGCTACGCTCGGCTATAGTGAGGAATTCATCTTTTCTCTCCACCAATTCTTTGCGACTGACCTTCTTTTTAAGCTTCAATATCGTATTCCTTTTGCCTTTTTCTCTGAACCAACCTATAGCTTGCCGAATACGCTGTATAATCGGCATGACCCGTTTGTTAAACGGCAGGCTTTCAGAGTATCCGTGTAGACATCCATCCCTCTTGACGATGCTCCGCAGGTTCCCATTGCCAGAAAGAAACACCATTGTGCTTCTTATAAGCTTTGCGGGAATGTATCCCTAAACGTCAAATTTGTCAAGAACCATGCTGCATTATGTCAATAGCAAATTAAAATGTCCGGTTTTCATAGCACATGAAATGTCCGGTTGCTATTTTTATCCTTCATATTCTCATTCAGGGAGCCGGTGCAGCGTCCCCCATCCCTATAAAGCAAATAGCCGCACGCGCACCCTTGTTAGCTTCACGACGATCTTTCGATTGTTCAATTGAAACATTATTTAACAGAACAGAGGTAAAACTTCAACAGAAATATGCACATACCAAATGATATATCCCACCGCCATTACCAATTGCAGCCTCGTTTCGGCTTTTTTCAATCTTCTGTTCCTCTGAGGAGTTGCAATTCAGCATATATTCTGCCGCAGGAAAATTGAAAGAATCTGAAATAAACCAGGAACCAATTAAGGGAAAGCGTGCACAGTTTTCCCGGGCAAAAAAATATGTGGCAACACGCCGGGCAATGCTGAAAATCCAACCACCAGGATATTAATTTGTCTTTAATATTCGCTCATTTATCTTAGTATACAATGTAATTCACCAAAAGGTATTTGCTTTTAATGACATATACTGATACTGCTCTAGAGGTGACAAATATATGTATGACAGGTGGCACGTGCGTTTCGGCCTTGTTATTATGGTGGAGACGGCCTGCGACGAATTCAGTGGCGACGGTCGGTAAATTTGTAAATAAAAAAAGGAAAAACCCCTTTTACATTTTACATGCGGGTTGAAATTACGACCTTGACGGGGTAGATCAAATATTGGAGGGAGGGAGCGATTTTGTCAACCGATTGTTACAATGTCATTATCGTCGGCGCCGGGCCGGCGGGAATCTTCTCTGCCTGTTTCCTGGCCGAGCAAGGTCTGGATCGTGTTCTCATTCTGGATCAGGGCAACGATATTTATCAACGCCGCCGTGAGCAAGGGCATGATCTCCTCTGCGGATGGGGTGGAGCCGGTGCTTTCAGTGATGGGAAGCTGACGTTTTCACGAGAAGTCGGAGGATTCCTCTCCGAGTTCATTCCTGGAGAAGAGTTGGACAGGCTCTTCGAGCAAGTGGATCGCGTTTACCTTGAAAACGGGGCATCCCCGCAGCTTTTTGGCACCTCATCAGAGGCCATGGTTGAACTTGAGACCGATGCCAAGCTGGCGGGCATGCAGTTCATCCCTGCCCGCATCCGTCACATGGGCACCGAGAATTGCGCGGACATTCTGAAGCAGATCAGGGAGTTTCTGAGGGAAAGGGTGAAGGTGCGGACCTCAACACGGGTGGAACATATTCTGGTGGAGAATGGAACGGTCAAAGGTGTACAATTGGCCAACGGCGAAAAGTTGACATGCAGGGGGCTCATTGTGGCCCCCGGGCGGATTGGCGCGCAGTGGATGCGGAGTGAAGCCCGGCGCCTGAAGTTGCGATCAAGACCAAACCCCGTGGACATCGGCGTGCGTGTGGAGGCGCCTGCCGCCGTTTTGACCCGCCTGACCGATGTGGCGTACGAATCCAAGCTCATATACTACTCCCATACATTTGACGACAGGGTCCGGACGTTCTGCATGAACCCTTTTGGAGAGGTCGTAACCGAAGAGGTCAACGGCCTCATCACGGTCAACGGGCACAGCTATTTCCATAAACGAACTGAAAACACCAATTTTGCCGTGCTTGTAAGCAGTAATTTTACAGAGCCATTTAATGATCCCATCGGATACGGCCGATACATCGCCCAACTGGCTAACCTGCTGGGCAAGGGAGTCATCATCCAGCGGTTGGGAGATCTCATCGCCGGGCGCCGCTCTACGCCCAAAAGGCTGGCCAAATGCATCACGCGGCCCACGCTGGCGGGGGCAACACCGGGGGATCTGAGTTTCGTGCTCCCTTACCGTCATTTGAAAGATATCATTGAAATGCTGGAGGCGATGGACCGATTGACTCCGGGTATTTTTTCCCGTCATACATTGATTTACGGCATAGAAGTAAAGTTTTACTCGAACCGCCTTCAACTCACTGATAGCCTTGAGTCAGAGGTGGAAAACCTCTTCATCATAGGTGACGGGGCAGGGATTACCAGGGGGCTTTTACAAGCCTCGGCCTCCGGGCTTGTTGCAGGCAAGGCGGTAATTGAGCGACTGAAGACATAATTCAACGCCCGTGGTTGTGGAATACCCGAGAGGTTATGAAAGAATCTTTCGGATCTCCTGCAGTTCCTTTCGAATATGTTGCAAGATGGCTTGGTGAGAATCTGCTGGCTGTCCTGTACCTTTTTCGGCCTGCGTGCGGCGCGACTCTAGCAACTTTTTCTTTGCACCGGAGATGGTGAACTTTTCCTCATAGAGCAAGCGCTTGATTTCCAGAATCAGTTCAACATCGCGCCGATGGTACAATCGCTGCCGGGCCCGGCTGCGCGTGGGGCGCATCATGCTGAACTCCGATTCCCAGTATCGGAGAACATACGGCTCCACACGGGCGATCTGGCTCACCTCTCCGATCTTGAAATAAAGTTTATCCGGGATTGCCGGGATAGACTCACTCATGGAAGGCTTGCCCGGCCATAGATGGCGCAAAGTAATTTTTTTAATTACGCGGCGGAGGACTCATCGCGGTAAAAGCGAGAAAAATTCCTCAGGGCCACAACCTACTCAACCGGACTGGGTATCCGGGCCATACCGGGAATGCTCGTTAATTCTTTTGCGAAGTATGGGACTGGGGCGGAAGGTCAGAACCCTGCGGGATGAGATCTCGATCTCATCGCCCGTCTTAGGGTTCCGCCCTCTGCGCGGCTTTTTCTCTCGAATGACAAAATTGCCAAAACCTGAAATTTTGATTTTCTCGCCATTGGTCAAGGTCTCTTTGACGATTTCCAGCACAAGTTCCACAATCTCGGCAGACTCTTTCTTAGAAAATCCAACCTTTTCATGAACCTTTTCCACGATGTCCGCTTTGGTCATGGTGCGCCAGGCACTTCTTTGTCGATATTGTGAATTCTGCATAAGGCGCCCTCCGAAACAAAGATTCCCTTGGATTCTACCTTCTTAAGGTTATATCAGAGCCGCCCGCCGCACCCGGGAACTGATACTGCCTGCGGATTTTTCCCACACAAAAGCCCCATATATCAATGATTGTCCCTCGCCAACTGTACAAGATGATTGAAACTTGCAGGATCAGTTACAGCCATATCGGACAACATTTTTCTGTCCAGTCCAACGCCCGCCTTGCGTAACCCCTCCATCAATCGGCTGTAAGTAATCCCCTGGGATCGGGCTGCCGCGTTTATCCTGATAATCCACAACTTGCGAAACTCTCGCTTACGCACTTTACGGTCGCGATAGGCATATTGTAATGCCCGATCGACACTCTCGGCTGCAGTCCGTAAAAGTCGACTGCGGCCTCCGCGAAATCCCTCGGCTCTGGAGAGAATCTTTTTTCTCCTCTTAACCCCTCTGGTTCCTCTTGTTACTCGTGCCATCTGGTTCCCTTTCGACTGGCATTTACTTGTCGAAAAATATTGACAATTTTTCTCAATGTGTTGGTTTTGATCATGGGCGGTGGAAAACCCGAAAAGGCACTGCTGAGGCTCCTTTCAACCGCAAAATTCCTTTGCGAATCAGCCGTAAGGGATCAAACGACGGATTGCCGGGAAATCAGCAGCGTTTATCAGGGCAGATTTGCGAAGGTTCCGTTTCCTGCCCCGCCTTTTTTTTGTCAATATATGGCTCCGGTTTGCATGTGCCCGTTTTATCTTCCCTCCGCCTGTGTAAGAAAATCTTTTTACCGCTCCACGGTTACTCTTCAATTTAGGCATCAAAATCGCTCCATATTACATTACGGTGAACTACCAGGAATTGGCCTCACTCTCCGGCAGTCGCCCCTCCCCTTCCCCAGCTTAAGTGAACTTTTCAAGACTCTCTTTTCGATTCGAGAGTGACGCTCTTTTCTCCCCTGGGCACAAGGATCATGGTCATGCTGCGCCCTTCTATGCGCGGCTCTTGTTCCGGTGTTCCCAAGCCTTCTAGTTCCTTCCGGATCCGTTCAATCAGACCTCGCCCCAGTTCAGGGTGGGTGATTTCACGCCCTCGGAAGAGTACTGTGACCTTGACCTTATTTTTCGCCTGAAGAAATCGCTGAATATGCCGCAACTTGAATTGAATATCGTGTTCGTCTGTACTGGGCCGTATTTTAACCTCTTTCACTGAAATGGAAGTCTGTTTCTTGCGCGCCTCCTGACCTTTCTTGCTTTCCTGATACAGGAACTTGCCGTAATCCATAATTCGGCATACAGGCGGATTGGAATTCGGGGCCACCTCAACCAGATCCAGATCGAATCCTCGCGCCGCTTCCAGGGCTTCATTCAGCGGCATAATCCCCAACTGTTTCCCATCCGGATCTATTACGCGGATGATCTTGGCCTTGATCCTTGTATTAGCATTAACACGCTTGACGATCCCCTTCACCTCCCTAAAGCCAATGGCCCTGCAAACAGGGCATTTGATGTTAAGCGCTCACCTCGACCCGGGATTCTTCGCGAATACGAGCAATCAATTGCTCTACCGATATGGGGCCCAGGTTACTCCCATCCCTCAAACGCGGCGAGACGCTCCCCTGCTTCATTTCCTGATTGCCCACCACAAGCATGTATGGGATTTTCTGCAATTGGGCTTCTCTGATCTTTAAGCCGAGCTTCTCGTTACGCACATCCGACTCGATGCGTATTCCTTCCATGAGCAACTGTTGCTCCACCTGTAAGGCGTATTCTCGCTGAGCATCCGTGATGTTCATGACTATTGCTTGCACGGGAGCCAGCCAGACGGGAAAAGCTCCTTTGTACTGCTCGATCAATATACCGATGAAACGCTCCATTGAGCCCAGGATGACGCGGTGCAGCATGATGGGGCGGTGGCGTTGTCCATCCTCACCTATGTAAGTGAGGTCGAAACGCTCGGGCATGGCAAAATCGCACTGGATAGTCGCGCATTGCCATTGCCTATCCAACACATCCCTCAATTTCACATCGATCTTGGGGCCGTAAAAAGCACCCTCTCCTTCATTTATGGTGTAAGGTTGCCCGCTCTTCTCAAGACATCGCTGAAGCGCTGCGGTGGCCTGTTCCCAATCAAGATGGGTGCCGATGGTCTTTTCCTCAGGTTTCGTGCTTAGTTCCATCTCATAGGAGAAATCGAATACCTTCATCATATCCGCCACAAACTGAATGATCCGTGTAATTTCATCAGCCAATTGTGAGGGAGTACAGAACAAGTGTGCGTCATCCTGTGTAAACTGCCTGACTCGGACAAGACCATGGAGCACGCCGGACCGCTCGTGGCGGTTGACAATCCCCAGTTCAAAGTATCGCAAGGGTAATTCTCGATAGCTGCGCATTTTTGATTTATAGATGAGCATATGAGACAGGCAGTTCATGGGCTTCAGGCCGTATTGCTGCCCTTCCACTTCGGTAAAGTACATGCTTTCCCGGTAATTATCATAGTGGCCCGACCGTTTCCACATATCCATTTTGAGCAACTGGGGTCCCATGACGATTTTATATCCCCGCTTCAGATGCTCTCTGCGCTCGAAATCTTCCAGAATGGTGCGCAGCAATGCTCCTTTTGGGTGCCAGATGATAAGCCCTGCGCCCGCCTCTTCATTGATCTGGAAAAGATCCAGTTGCCTGCCAAGGCGGCGGTGATCACGCTGCTTGGCCTCTTCCAGCCATTGCAGATATTTTTCCAGGTCATCCTGGCTGGAAAATGCCGTGCCGGTGATGCGCTGGAGCATCTTGTTGCGTGCATCACCCCTCCAATAATTTCCGGAAATATTGATCAGCCTGAAATGGCCCAACCGGCCTGTACTGGTAACGTGGGGCCCGCGGCACAGATCAACCCACCCTCCCTCTTCATAAATGCTGATGGTCTCCCCTTCGGGTAATTCCTCGATGAGTTCTACCTTGTAATCTTCGCCCTGCCGGGAGAAAATCTCCAGAGCTTCTTCCCGAGTTACCTCCCGGCGAACAAATGGGTGATCCGCAGCGATTATCTCGCGCATTCGCCGCTCAATACCATCGAAGTCATCCGGCGTGAAGGTGTGGTCAGAATCAAAGTCGTAGTAAAATCCATTATCGATCGCTGGTCCTATGGTAACTTTGGTGCCGGGAAACAGTTCCTGGACAGCGTGGGCCATTACATGAGAGGTGCTGTGTCGCAGGATTTCCAGCCCCTCGGGTTGGGATGGATCGATAAACGCCACCTCCCCATCCTCATCAATACTGTGGCTCAAATCCACCAGTTCTCCGTTCAGGCGGGCTGACACGGGCTTCTTTTCATCCGCGTCATTGAGAAACTGGCGATTAAGCTCCTCCACAGTGATTCCCCGCCTCACCCGCTCAACCCTTCCATCAATCCGCACAGTGATTGAGTCACCGGTTTTGCTGCCGCTGATATTCTCATTTCCGGGGGTGCCTGCGTATTGTCCTTTTTCCATTTTGATTATCCGTAAGTAAAAAAGGCATCATGAACATTCATGCAATGATGCCTTCTGAATTTCAGTATTCATCCCGGCTAATTATTCTTCTTCTTTGGCGGAAGTATCAAAACGCCTTCTTTTCGGGTTAAAACCTTCGAACATACATATTGGTTCGTATATTGGTAGGCACGGGCGGTTTCGAACCGCCGACTTCTACCGCGTCAAGGTAGCGCTCTCCCCCTGAGCTACGTGCCTAACTTTATGATCTACTTTGGAAATACGTACTGTTATACTTAACAGATCAAAAAAATCTTTGTCAAGGAAAATGTTATGCCTTCTGTGCAAAATATCCAATTTTCATCGGAAGTTCCCTCTTTTCATGAGTTAACTGCAGCCTCCGGAAAGCGAACGTGAAGCAGCAGCGATCGATCCCCTTGTCTCTCCACCTCCAGTTCGAATTCTCCATACGCAACGCTCTCTAAGCTGTGAGCCAGATAGGTAATGGGGCCCTGAAAACGCACCTGTGTATGGTAAACGCCGGATTCGATGCTGAAAGAAGTCAGGAATTGGAGTTCCGGTATCCTCTCGGTCAGAATCCTCTGAATTTGAAGAAAATATCGGTAATTGCGGACACCCGTTACCGTGAGTTCCACGGTGATCGCATCCGAAGAAGCTGCCCGCCATGTATTTACAATGTCTTGCAGGGAATCCAGTATCTCTGAAGAGCACCGTTGGACTGCTTCCTCATATGCCCAATCCGGATTGTCTGATTCTACGGTTTGTTCGCTCTCCGCCCGGGCCAGCAACCTAACTGAATCCACCTCGATCCCCCGGCTCCACATCATGATACGGCTGGATTTCCCGTCTCTCCGACTAACCTCTGCCTGCACGAGAATGACGACATTCGCTCCAAACACTTTCCCCAATTCAGCCGCATCCTCATCGCTGACGTCGGGCGGCAACGCAAGGCCTCGCAGTTTGATCTCCTGAAGGGCTTCATCCCTGGCTATCATCCGAAAACCACGGGTTTCGAGACCTTCGGCAAGCCGGCGATAGGTGCTGGTCAGCGCCGCTTCAACGGGCCGTGATATATCCCACCAGTAATGTGCTGCATCCAAAGCATCGTCCCGCTCAACCAGCATGAGGAGGGTCAGAGGGCCGAGGCCGGCACCACCGCGCATGATCAGCTTGGAAAGATCGGCCTGAAGCTTGGCCTGGTCAATGGTGGCCTGCAGGCGTACGCTATAGATTTCGGGCTTCTCATTCTCCCGAATGATGCTAAACTCCCGCACGTATTTGTGCGCCCCGGGAAGTATATGCTTCTGGATTTCGTCAGCGAGCTTTGCGACCTGTTCCGGTGTGATCAAGACCGCAAGGGATTGGAGAACTCCATCTCGCAACGCCCTGTGAACCGCTAATCGCCGGGCTTCATCAACCCTCTTTGTCACTTTTGATGCAACGCCTTCCCCCACTACCACATGAATCTTTTCCGCACTAGTACTTACTTGTGAGGAAAGTAACGAAACCATCGGGGTAACATTGAGGAACACTGCGGAACATACGACCAAGACTTCCTTTCGTGGGCTCCACATCGCACTTACCGGTACTTGAGATGATCCCGGACCTTGCGAAGCGCCAGTAAGGTATCAGAGCCCGTTACTGGAAGGTCGGGAGCAAATTCCTCGGTGGAAATGTTGTTTACATCCATAAATCCCCAGGTCACACAATACAGAATCGCCCGGAAACGCGGGTGGGTGGTTTCTACATCACGGAAAGGGGAGGTGGTTGCTTTCAGCTCCCGGCGGTAGATGTCCTTTCCTGTCTTGTTCATCAAGCCCTCCACCACAGCAGCCAAATCTCCCCGGGTAACGAGCTCATTGGGATGAAAAAGATTGTCGGGCTTCAAGGAAATGCCCTCCAGGTTCAGCCTCAGGACCGCCTCAATATCAGCCTTCGGCACGTGTTTCTGAATATCCGGGACATTGCCGATAGAAGAGCCCCCGTGTTTTCCTCTTTGAACGGAACGATCGTGTACCAGGGTCTCCAGTTCAAGCTCTTTCATCAGGAGGCTGGCGAATTGAGCCCGAGTCATTTGAGGCTGCAGCGCTATGGTTTTGGCAATGTGGCTCCTGGGCTGAGCGGTAAGGATCTTGCGAACAAGCTTCCACTGGTGATCGGCTCGGATGAGGAATGGATCGTTGATTTCCAGAACCCGTTCAAACATCCTTTCCGCATACTTAAAATCGAAGGCTTCCTTATACGCCATACCCATGTAAAAGTACGTTGCCTTATATGTTGGATCGATCTCAAGGGCTTTTTCGAACTCTTTCCGGGTCGCTTCCAGCCATCCGGTCTGCTTTTGCGCCGGGTAAAAACGCATGTAACCAATGTACACATTGATCCAATCTTCGTCCCCCTGCGCAACGAATCGGGCAACCTTAAGGTTGGCCTTGCATCGCTTCAGGTCGTTGTTGACCAGATAAGCCATGGCTCGTCCCACATATGCCTTGGCCATGGACGGATCCAAATCAATGGCCCGGTCGAATTGCCACATTGCGTCCGGGATCTTTCCCTTTTCTAACAGCATCATACCGCTGTTGACGTGATGTTTGGCTGTTCCGATCTCGCTTATGGAAGGACGCGGGTGGTGCACGACACATCCTGTGCACAGAAGCAAGATCACCACTGCACCTCCGGCTATGAAGGTCCTCCTCATGTCGTCTCCTCCGAGTTCAGGGAGCAGTCATTGCGCGGGCAATGACGCTTTTGCTCGTTGAATCCCAGAATTCTTCCAGGAGGCCCGCCATTGTATCCTCCTCGGTACAAGGAAGCCACAGTATATCGGGCTCTTTTTTAAACCATGTCATCTGGCGACGCGCCAGACGCCACGTATCACGGGTCATCCGGCGGATTGCTTCTTCACGGGAGATTCTTCCGATCAATACATTGTAAGCGTGTCTATAGGCAAAGGATTGCATTGGCCGCAGTTGAGGGCCATAGCCTCGTGCCACCAGAGCCTCGATCTCCTCCATCAGCCCTGTCAAAAACATTTTCTCCGCACGCCGATGAATCCGGCTTATCAGCGTCTGCCGGTCCACCTGTAACCCCAAGAACAGTACAGGGAAAAGCGGGCGCGCGAACCCGTGTTCGCGCTGGAACAGGCTGATGGGTTTGCCCGTCAGGCAGTAAACTTCTATGGCTCGTATCATGCGGACGCGGTCGTTTGGGTGAAGCCGTGCAGCAGCCTCGGGATCAACCTCCAGAAGTCTCTTGTACAGCCGAGAGTTTCCCCATTCCTCCAGTTGCCGTCGCAATCGCGGATCCGCTCCGGGGCCGGAAAAAAGTCCCATGGTCAGGGCCCGGAGGTATAATCCCGTGCCTCCCACCACCAGGACGCGTTTCCCCCGGTTGACAATATCGCGGACAGCGCGAAGGGCATCACGCCTGTACCATGCGGCGTCGTACGGCTCGTTGGGATTCACTACATCGATGACATGGTGAGTTACCTGTTGGCGTTGCGCTGTTGTAGGTTTGGCCGTGCCGATGTCCATGTAGCGATACACCAGCATGGAGTCGGCCGAGAGGATCTCAGCATCCAGTCTCCTGGCCAGGCTCAGTGAAGTCTCTGTTTTCCCCGACGCGGTAGGTCCCAGCAGAACTCCCACCCGTGCGGTATCCATGGTGCCCCCGACTCCAGCCTATCTCCGATGAAACATCTTCTCGATTGCGGACAGCGGAAAGCGCCCAACAACGGGCCGCCCATGAGGACAGGTCCGGGCTCCGGGCACGCGGTCCAGCTCTTCCAGCAGATGCCGCATCTCATCAGACTCAAGTGTCTGCCCTGCGCGAACCGCCCCATGGCAGGCCAGAACAATCAACAATCGATCCAAACCCTGTTCCATGCATCTTGAGGAAGGCATTTCAGCCAGCTCATCCACCAAATCCCTTATCATCTGAACCATCTCAACATCTTTCAGATGCGGGGGCAGTCCCTTCACCACCGCGCTCCCCTCGCCGAAAAGCTCCACCTCAACCCCGAGGCTGCGCAAGCTGTCCATGTGTTTTTCCAGAACTCTTCCCTTTCGGGGGGGAAGTTCTACTACCTGCGGGACGAGCAACCGTTGAAAGGAGGCTGTTCCCCGGCGAATTTCCGTCTGCAGGCGATGGAATACTATTCGCTCATGGGCAGCGTGCTGATCCACTAAAATAAGCTCGTCACCTCCATCCAGCACAATATAGCTGCGATGGAACTGCCCCACCAGGGGAAGCCTTGCCAGGCCCTGTTCCGAAGCGGGAAAAGGAATCAGACGAAGCGGCGCCTCTTGGGAGCGAAAGTGATGCTTGTCCCATGATTCCGCAGGCCAAGCGGTCTGAGCCACCCGCTGGGATGGAGTGGGCATGGACTGGAAATCCGACGACGGGTCCTTTCCCTGTCCAGCCTCCGGTATTCCCGCGGCCTCAAGAGCCGCCCGACACCCATAGGAGACCAGTTGATGCACGGCGGCTCCATCCACGAAGCGCACCTCGTGCTTGGCGGGATGTACGTTAACATCCACTCCTGAGGGGGGTATCTCCAGAAACAGCACGGCCACCGGATACCGATCCCTGGGGCCCATGAATCGAAAGGCTTCCAGGAGTGCGTGCAGGACAACTCGATCCCTTACCGGTCTGCCGTTGATAAAGACGAGGATTTCCCGGGCCGTGGCCCTCGTGGTATCCGGCCGGGAAATCCACCCCTTCAGTCCCATCTCCCCCCATGTCCGTTCCACAGGAATGAGGGTCTCAAGGAGGCTTCGCCCGAAGAGCCCGGCAATCCTTTCCTTAAGTCCGCCATTTCCGGAAACCCGGAATAACTCACGCCCTCCGGCGCTCAACCGGAATGAGATATCCTCCACTCCCAGCGCCGCCCGCCCCACAACTTCGGCTATATGGTCGGTCTCTGATTTTGCCCCCCTCAGAAACTTTCGCCGGGCCGGCATGTTGAAAAACAGGTCCCTCACCACCAGACCGGTGCCCACGGGGCAACCCGCGGCCTCTGCCCTCTGGATGACGCCTCCTTCCAGGTCAACACGAAACCCCTCGGGGTCGCCCCGACGACGGGTCGTCAACGTCACCCGCGACACAGCGGCTATACTGGGGAGGGCTTCCCCCCGAAATCCCAGCGTCCGGATGGCATACAGGTCCTCAGGCCGCGCTATCTTGCTGGTGGCATGCCGCTGGAAGGCCAGCAGGGCATCCTCCGGCCCCATGCCTTCTCCGTCATCCTCCACACTAATGAGACGGCGACCCCCGTCGCGGATCTCCACCACTATGGAACCGGCTCCGGCATCCAGAGCGTTTTCCACCAGTTCCTTAACCACCGAGGCCGGCCGCTCAACGACTTCTCCGGCGGCGATCTTGTTGGCCAACTCCTCCGGGAGAACCTGTATGCGAGACACCGTAGAACCCATGGGTGTGCCCTCATCCTATAAGCGGCATTATCCGTGAAGACTTCGATCCGGCAATAGGAGGGATGAATACACGTCGTACCTTCGTAAACCGAACGGCCGCAAGGGGGAATTCACGCGCGCTTCAGGATTCATTTGCCCCTGCAGGGAGCCGACCGCTCCTCTTTCTTTCGCCCCTGCTCTTACCCCTCCCTCTCCAGCATGCCGCTTCCCTCCTCCATTCCCGACTGGTGGATGGATCATGCAATGGTTCCTTACAGTTCACGCAACGATTCAGCGCGCCAGAGAGAAAATCACCTTAATCCCGTCTTTTTTGCAATATATACTGAAATGGGGAAATATGGAAGAAAAAACAACTATGTTGGAATTCTCCCCATGGGCCTGTGTTGAATTTTCAACATCCGGAGACTGCCGGACCTTCCCGTCGCTTCCGGGGCCAGAGCATCATTTCCCGGGCTGACACTGACGTCCCGCCATGCACCACATACTCCCAGCGCCATCGACACTTGGCCGGATTTCATCGTTTGTAGCCAATTGTACGGAGAAAGTTTTTTCGATGTTCCACATCCTTTTCGGATTCCACCCCTTTTGGGGGGCTTCCGTCGATGACCCCCAGGATGCCCCTTCCCTGCTCCGTCCGGGCCACCAGAACCTCCAGCGGGTTGGCGGTGGCGCAAAATATGGTGCACACTTCCATGCACGCCTT